>OMIR01000109.1 GCA_900299125.1 Nitrosopumilales archaeon | reverse complement strand
TACGATATCCTCCAGGCTTGGCAGGTCCATTGAATCCTGCACGACTCAAGGAAAAGATGATTGCAGAAAATTCCTCGTTTACTGGTAAAATTAACGAGTTTAACCGTATGTATCTCAAACACGCATCAGGTCTTTTAGACATGAGTGCTTCCATGTTTGCTCCGGGTCACCCAATGGCACACAAGATGGCACGAGACTATGCTTCAAAAGAAGAACTTGAAAAACTCCGACTAGAAAATGCCGAACTAAAAAAGAGAATCGAATCATTCAAGAACAAAAAAGCCTGATAAACTCTTTTTAACTTGTTATTCTGAGTACAACTGTTGAGTAAAACACCAGAACAAAAATGGAAAGAATCAATCATTGATTATAGAAAGCGATGTCAGAAAATAATGGGTGTTTCTAAATCCATAAGATATGTTGGAGTGATAAATGAGTTTGGCAGAACTCTGACTGGAATAATTCAACCTGGACTCAAACCATTACTTGGTCCTGAATCTGCAAAAAATGAATTCTTTATTATATCGAATCTTATTACAATGAGAAATTCTCAGGCCAAGGCTTTTGGTCCTTTGGACTCGGCAATAATTCGTCACAAAAACGCAATTATTGTATGTGTTCCGAAAAACAAGGTAGTCTATTATGTCTCTATGGACCCCGACACAAAATCTGTTGAAAGCATAATAGCAAAAGTAAAAAGTATTGTTTAGGCTGGGGTAAACCCGTGATAGCCTTTTGACTGTTTGTCAGAATCCTCGAATTTTGGTTCAAACAGAGATACCATGTATCCGTCTGGATCCAAAACTATGGCATTTTTGCCAGCATCCCTGTCCATTATGTCTCGATGGACTCGAACATTTTTCGATCTGAGCTCGTCTAGAGCCGATTTTAGGTCTCCTACTAGGAAACCTACCACAATTCCACCTTCCAGATTGTTTGACGTGTGGTCTGCAGTAATTGATGTTGGGTGGAGGCTAAGAAGAGCACCGGTCTGTCCCAAATCTATCCATGTGCGCCTTTGGTTTTTGATTGGTAGTCCAAGCACTTCGTGATAAAATGCCAGTGATTTGTCCAAATCCTTGACTGCCAAAATGACATTGCCTACGCGTTTGATATTCACAGGTAAGTTACACAACACAATGCTTTATGCTTTATTGTGAAATTCCTACGGTCTTACTGGATTTCCATCATGGTTTCAGTACGCTCTACTCCAGGAATCATCTGAATTTTGGTAGTCACTTCACGAATCTGGGACATGTCGTCGACTTTGACTATTGCAACTGCATCAAATTGGCCAGATACTGGAAAAGAGTTGTAGACATATTGCATTTTTGCCAACTTTGCGGCAATTAGCTTTTTTGGTGATTTGACAAGAATTACAGCCTTTACCATCCCATATTTACCTCCACTTCAATTAGAGTTTCTGTGGTGACAATGTCCTTGATTTTCTTAAAGTCGATGACCATGTTATTGATTTCGTCCATTGTCCCATGCAATAGCACACAGATATCTGCCCTGCCGGTGACTGGCAAAATCTCTTTGAGGATTTTACGCTTTTTGTGGAGTGCCTGAAGGACTTGGTCGGTTTTTCCCGGCTTTATTGTGATTAAACAGAGCGCACGCACTAGAATACTAGGGCATAACTGCGAATAAAGTTTTAGTCTTCTACTTCTTGCGATCTTGCTTCTTCTAGGTATGCCTTTCTGGCTTCTAGTTCGGCCTCTTTGTCTTCCTTGATCTCTTCATCGATGATGACTAGTCCGTCATCTGCCAGAGCCGATGATTTTTTTGGCTTGGATTTTTTGACTGGCTTGTCTTTTTTAGAAGGAGATTCCTTTTTGGCTGATTTTTTTTCAGTCTTTGCCGGGGTTGGTTCCTTTGCTTTTTTGACTTCTTTTTTTGCCAAGTTAACTTTCTGAAAAGGGCTCTGCCATGTATTAAAACATTACTTGTACTTTCGTTTTCCTTCATTTTTCAAATTTGGAATCGATCTTTTATTGAAAAGAAATTGATCCATACCTATGCATTCCCATCTAAAAAATTGATCTAATAAGAATAAAAAACAAGAACCAGATAGATTTGTAACTCTTTCAGTGGATGATCCAATTCGCCAGTTATTTGATATCTGTACTAAGTTTTTTGATTTGTCTGAACATCGTTTCAACTGTTTATTTTTTACGAGGATTTTTCGTACTGCTGTCTTATCTTTCCAGATTCTGGAGTTTTTTGGTTCGAGTTAAGGACGTATCGAAATAACGTACTATTTACTCTGGTTTGATGATGTAAAATGTGATGCCTATGCTGTACCAAACGCCTGTATTTTTTAGGATTACTCTCTATTATCTTATAAAAACAACCAACGACTTACTATATTTTTTCAAGATTGTATGGCGATGCACCTTTACCTATCTGAACTTCTATACTTTTCAGGTCTAGTTCTATCATCTTATCAAAAATCGCTATGATGTATCGAGTTCTATCTAAAATGGGTCCTCCTTTTAATCAAATCTAGACTCCATTAAACACAGGAGATGTGTTTAGAAATTAATTAATTGTTTCTAGAGTTTATTTTAATGCACAAATTTTTTATTAAAATCAATTAAAATCAAACCATGATTGATGACAGTAACTTTCCAAACGGAGTTTGCAAAAAATGTCATAAACCTGTTGAAGTTCTAATCAGAAAAATTAATTTGAAATCCGGAGACTTAAGATACAAATGCCAAAACTGCGGTTATGAGAGTATTTGCAAATAATAGAAAACATCGTCATTATCCTGCCGAGTCTTCTATGACCTGACTTGCCCATTTTTCCCAGACTTGTTGCTCTAATCTAATCATAGTGAGGGAGTGGAGCTAGAAAGAATACGAAGTGTGCCAAGGGTGGGACAAGTAAAACATTTTCAAGTCCCTATCTGAAATACACCTGATTTGATAATACCATTATCAATTTACTTCTAAACTAGCCCTATTTTACGAGTTAATCATTCGTAAGGGGGATTATCAAGATAGTCAAAATGACTCTGTCCAGTCTCTTTACCAATTCAGCTATCGGGTGATTTGTTATGGAAATCTAATTACTGGGTTTGACTCGCTCAATTTTATAACCACATGATGTGATTTCGTAGTTATTATCAAGCAATCTATCGATGTATTCGGTTTGATATGGATATAGATCATGTATTGTGTGTTTTTCAAATGTAACGATATTCTTACTACTATCCAATCCAGTCAGAACTATATCGACGTCGATAGGAATTGTTGCCAAGCTTATGAGACTTCCTTTCCAACTGAGATAATTTCCAGAGCCAGAATCAGAACAACGAATAACTTTTACTTTAACTATGGAGTTGATTTTTTCATCATAGGTTTCTTCCCTTTTTGGTATTTTCTCACCACTTGTGGCGAGTTCTTTGGTTGATTGTTTGAATTGTTTACCTTGAGACTCGTAGTATTTCTTTAACATAATATCCATAAGCTTGTATGTGTCCTCTTTAGCATTATCACGATTCAGAATACCAAACCTCCAGACATCGTTAGCACAGAATAAATCGTGTACATTATGCCCCGTTTCTGTTCTCTTACATTTTCCCAAATTATCAGGCAGATTGAAAAAAATTTTGTCGCCATTTGTTACCGCATCTTTGGAAAAAATGAGATTTTCTTCTTCGCTGGTCATCTTAGATTTCGTCTGAGTTATAATTACGGTTGCATAATAGTCGGGGTTGTTCTTATTCTTAAACGTGTGCATTAGAACTGATTTAGCATTCTCAACACCTGGTGAATTATCTACTTCAGCAAGAACATAATCTGAACTCAGATTATTTTCATAGACCATAAAAGATTTTGGACTCAGCGTTTGTGATTTACTGGCTGATTTGACAGTATTTTTGGAAGTTGGTTCTTTATTAGAAAATTTTACGATGATTTTTCCAGTAGTCCATGGGTGTATGAAACACTGATACTCGAAACTGCCTGTTTGATCAAAAGTATGAGATACTTGGCCGCCTTCCGCAATAGCATCACTATCGAACTTACCATTCAAAAGCGATACCATGTGAGGAATAGAATCTTCATTTTTCCATGTTACGGTAGTGCCTTTTTGAACTGTAATCACGTTTGGTGTAAAACATTTGTTCCCGCATTTTGTGTTAACACCGGAATCTTTTGTCATTGTAATAATTGAATTATTTTTACTGGTTTTTTCAGACTTGACGTTAGAATTTATCCCATAGGAATCCGAAATAAGGAATGGGCTTAATGCAAATATGACCAAAATACCCAAAATTAAACCCTGATTCATTACCAGTATTGTTAAATTTTTACTGTTTAAAGATTTCTTATAGTATGAAGTTATTATAAAGTTACATTTTACTAAATCTAAATAAATTAGCTATAAAAATAGTTAGAAGATTTTTATTTAATTAAAATAATTGTTTTGTATGAATTTTTTTTTATCCTTTGCTCTATGGTTGTCATGATTATAATTTTTAATTTATTTCAGGACGAATCATTTGCTCAAAAATATGATAACCCAAAACCATCAGATTGCTTAACTAAAGAAGAAAAAAACGCTCTAGATAGATTCATGTCTGATCATCGAAATTATGTATACACTCAGTTACCCATATTTATTCAAGATCCCATTTATGACGGATACAAGGAATTAAAGAAATTTCCATTATGTCCATTTGTCAAAGATAAAAAATGGACAGAAACATTTACAGGAAAAATGGTCAAGAATAAAAAAGAAATCGATAGACTGAATGAGGTTTCAGGGAATAAGAAAACTAAAGCTTCAGTGGATTTGGATGATTTTTTTGGGAATTCTGTATTCAGGGATATTCTATTCAAAAAATATGTTTTACCTTTTCCAGAATATTTGCAGTTTAATGAAAATCTGGACGAGTCAACCAAAACCCAGTATTATACTCCTGTTTATGAGCACACGGGAGATAAAAAGACCTCGCATGATAGAATGACAGAATACAAATCAACAAATAAAAAATTAAATGAATTAGAATTCGAGAAGAAAATAAATAAAAAGAAATCCACATCTGGCACAAATAAACAGAACGAGTCTGACTGCTCAGGTGATTCTTTGTGTGCAATTGAGATCATAACTAACATTATTGATGCAGACACCATCTATACTAAAAATTTCAAGATACGATTATCTCTCATAAATACACCTGAAAAGGGTGATCCAAGTTATGATGATGCTAAGTCTTTTACTGCTAGTCTATGCCCTCTAAAATCCACCATAAGAATTGATCAGGACGATAAACAACCATATGATGCGTATGGTCGACTTGTTGGTAAGGCATACTGCTCTGGAAGGATATTGAATTCTGAACTTTTGGAGAAAGGTTATGCTAGCATACAAACCAAATACTGCAATAAAAGCGAATTTGCGTCAGATTCATGGGCTAAAAAGTTTGGTTGTTCCTAGCTCAAAATTGTCCCGTGACTATAATTAACTAATATCTAGAAATTGAAACTTCTAAAACAAGCTAAAAGATATTCCAGAAATCAAATCAAAATTCTTAGTTTCGATACGAAATGCCAAGTTTAAGAATCGGATTGACTATAATGTCCTGAGATGCTAGCTGCTGGAATTATCGGAGGAATAGTATTCACAGTATTAGGATTGTTCTATGTCGCCATGTCCACACAATAT
>OMIR01000108.1 GCA_900299125.1 Nitrosopumilales archaeon | reverse complement strand
GCAATCGGATAATGTACTGCTCTGCCAAGAATGTAGATATCTTGAATATCTTTTAGCTCTTTAGCAATTTCTTTAATCTTGGTATGATCCTCTAGTACTTTGCTTATGGAAGAAGAGATTTTTTCACTATCTAAATTGATACACCCGTCACACAGTTTTCTTGCAATTTTGTAGATTATGCCAAGTTGTGAAGTAAAACTTTTTGTTGCAGCAACTCCAATCTCAGGCCCACACCCCATACCAATCACTATTGAAGATTCTTGTGCCAATGATGAAGTCATAATGTTGACAATTGAAAGAATCTTAGCATTTGCCCTTTTTGCAATTTTAACTGCCTCTAGAACATCTGCACTCTCACCACTCTGCGATATGGCAATTAGAATAGAGTCTGATTCTATGGTTTCAGGTGTAAATGTTAGCTCACTAGAAATGATTGGTTCTACTTTAATTTTGGCATATTTCTGCCACAAATATTTTGCAATCAATGCTGCATTATAGCTAGTACCACTTCCTGTAATGTAGACATTTCTAGAATTTCTAATTAATTCACTAGCTTTGTTAATAGAATCTGTGGATTTTTCGCCCGCGGATATGACAGTATTTGGCTGTTCAGAGATCTCTTTTAAGGTAAAATGCGCATAGTCTCCTTTGTAAACATCCGCGAATTCTTTTGAAACTTTTGTCACTTGATGTTTTATGGTATTTCCATCGAAATCAAAAATCTGAATTCCTATTCTGTCTAATATCACAATCTCTCCATTATCGAGGTAAATAGCATCGTCTGTTTTCTCTATAAAACCTAAAACGTCACTTGAAAGAAAGAATCCCTTTTTACCAATTCCTATTATTAGTGGTTCATGAAATCTAGCTGCTGATAATATTCCATTTTCAAACATGGCAACAAATGCGTAATGGCCCTTGATCTTGGATACTGTTTTCATCATAGCCTGCTTTATGTCATGTGTCTGATCATAATTGAACTGCAATAAATTAGCAATCACCTCACTATCTGTTTGACTTTGGAATCGATAGTTTCTTTTTTCAAGATCTAATTTTAACTCCTCATAATTCTCTATTATGCCATTATGAACAATTGCTATCTTGCCTGAACTACTAGGATGTGGATGCGCATTAACATCTGTAACATTCCCATGAGTTGCCCAACGTGTATGACCAATTCCGACATGACCAGGTAAATTATCCAAGTGTAACGCATCATTGACCTCGTTTACTTTACCTACGCCTTTTTTGACTAGTATATCATTGTCAGATTTGGTGGCAACACCAACACTGTCGTATCCACGATATTCCATACGTTTTAGACCCTTTACTAAAATTGGCGCTGCTGGTGAATCGCCATAATAACCTATAATTGAACACATTTTCAGTTCTAGATTAAAAAAGACAGTATTTAGAGATAAGCTTGTCTTAGATTTGTTCAGTCGATGCTTCTTCTATAACCTCGGGCTCAGTATTTACTACTGGAGACTGGATTTTGAATTTTGGTGAAATTTGAATATTGTTCTCCTCTTTAACTGTGACAATGTATGATGGCACTGTGATAATCCTATCATCAATCGAAACATGCCCATGAACAATTGCTTGCCTTGCTTGATATGGGGTCTTCAGTGTGAATTTTCTTTGAACTATAGTTTGTAATCTTCTATCTAGCAAATTATTTACTGCCAAATTTAATACGTCATCTAATGTGGCGTCACTCTTTACTAGTCCGATCTTTACTAATGATTTCATTAGGACTGGTTCTTTTTGTGCTCTAATTTCTTGCCTTAGTGCTAATAGTGATCTTGCTTGATGTCTTACCCTGGATAATTCCGTTCTTGCCTTCCATAACTCTCGTTTGTTTTTTAGACCATAGTTACCAAGTGTATTGAGATCCTCCATCATGAAATCATAATTCAATGGACGTTTTGGTTTCTTCCAGACTCGGCTTGGATATTTTGGATCTCCCATTCACTTTCCCTCTATTTCTTTGCTGGTGAAGCTGGTTTTGCTGGTGCAGCTCCTGCAGCTGGTTTTGCTGGTGCAGCTCCTGCAGCTGGTTTTGCTGGTGCAGCTCCTGCAGCTGGCGCTGCCGGTGCTTCAGCTCCAGATGCTGCAGCTGGTGCAGCTCCTGCAGGTAATACCTTGCCTCCTTTCTTTACTCCTACTGATGCTCCTTTACGACCTGTGGTTCTAGTTCTTTGTCCTCTGACCTTTAATCCATACATGTGTCGAAAACCTCTCCAACTATTGGCGAGCTTTTCCCTCTCGATATCATTTCTAACAGTAAATGCAACATCTGATGTGATTAAGTGTGAAGTATTGCCAGTTTCTACATCCTTTCGTCTGTTTAGTAACCATGATGGGAAATTAACGGATGTTGGATCCTTTAGGGTTTTTTCTATAGATTCAACTTGAGATTCTGTCAAAAATCCAATATTACTTGCTGGATTAAGTCCCAATGCGCCAATTATGGCATTTGCAAAATTATAACCAACGCCTTTGATGTGGGTTAGTCCTACTGATAATTTTTTATCACCTGGAATGTCTTTACCCACTATTCTAACAATGTGTCTATAGTCTTGTGCTGACAAGTATTGGAAATTCAAAGAAACCCCGATAAAAACCCTGCCTTGGTATCTATTCTTACTTCATGATTGTTATTGAGATGTTAATCTTTAATCATAGAATAAACACCGCAAATAATCAAACCTTATCTTCTATAGTAGTCTAAGAAGATATTAGGTTGGAAACTAAGGAAAAAGTATGACTTTTGATAAAAACAAGGTAGCGAAGACATTATTTGATGAAAACGTATCAGTAATAATGGCAGAGCTTGAATCTGGACCACAGGATTCTTCAACTCTTTCTTCAACTCTTGGAATTACAGAAACTAACATTAAAACGAGATTAGCGTATTTGATTGAAACTGGATTTGTTTTTGAATCGAATAACAAATTTAGCGTTGACTCTAAAAAGCTTGCACAATTTATGGAGAATGACGAAAACTACAAAGGCGTTGTCGATGGGCTTACAGAGATCGACAGCTATCTTAATTAGATTTTCTTATTTTTATTGCGTAAATTAGTGCAATACCAACTCCTACGAATCCTGAAATGATCATGGACTGACCCAGCATATTCAATGCTACGATTGATTTTTCGGGCGCATGAGTTATACCAACTATGATTGACATTTCTTTACCAGAATTTTTAACTTGAATTTTGTACAAGCCCTTGGATTCTATATTGAAATATTCCTCCGTTGATACATCAGATACTTTCAATGATTTGATTTCTTCTCCAAATGGTCCGAACACAACTGCACTTAGATTGGTTCTATCTTCACTCTCTGCACGTATGATAAATGCTCCTTGAATAGATATTGATGGGTCTAATTCTTTTTCAACTGTCACAGGAATTGCTGAACTAATAATTCCTTCAGTCATTGTAACTTGTTCTGAAATATACGTCGCACCAATGTATGAAAGTATCATTCCTACTGCAACCAGTGCTCCACCAACAAAAATCATCAAGTGTGCCTTTTTTATCATACTACATCAACCCCGGAACCTCTCTATAATGGTATTACATTTTTCAGAATTTTCCTTAGAAATTGATATTGTCTCAGATTACGGTATTGCTCTAAATTGGATTTTATTCATAAACATAGAACTCATAAATAAATAATGATAAGTACTAAAACTTCAAAAATCCTTTTTTCAGGAAAAACGATTAGTTGTCATGATTCACAAATGATTCATTCGTAAAGATTATCTTTGATATGTGTATGTACTCTTCGGTGTCAAAATTTGTTTTATTGGGAATATTGATTCTGTTTATGGCACCGTTATTGCTACACGCGCATGCTTCAAATCCTAACTTGTATGTCTCTGCTGAGAATTCGAACTTTGGTAATCATTTTGCAGGTTCTATGGTAATAGAAGTAGTAATTAGTGATAATTCTCTATCAGACACTGATGTAGGTAAAGGAGAACCAGATGTTACAATCAATGGTAAAAACATCAGAATGGTTCAGGCAACAAATGGAAAGTGGTATGGTTTCTTCGCAAATCTCGATAAGGCCAAGATCGCCGATCAAACAGTAGGCCTTGCCGGAACTGGTCTAGACTTTGGCGAATTTTGTAGTAAAGACACAATAGTATTTGGACCCTCATTTTCTGAATCCGATGGAATAGCAATACCAAAAACTGGCGCAATGGGCGCTGTTAATGGAAATACTCCATTTGTTACATGCACTAGTGTCCCTGTAGGTGCGACTGTTAATAACGTAGTTAGGAATTCACCATCAATTAACACCGCTAATACAATACCCTCTGGTCAAATAGGACTAAACTCAGCGGCTTGGCCAATCATTCAACTATATTCTTTCAATAATGATGTAGTCATACAGTATAATGCTGGGGGTGGAACACAAATTGTTAGATTGCAATATGATGATATTCCTAATATTGCAACTTCACTTGATAGAACATCATATCCTCCAAATTCTCAGGTTTTTGTAACCATGAATGACATGCAACTTAATCAAGATCCTACATCGCAAGATTCATGGACGTTTAATATCGCATCCCCACAAGCAGTATTCTATAGAGCATTTACCGAAAATGGAGCAAATGCATCTACTGGAGGAACTGGACTTGTGAATTTGATAACTCAGTTATCCTCTCTTGGGTTTGAAAAAAACGGAAAACTAGGATTGAATCTTGGTAATATCGCAGAACTTCAAGCAAATGGATATCAAACATCCACTGTTACTGATGGTGTTACGACGTATTCACAAATAATCACTGTTGTTGAATCTCAGCCAAACTCTGCAATTTTTGAAAGCTTTGATTATACTAATACCTCTAATC
>OMIR01000107.1 GCA_900299125.1 Nitrosopumilales archaeon | reverse complement strand
TACTCATAGTACTATAATGCCAAATGTTACTGTTGGACAGAATTCAATTGTTGCTGCATACTCATTTGTGAACAAGAGTATACCAGACAATGAAGTTTGGGCTGGCGTTCCTGCAAGATTTAAGGATAAAATCAGACAGTGTTAGTATCCATGTATTCGGCTACGGAATCATAAATGTAATCTAATTCTTCCTTCTTTAAACTAGGAAACATCGGTAGTGTGATTATCTGATCGTAGATGTTTTCCGTTATGGGTAATCTGAGAAATTTTGTATAGTTTTGTTTTCTGTAAAAATCAGTTTTATGAATTGGTTCAAAGAAGATTTTTGTCATTATGCCTTTTTTAGTAAGAAATTTTACTAAACCGTCTCGAATCTTAGAATTTGTTAGACGAATTGTGTATAATTGGTAAACATGTCGATATCCCTTTGGCTCTTTAGGTACTTTAATTGACTTGTATCGAGAAAGTTTTGATGATAAATAATTGGCATGTTTACGACGTAGATTGACAAGTTTTTCAAATTTGTGCAATTGCGAAATGCCTAATGCTGCAGTCATACTAGACATTCTCCAGTTATATCCAAGAGAAACATATTTGGGAGTTTCATTTGATGAAAAATAATTGAAATTAATTAAACGTCCGTGAGAGCGGAGTAGTTTTAATTTTTCAAATAAGGTTTTGGAGTTTGTAGTTATGGCTCCGCCTTCACCAGTGGTCATTACTTTATTTCCTGCAAAGCTAAGAATGGAAAGATCACCAAATGTGCCGGCTTTCTTTTTGCCAATACTTGCTCCAAGAGATTCTGCGGTATCTTCGACTACTGGAATTTTTCGTCTATTTGCAATTTTCACAATTTCGTCTATACGACATGGCATGCCGGCATAATGAACAGGTATTATTACTCTAGTTTTAGGTGAAATTGCAGCTTTTACCTGTAATGGATCTAGTCCGAATGTGTTTTCTTCAATATCGACAAATTTTGGTTGAGCATTTGCCATCAATGCCCAATTTGCAGTAGCAATAAATGTAAAAGATGGAACTATGATCTCATCTCTGGTCTTTACATTCAAAGCTAACATAGCTGCATGTCCTGCTGACGTACCAGAATTGAATGTCAAACAGTATTCAGAACCAATGTAATTTGCCAATAATTTCTCAAATTGCTCTATTTCTGGTCCTATGGCCCAATCCATTCCACGTTTGATTACTTTAGAGACTTCCCGAATATCTTCGTCATCAACATATACTTTGTACAGAGGAATTTTCCATTTCATGATTATTCAAAAAGATTTGAATTAATAGGAAACATACTCATCTAGTAATTCATTAATAGAGTTTTCTAATTTTTCTGTTGTAATCTTTGGGGCCGTTTCAGAATTAAATTGAGAGACAGGTATCATCTTTTTACTTTCCATTTTTGAGATTTTGAACATAGTACCGACGTCATGACAATACGGGACTTCATCATTTGTAACCAAGATCTCGTGAAATCGCTCGTGTTCTCTTGTAGTTGAGATTTTAATATTAGATATTTTTTTCATGTTAGGATATCTGTTTTTATATACATTTGTCATTGCCATAGCAAGCTCAGAAATTTTTACTGACGGCATCTTGAGTATGAAGATTTCTCCATCTTTTGCGATATTTGTGATTTCTAAGATCATTGATGCAGCTTCTGATATAGACATAATGAATCTGGTCATTCTAGCATCAGTTATAGTTAAAGGTAAACCATTTCTCAAATTATGATGAAATATTTGGAATACCGAGCCTCGGGAGCCTATTACATTGCCAAATCTGGCTATTGCAAAAATAGTTTTTCCATTTTCATTGTATGAGCTTGCATCAAGAGTTAACCTCTCTGCCAATAATTTACTTGCTCCAAGCGTACTTGTAGGATTTGTAGCTTTATCAGTACTAATGAAAATGACTTTAGAGACTTTCTCAATTATTGCAGTCTCTAAAACATTACTAGTACCAACCACATTTGTCTTTACCGCATCGAATGGATTTTGTTCACATATATCAATGTGCTTCATTGCTGCAGCATGAAAAACAATGTCAACGTTTCTCATGGCCAGAACTAGCCTGTCTTTATCTCTTACATCACCAACCATATACTTGAAAAGAGGATTATCCCCGATGTTTCGTCTTGTTTCAAAAATTGAATTTTCATCATTTGCAAAAATTCTGATTGCTTTTGGTTTACAATGAATTAATTGCTTCACAATTCCTAGTCCAATTGACCCGGTACCACCAGTAATGAGAATAGTCTTGCCTTTAAACTCATTCACTATATTTTGTGTTAAAGATTTCATTTTGTTGATACCTGTGATTTCTAACGATCATTCTTAATTGTTTTCAATTCATATTTTAAAACAAATGATGATTAGGAATCGTCCAATTTGTTTTTTACTAGTTTTGAACTATCTGGTCCAATGTTCACCAATAGATCCAAAACAGAGAGATTCGGGATAAATGATTTTGATAGTTGTTGTTGATACACAATTGGTTTATAATTTTGATATACAAGATTAATATTGTTTTTAGAAAATTGTTTTTCATCAAGATATTGCTTACCACCCATACCAGAAACATAGACACTGGCACCAACAGACTTACACACACTTACTAATCTTTCAGTAGAGTTTCCGGATACATTTAATTCTGATTCTAAGACTAATTTTACTTTTATATCAAGCCACTCTATTAATTTTTTAATTATTTCAAAGTTTATTGCAAAGAGATTAGTCCATTCTTTT
>OMIR01000106.1 GCA_900299125.1 Nitrosopumilales archaeon | reverse complement strand
TTTTTACTCTGTAATTAAATCTATTGTGTTTCTATTTAGAAAATTTTTATTTTCACAACTGAGAATTTATATGCATTTTTGAAGCCTTGTTGATATGGTTGTAGTAATAGATCCACAAATAGCTGGAATATCTGGCGACATGTTGTTATGTGGTCTTGTTGATATCGGCGCAAAAAAATCTAAGATAATTACAGGCGTTAAAAAATCTGAGCAATTCCTTAAAAATTCTAAAATATCTAAAATTGATTTTAAAAAAATAAACAAACATGGAGTCAGCGCAACATCATTGGTCCTAAACCTTGATGAGCATATTCACGAAAGAAAAGCCACAGAAATACTAAACTGCATAAGAAAGTCTGCGCAAAAAATTGGATTATCAAACCAAGCCACAAAGTTTGCAATAGATAGTATAACTACATTGATCTATGCCGAATCTAAAATCCACGGTGTTCCAAAAAACTCAGTCCATTTTCATGAGGCGGCAAGTATTGATACTGTTGTTGATATTCTGGGCACTGCGATTGCTTTAGATGATCTAAATTTTTTTGGACATCAGATAATTACAATGCCCGTTGCTGTTGGAAGTGGAACTGTAACTTTTTCTCATGGTATAGTATCAAATCCAGCAGGAGCTATTTTAAAAATATTAGAAAAATCAGGAATTATCATCTCTGGAAAAGATTCGAATTCTGAACTAACAACACCTACTGGAGCATGTATGCTAGTAAATTTAGTCAACAAGTGCTCTGAAAATTATCCTATGATGAAAATAGAGACATCTGGCTATGGAGCAGGACAGAAAAATTTTGAACATTTCTCAAACGTTCTCAAGATAGTTGTGGGAAAACAGTCTCAACTTCAATCAGACACAGTTAGTGTCTTGGAGACTAATGTTGATGATGTATCTGGAGAATTACTTGGGCATGTTATTGAAATGATCATGTCAAATGGTGCCAAAGACATATTCATTGTACCAACAATTGCAAAAAAGGGAAGACCGGGACATATTATTTCAGTCATTTGCGACCATCATAATGTAGAGAAATTAGTGAACATACTGATGTCGGAAACTGGAACACTTGGAGTGAGAATTAGAACCACTGAAAGATTCATCATCCCTAGAAAAATAACTAATCTTAAAGTAAAGATTCACAATTTTGATTTCTTGATTAGATACAAAATTGCAGGAAAATCTTTCAAAATTGAATACGATGATATCAAAAAAGTATCCAAAAAACTAATGTTGACGTTCAAACAAACCGAAGAATTAATCAAAGCCGAAATCAAAAAACAACTAAAATGAAATTAGACTCTCTAAATAATTGGTTTTCTGATAAAACAAGCGCTCTAGTTGCACTTTCTGGTGGTGTTGATAGTGCTCTAGTCGCATATTCTGCATTTTCAGTACTTGGAAAATCTGCAATCGCTGTTACGGCCGATTATAAGACTTTGGCTCAGGAAGAACTCGATTCAGCTAAAAAGATCTCCAAAGAAATTGGAATGTCTCACTTGATTATTTCTTATGATGAATTACAAAATCCCGATTTTGTCAAAAATGATAGGAACAGATGTTTTCATTGTAGAACTGAACTTGCATCTCACTTGATAAAATTAGCCAAAGAAAAAGACATCCAGATCATTGTCGACGGAACTAATTTGGATGACCTTGGAGATTATCGTCCTGGAATTGCGGCATTACAAAATAATGGAATTAGGAGTCCACTTGTAGAGTCTGGCTTGACAAAAAAAGATGTTAGGGACACAGCTAAATTTATTGGACTCTCAGTCTATGATCGACCATCTAACTCTTGTCTGGCTTCACGTATTCCGTGGGGGCAAAAGGTAACAGCTGAGAGGCTCGCAAGAATAGAGGTAGGAGAAATATTTGTCAAACAATTACTTGGTGTAAATATTGTACGAGTTCGTGATATTGATGGTTCAGCCAAAATTGAAATTGGCCAGGAAGAATTACATTTGATTCGGAATTTAGATTTTGATGTATTATCGGACAAACTAAAATCGATTGGATTTACATCGGTATCTATCGATGAATCTGGTTATAGCCCCGGCAAGATCAATATTCTTGCCGATTGACTAGGCTAGAATTTTTTTATTTATGAGTTCTATATTTTGTCTAATTAAATTTTCTCAAATGTTTTTTCGATAATACTAGACCTGAAGATGCCGCAATAACGAGTACTAAAATTTCCACTGAGCCAAATTCTGGTACTACATAAGTTCCAATAATATCAATTTTAGAATTACCCTCTTGAAATTGTATTGTAATTAATCGTGATTCTGATTTAATTGTTGATTCCTGATATGTGACCTCTGAACCGTCTAAATAGATGAGATATTTCTCATCATCACCACTTTTTCCATCTGAGCCTTTCTTTGCATCAATCCACTTTCTTCCTAAATCTAGTGTTATGGAACCATCATGATCTGCTTGGATAGTTACAATTAATCCTAAACTACTGGGATCTACAAGTATGTTTTCTACTTTACCGCCTTTTATCG
>OMIR01000105.1 GCA_900299125.1 Nitrosopumilales archaeon | reverse complement strand
TGGGTTTGATTCTTTTTCTTTTTGGTTTGAGCATGATTTTTGCATTATATTACTATCTGACTAATCTTGATCAAATATTACGTGAAAGATACTATGGTGGCGATCCATGGGTTTTCTTTGCAGTAACAATTCTATTGCCAATGGGAATCACACTTTCTTTTGGCCTGACCTCGATTTACTATGGAATTCGAAAAATAGCAAAGAATTAGAAAATTATTGTAATATAAAAAATTCTTGGGATATAGAAGAAGTAAGATTACCAACTCATCATTGCTATCTACAATGTCGATTCTCAACCATACCAATATTCATTCCGAACAGCAAATGTTGGGTTACGGAATCGGTGTTATACTGCTGAACATTAGTATGTATTTTGTTGTGCCAGCAGTAATAATTTTGAAAATAAACAATCTCAGATCAAGAATCTGAATTTTGATCAAACCCAAATTATACTGAATTATTTTATCCAAAACAACTTCTAGTTGTATCAATAAGTAATAATCACACTTACTCTAGGGTAAGTAGGTAGGCAATAGTATGGGTGTCTACCTGATAGCCTTTTTTTGCACTTACCTCCAAAGTTATATTTAAGCGAGTTCTTTTATTCCTGATGAATAACATTATACTCTTTCACGAGGTATTTCAATGACTTCTGAGCAGAAACTGACTCATTTCCGTTGTGTCACATGTGAATCAGAGGTTTACTCTATTCATAAGCAGGTCCCACATAATGAAAAGCCCATCTTAGATTTCCACAAGGAACAGAATTGTAAAATTGAATACTATACCAAAGAGTCTAGAATTGAATATCTAAAATCAGAAACGCCCAGTAGTAACACTGACCACTTAATTAAATCCCGATACTCTATGGATTGGTTTATCCACAAATGCACAGTCATCTGTAAGATGGGTTTTGAATTCAGCAGGCACGATTTTCCTCAACTTAGTAAGGCAAATTACAGAACATACGTGTGCAGGGCAACGAAAAAAGGGCTAATTCAAAAAACACTCAACGGTCTAGTGCCGAGTTTTTGGGTTGTTGGACTGCCATATGACAAGGAACGTGGAACAGTAACGCTAAAGGGCATGGGGGTAGGGCTGGAATTTGAACAAAGACTGCGTGATTGTGGTCTTGCTCATCCAGCAATACATGATATTCGACTCAAAATCCCAACATCTGAATTTTATGATAACATACCCAATTCTGTCCCAAAAGATCCAACAAACGGCAGAATTTTTTTGGGTGAACACAAGCTTAAGGATTATGTCTTTGCCAAGATTTCTGCATATCCGAAGTCTATTGAAATTATAATCGAGTGTTCGACATTTCCACTAATTTACGATACTGCAGGTGCAGGGCAATTCATCAGTATGATGGGCGAAATTAGAGGAATTCTAATGTCCAAATCATATAATCTAGATAATGATATTCCCCCAGCAATATCATGGATTGTAACTGAATACCACTTTAACAAGGACGGGACTTCTATGCAATACTCGGGTGAATCGTTTGAGATTACAGTAAATGAAATGTCTACTGGCCTGATTCGATTTTATAGTCACAAGTTCCCAAACGGAGTCACCAGAGCACGTCTAGAACAAGTTCGGACTCCTCAAAAAAGCTTAATCGATGTTACAACAGAAATGATTATGACTGATAATTATGTAAACAATCGCTCTGGAATCAAACTCACACATGAACAAGCTTGTAAAGTCTTGGATATAATACCAAAATCTAATACTGTTACTAATTCTATCATATCCCCAATTGTTGTTGTTAACTACTCGCCAATCTTCAATCCCCTAAGTGATAGGTTATACTCATTATAGGTGAAATCATGGTCTACAATTCTTATCATGACTGTGGCGTGGACTGTAAACGACTGGTTACCTATGTTAGAATCAAAGGAAAATGGACCAAAGTCGGCCACTATGGAACGGATTGCCATCAGTTTGAACCATTTGATTCCATACAAGAAGAAGAACAAAGACAATCCAATCTAAGGATTGGACAGCTATTGCAACAAGTTAACGATACTAAAAGACAAGCAAAGCAGGAAATTAATCAAATCAAGGAACAGTTAGCTAAAGCAAACCTCTTTGGAGTTAATCTAAAGTTGTTTTGTTCACTTTACGACAAATAAAAGTGTGACTCCTTATCTTTTTTAAAATTATTTTTAGACTCTATATTAGAATCCCCGAGGCCTTTTTGGACAAATTTTTTCATTAAAACAAGATGTGACATCTTGAAAATGTATCTTTTTAGTAAGTTTAGTAAGTTTAGTAACGTTAGCTACGTTAAAACAACGTTAAAACAACGTTAGCTACGCTATTATTTTTCTAAAATCAGTTGAAAAAAACCCTAAAAGCCTTGTAACAAGTAAACGTCATAAAATTAAATGCGTATAAGCTAGAAAAGCCTAATTTTATCATGCTAAACCCAGAACTGCTAATAAAAAAAGAGCAACTCTGTGGCCAAATCAGGAATATAATATCAAGGGAGGGTGACGCTTGGTTTGACATTATAACCCAAGAAAATCTAGTCAGAGAGGCATTCCTAGAATCGGTAAGAAATAATGACGACTTGGAAACTTTGATCACGGCCAAAGAATACGCCCAAGTATTAATCCAAAAGCAGATTATTCATGAGCAACTCAAGGACAAATACTCTGCACTCTCAGACCTAATGCAGTCAATTGACAGGCAGATACACAGTTCTTGAGTTAATTAGAACATCAAAATTCCAGTTTGCCAGTTTTGTTACCTGTAATTGTATGGATGGATTTCATAATGTATGAAAATCAAAACATCTAATGATATCGAAAATCCAATCTTAACAAATTAAACTCTATAAACCCCTACCCGAATAATTTGGCGTGTCAGGCAAAAAGGTAACATTTGAAGATCTTAGTTCACATATTTGGAAAGCGTCAGATATTTTGCGAGGAAGTCTTGATGCTTCAGATTATCGACAACCAGTAATGGCATTATTGTTCCTAAAAAGACTAAACGACAGGTTTGAGGAAAATGTCGAATCCCTACTATCCAAGGGCAAGACCGAAAAGCAAGTCTATTCACAAAAGTTCCTGCACGACTTTTTCATCCCTGAAAACGCTCGCTGGTCGGTATTATCCAATGCCTCAAAGAACATTGGCGAGGAAATTGATGCCATTTGCAAAATTATCGAAAAGGAAAATCCACAGCTAGACGGAGTCCTGACTAGCACCAAATACAACGACAAAAGAAAATATCCTGATGACAAGCTAAAACAACTGGTTTCACATTTCAATCAACCAAGATTACGCAATTCCGACTTGGAAAAAGAGGACATTTTTGGCGATGCATACGAGTATTTGCTTGAACATTTTGCAGATGAAATAAAGAAAACAGGTGGCGAGTTCTTTACGCCACGTGAAGTAGTCAAACTACTTGTCAATATAGTGGCACCAAAAGAAGGAATGAAGATTTGTGATCCTACGTGTGGTTCTGGTGGCATGCTAATTGTTTCAAGACGTTATGTCGAAAAACATGGTGGGGATCCACGCAATTTGGTCCTAGACGGACAGGAATCCAACTATGGCAATCTTGCAATGTGCAAAATGAACATGGTATTGCATGGAATTGTAGACTTTACAATTGAATATGGCGATGTATTGGCCAATCCAAAACTAGTCGAGGGTGGCAAGCTAAAACTATACGACAGGGTGCTGGCCAATTTCCCATTTTCAATGGATTGGGATAATACAGGTGCAGAAAAAGATCCCTACAACCGTTTCAAGCATGGTATTCCACCTGCCAAAGACAAGGCAGACTTTGCATTTATCCAACACATGCTGACAAGTCTTAACCAAAAAGGTCAGGCAGGAATTGTTTGCTCACAGGGAATTTTGTTTAGGGGTGGCGAGGAATCCAAGATTAGAGAGGCAATGATTGGTGAGGACGTCATTGAAGGAATTATTGCACTACCCGAAGGACTATTCTTTGGCACGGGAATTCCTGCATGTGTATTGGTATTGAACAAAAACAAGCCAGAAAAAAGAAAGAACAAGATTATTTTCATTTATGGTGCAGGTGCAGGTCACTATCTAGAAGGTAAAAACAGGAACAAGCTACGGGATTCGGACATTGAGGATATTGTCAAGGCATTTGCAGATTTCAAAGATGTGGATAGATACTGTCACATTGCAGATCTTGATGAATTAAAGGAAAACGAGTTCAACCTAAACGTTCCAAGATATGTCGATATTTCGGAACCAGAAGAAGAAATTGACATTCAAAGTGCAATTAATGAATTAAAAAAATTGGAAAAAGAAAGAGCAGAAATTGAAAGTAAAGTGCACCAAGACCTTAAAGAACTTGGCCTGAAGGTTTAGGATAATGCAAGTTCAGAAGCCAAAGCAGGGTTACAAGAAAGTAAAATCACTTTTTGGAAAACACGAAGAGATTCCTCTGGAATGGGAGCTCAAAACTATGCGTGAGATTGCCGATATATCTGCTGGTGGCACTCCGTCTAGATTTAGAAAAGAATATTGGGAAGATGGAACAATTCCATGGCTCTCATCAGGAGAAATCAGAAACAACATAATTTCTTCCTCAGTTGAAAAAATAACTGAACTAGGACTATCTGAAAGTGCAGCTAAATTATTTCCAAAAGGCACCGTATTGATTGCAATTACTGGACAAGGTATGACACGAGGACGAACAGGACTTCTTGATATTGAGTCGTCAACAAATCAATCAGTAGTTGGGATTATTCCTAATCAAAATATGTTCAACAAGTTCTTGTGGTATTATCTTCAGAACCAATATTGGGAATTGAGATCTATAAGTCAAGGAAGTAATCAAGGGGGGTTAAATCTAAAAATTCTGGGTGATTATCCTATTACTCTTCCAAGTAAAATTGATGAGCAACAAAAAATCGCCTCAATCCTATCAAATGTAGATTCCCTGATCAATCAAACACAGAAAATCATTGACCAAACCATACAACTCAAGAAAGGATTGATGCAGAAATTACTGACTAGGGGAATTGGACATATCAAATTTAAGAAAACAGAATTTGGTGAAATCCCTATCAATTGGAATTTGGTAGAATTGAAAGATCTCGTGCTAACATATAGAAATGGAATATACAAGCCTGACAAATTCTATGGTAATGGTTATCCTAGTATCAGAATGTTCAACATAGTTGGAGGTAGAATAATAAAAGAAAAGGCTCCATTATTACAAGTTGATGAACAGGAGCTAACTGATTATGGATTACTTGCTGGTGACATAGTAATTAATCGTGTCAATAGTGATTATTTGGTAGGCAAAGCTGGTATTGTGACAGATGATCTAGGTTTAGCCACATTTGAAAGTAAAAACATTCGTGTCAGGTTAGATACAAAAAAATGTATTCCAAATTTTATCAATATTTTTTTCAGCACTCAGGATTATTTCAAACAGATTCGCTCATTCATTAAAACTGCAGTGGCACAAGTCACCATTAATCAAGATGATCTAAATCAAATTAGAATAAAACTACCGTCATTACCCGAGCAACAAAAAATCGCCTCAATCCTATCAAATGTAGATTCACAAATTCAAAAACACCAAGACAACAAGAAAAAACTAGAGACACTCAAAAAAGGATTAATGCAAAAACTTCTCACAGGACAAATTCGGGTAAAGACATAATGGTAGACTTTATCGTCGGTGACGGTGATGAGGCAAGAGAATCAGAACTGCCAGCACTGGAATTACTGCACAATCTAGGATACGAATACAAATCACAGCTAGAACTAAACAAAACCAGAACAGACTATCGCCAAGTTTTGTTATACGACAGACTAGAGCAGGCAATACGACGGCTAAACCCAAATTTGGACGACGAGGGAATCCAAGACGCACTAGGGCAAATCAGGGAAGACACTTTTCCCAGAACTTTGGAAACAGTGGATACCAACGAAAAAATCCGTGCCAAAATGGTAGGCCTATCCAACTCACAAGGACTAGAGCCAATCACGGTAATGCAAAACTATGGCCAAGGCCTTGAACCAAACACAGTCAAATTATTTGATTTTCAAAACCCAGACAATAACGACTTTGTAGTAACTAATCAATTCCAACTTGACGGTCTCAAAAACCCAATATTTCCAGATATTGTATTATTTGTAAACGGAATTCCACTGGTAGTAATCGAGTGCAAATCACCCAGCATTCCAAAACCAATAGAGCAGGCAGTGGAAAAAAACTTGGACCACTATCAGACACGGGGATTGGGCTATGAGAGATTGTTCTTTTACAACCATTGCCTAGTTGCAACATGTGGCACACTTGCAAGGCACGGTGCCATCAGTGCAGACGTGAATTATTTTGCAAGGTGGGGCAAAGCATTTCCATTTGAGGATAATGAACTGGAAAGAATGTGTGGCAGAAAACCACGAGAACAGGAAATACTCATTGCAGGCATGTTTGCAAAACAACACCTGCTGGACTTGCTGGAAAACTATGTCATTTATGATGTAATAGAGAACAAGAAAATAAAAAAAATAGCAAAACACCAGCAATACCGAGCAGTAACAAAATCCATTGACAGACTAAAGACAAGTGACGACATTGCAGACAAGGGTGGAGTGATATGGCACACCCAAGGCTCTGGAAAATCCTACACCATGCTGTGGTTTGCAACACAGCTAGTTAACAAGCTAAACAATCCACCAATCATTATTGTAACTGACAGAAAGCAACTGGACAAGCAAATCCATGACACCTTTGAGAGCTGTGGATATCCAGCACCAATCAAGGCAGATTCGGCAAAGCACCTTTCTGAATTGTTGGCAAACCCCAAGGGAAAAACAATAATGACTACAATCCAAAAATTCACAACCGAAACACCAATTCACACGGACCAAAAGGCCATTGTCCTAGTAGATGAGGCTCACAGAACCCAGTTCAAAATCACAGCCGAATCCATGCGTTCGGCAATGCCTAATGCCGTGTTTTTTGCATTTACTGGAACCCCAATTGACAAAAAGGACAGGAACAACTACAAGGTTTTCGGGCAATTATTGGACAAGTATGGCTTTGAGGAATCAAAGGCAGACGGTGCAACACTGCAAATAATTTACGATGGTCGACTGCCAGAACTCTACGTAGAGGGTGGACAAACAATAGAGCAGATCTTTGAGCGAGTCTTCTCAGGCCTTGACCAAGAACTAAAGGACAAGCTCAAAAAGCAATATGTGACCAAGGGCAAAATCGCAGAGGCACCGTCAAGAATCAAAAAAATTGCATGGGATTTGGTAAATCACTACACCCAGCATATTGAGCCAAATGGTTACAAGGCAATGCTGGTGGCACCATCAAGGGAAGGTGCAGTAATCTACAAGCAGGAGCTGGACAAACTCAATCTGTCCTCCAAGATTATCATGACCTCGTCATTGGGCGAAAAGGGAAAAGACGACAAACTATGGGACGAGTATTTTCTGTCACCAGAGCAAAGAGAAAAAGAGGCAGAAAAATTCAAGGATCCCAAAGACCCAACCAAAGTCCTAATCGTAGTTGATATGCTATTGGTAGGATACGACGCACCAATTGTGCAGGTGTTATACTTGGACCAATCGCTAAAAGAACACAATTTGTTGCAGGCAATTGCACGTGTTAACAGGCCTTATGATGAGGCAAAGGATCACGGACTGATTGTGGATTATTGTGGAATCACCAAGGACATCAAAACAGCACTGGAAATTTTCGAAGAGCAAGACATTCAGGGTGCACTAGAACCAATTGATACTGAACTAGCAAAACTAAAGGCAACGCATCTGAATGTAATGTCGCATTTTAAGGGCGTTGATAGAAATTCAAAAGACGAGATAATCCTCAAGTTCGAGCCAATTGACGAGCGTGACAAGTTCGAGTATGATTTCAAGGCATTTACCAAGGCACTGGATGCAGTATTGCCTTCAAAAGACGCAGATCCCTACATTGATGATTTCAAGTTTTTGAGCATGGCCAGGCAAACCATTCGCACATACTATGAGGGAGTAAAGCCAAGCACCAAGCCCTATGCCAAAAAGATTCAGCAACTAATTGATGATCACATCAGGTCGCTAAACATCAAGGAACTCATCAACCCGATGGAAATCACATATGAGAATTTTCTGGCATTTGTTGACAAGTTCAAATCCGATAGGGCAAGGACAGCACTGGTAAAAAACAAGGCAATCCAAGTCATTCAGGAATTAAAGGAAAACAACCCAGCATATTATGAAAAATTGTGGGAACGACTCCAGAGGATAATAGAGGAGGAACAAAAAAGACGTCAAAAGGATGCTGACTATTTTGGACAATACAAGCAAATCTACGAATCTGCAATCCATGAGGAAAGGGAACGCAAAAAGGTCTTTGAAAATTATGATGCACACCCGTTTGAATTTGCACTATACAGCGAACTCGAAGAGGTGCTCAAAAATAGAGCCAAATCCGTAGAGGCAACCAAGGCAATATTTGCAAAACTTTTCCTTGAAACCAAGATTATCGGCTGGAAGAACAAGACTAGCAGTGAAAAAAAGATAATGGAAATAATCTATGACGAGCTGGCAAACATTGGATTTGCTGACGACAAAATCAGCCAATATGCACAAAAAATAATCGAGATAGCAAAGCACCGACTATGATTGGCAAAATAAGATACGGCAACACCACTATCCAGTATAGAATTATCAAGAGCAAGAGACGAAAGACCTCTGAAATCCAAATTGACCAGCACGGTGTGGTCTTTAGGGTTCCTGCACAAAAATCAAACGAGCAAATCAAAAGGACAATCGAGCAAAAAAAGCAGTGGATTTACAAAAAACAATTGGAATTTGCAACTAGGCCTGCTATTGTAGCAACTAGGAAATATTCACAGTCGTTTATTGTGAGGCGTGTCAAGCACTATTCAGAAATCTTACAGGTAAGGCCAGCAAGGATTTCCTTCAAGAAACTGCGTGGGCGATGGGGAAGTATGACTAGTAAAAACATGCTAAATCTAAGTGAGGACCTGACAAAGGCACCTAAATCAGTAATTGACTATGTTGTATTGCATGAATTATGCCACATCAAAATCAGGGAACACTCTTTCAAGTTCTGGGAACTGGTCGGCAAATACATGCCTGAATATGAAAAGCAAAAGGAGTGGCTAGAGTATAACGGCAAATCAATTCTGTAATGTAAATCCATGATTTTGTGGGCGATGAAGTAAGAAATTGTAACTTTTGTAATACCTACACACCATAAGAAATTCTTAATTACCACACAAAATATGAACAATAAATGAAGATTTTATTACTTTTGAGCACAATTGTTATGTTATCTATAATCGGATACATGGATCATTTTGCATTTGCCGAC
>OMIR01000104.1 GCA_900299125.1 Nitrosopumilales archaeon | reverse complement strand
CGTGCCGCAGAAGTAATGATTTTAGAATCAATCAGATTGGCCGACAAATATTGCAATTTTACCCAATTAAACTTGGATAATTACACACAACTAACTGATGAATTTGTAATATCTAAAATCCTCTCATTATCAGATAACTACTCAGAGCAGAGGCGGGCAAAAAAATTTGCCCGAGATTATCTTGATAGAAAATTACTCAAATGTGTCTATGAAAGAATAATGACAAAAAAAACCCAAAACTCGGAACAAATTAGATCTCAAATAGCTAAAAAATCAAACACTGACATTGAAGAAATTTTTGTTGATACCTCCGGCACTTCGTCCTTACCACTCACTCCCGCAAAAGAAAAAACCAAATCAATAACCCTAATCTCCGCTAAAAAAATATTAGAGATGCCATTTTCCAAAATTCCTGTGGTCTCATCAATGGCTGACTCGATGAATATTTTGCGAGTTTATACTTCTCAATTCCACAGAAAGAAAGTTGAAATGGCAGCAAAATCGATCATTGGTTGATACGATGAAAAAAAGAATCGTCCTGAAATTATCCGGTAGAATCTTTGGGATGGATAATAATGAAAAATTACTCAAAGACTATGCCACGTTCCTAGTTCGAATTAGTAAATTCTGCCAACCTGTTGTTATTGCAGGTGGTGGTAAAATAGCCCGTCACTATATCGTTCATGCAAGGTCATCAGGAGCTGATGAATCAACCCTTGATGAACTTGGAATAGAAGTCTCAAGGCTTAATGCAAAATTGCTCATCTATTCACTTGGTGCAAAGGCATATCCTCACCCGCCAACAACTCTGACAGAAACAAGACATGCTGTAGATTCTGGGTTGATTGTAGTTGCAGGAGGTCTTCACCCAGGACAGAGTACAAACGGAACCGCAGCACTTATTGCAGAAAAAATTCAGGCATCTGAATTTCTTAATGCAACGGATGTTGATGGGATCTATGACTCTGATCCAAACAAAAACCCAAGAGCAAAGAAATTCAAAAAGATCGAACTAAAGGCATTGCGCAGTCTTCTAGTAAAAGAGGACTCTGTTGCAGGTGGCTATGACCTTATGGACATTGTTGCACTCAAGGTAATAGAGCGCTCTAAAATCAAAACCCGCGTAATCAAGGCTGAAATTCCAGTCATTGAAAAGGCAATTCGCGGGCAAGCAGTGGGAACAGAAATTACTCTATAATTCCTTCTGAACTGTGCGGTATTGTTCTGTCCAAATTTCAACTGTAACACCAGTAAATTCCTCAATACCTGCATCTCTTGCCTTTTTGAAAATCTCAAGAGCTGACTCTTTTTGTAATGGCTTTGATTGCGCCTTTGTGTATCCGTCTTCATCAACTAGAATGGTCACATAACCATCGGGAGTTTGTATTATTGCAGCATAGTTCTGCTCACCAACAGGCAAAAACACACCATCCTTTTTCTTTGTGGTAAGTGTGAGCATCGCAAATCCTCCCAAATTAAAGAGGATCATCTGGGATTTGCCAGCCCGCTCTTTTCCTATTCTTACTGCCTGAAAATATTGCATTGTGTACCAGAGTCGCACTGAGAATTTAATTGCTAACATTTATGACTAGATTTTTTTACATATAGACATTGAACTCCAAAATTCTCATTGGAATAATTATCGGAGTACTCGGAGCAGCAATAGGCATCGTTGCTTTATCAGGCTCTCAAATCTTCAACGATGTTACTCAAGGTGGAATAGGGAAAATATCTCAGGAACCAGCAACTGTGAAACCTATTCAAATCGAGCTTGCAAAACTGGAAGTTTTATCAGTGACTGGTGAAGAAGCACAAATCAAAGTTGACTTTAAGATTACAAATCCAAATTTCAAGTCAGTAATGCTTCAAGTTATAAAATTCAATCTTTATGCAGGTGACAAGCGTGTGACTATAGCACAAATTGGTGATAGGCCGGAAGGTGCAATCGAGGGTTCTAATTATTACACAATTCTCAACACCGCACCACAAATCATTGGAGATAAGATTACTATCAAGAATTCCGGCAATGATCCCGAGTTCTGGTCTGCACTTGAAAATAACACAGTTCAATGGAGAATAGACGGAGAAGCAAACTTTAACCTCAGTTCCATGACATCTGGACATGAAAATATCGTCCCATTCCAGTTTTCACCATAACCATACCTGCCTGCTACGAATCATTGATTAATACTTGGATTAGTGTATCATAAAATTATAAAATTATGATATATTGTAATAATAAAAAAAATTTTGGCAAAATTATATAAGATTTGAGTTAAGAATTCTATCAAATGGCAGAAGCAAGTCTAGCAGCTTATGGCTCCGCAATAGGTGTCTTTATTGCATTTGCAGTTGTCTTGTTCGCACTACGCGGCAAAGGACACAAAGAGTCACTAGAATAAGATCACTAGATCTTTTTTACTTATTTTTAGAACCAAATAATTCATGAATTGATATTTGCTTTCCCTCACGCTTTTTGATAAAGCATCTATCATAGTATTGGCAATTCGTGCACTCTGTTGATGGTTCTAAAATTGGCACCTTCTTATCAGAGATGAGATTAGAATAGACACGTACTCGCCTAATTAGCTCTTCAAACATTTTCTTTTCCCTATACAATGCAAAAGAAGTTTCCATTCCCTCACCAGTTAGATAAATTATGACACCCTCAGTCTTGTTAAAAATCCACATGCAACCATTAAGATACAAAACATCAGAGGCAATAGGATTCTCAGGTGCCTCTTTTACGGTCTTGACTATTATTACAACGTCGTCTACTATCATATCAGCTTGACCCTTTAGCTTTATCTGGTCTATAGGAAATTCCCCTAACTTTGAACCGTATGGAAGCTTACGAATAAGGCCTCCCAGAACATGACTGAATTCCTTTCCTGTTGATTCCACTGGATCAAATCTGTCAAAATACGATCTTCTCATGCATTTTGTAACTTCATGCAAAAAAATCTCCTTGTTATCATTAAGATTTGGAATCTGGATTTTAGTCTCTCTGGTTAACGCATCTAGTGCCGAATTGATAGTTATTCTATAGTCTTTGTCGCCCATCATATCAAATTCAACTCAATATCAAAGTAAGTTTTTTAGAAATTCTATCAGAAAACGCAAGTGTTACAAAGTGCAGGCCAAATCCCACGATGGCTCCAACAAGTAGGTTTCCAGTACTAAAGTAAATTCCTAAAAATAATCCCAACGCTGGAACTGTCAAAACAAGTGCCAAAAAAGTACTAACCCAAACCGTATTGATGAGTGTCTCTCCGCTAATGTCCGCCTTTTTTCTGTGTAATTTAATCAATGGCCAATTTTTTGAATTCTTTCAATATATAGCTTGAAAAAAAAGTCTATTCCTGCTCTATTATTAGGCGAGACATTGTTGTTTGGGGGTCGATTTTTTGCTCAACTGCAAATGCAATTGCCGCAATATTTCTGACCTCATACGATGTGAGTTTTGTAATTCCAACAATGGTAGAGAACTTGAACATTTTCGTAAAAGAGCGATTAACTGCACGAAATATCGCCATTTCAAAATTATGCTCTAATTCTGATACTGCATCTAGTTCATTTTCAGTCTGTGGAATCAAATCTCGATATCTGCTAGATGCAAGCTCATCCATTACACCTCTAACAGAATCTGATGAAATCATTTTTCCTAATAGATCT
>OMIR01000103.1 GCA_900299125.1 Nitrosopumilales archaeon | reverse complement strand
TAGTTATTTTCCAACCGGAATCGATTTTATCGATCTTTGTCGCAGTCGTATTTGGAAATACTTTGGCACCAAATTTTTCAGCAAGGCCTAGATAATTCTTAGGCAAAGTGTTCTTTGCACCATGGCGACAGCCAGTCATGCACTCACCGCATTGGCGACAACCTGTGCGTGCAAAACCAACGCCTCCAAAGAATGGATCAGATGAATCCACGCCTTCACCTTTACCAAAATAAACACCGAGCGGCGCCAATTTAAAAGTTTCACCTACGCCCATCTCAATCGCAACATCTTTCATCGCTTGATCAGATGGCGAGAAGTAGGGATTGTCGGCCACTCCCAACATTCTTTTTGCTTGGTCATACCAAGGAAGTAACTCCGACTTCCAATCGGTTATTGCCGACCATTGTTTATCTTCAAAATAACTATCTGGAGGTTGATACAAAGTATTGGCATAAACAAGTGAGCCACCACCTACTCCAGCTCCAGCAAGAATTAAGACGTCGGGAAGTGCATGGATTCTCTGAATACCTCGCAAACCTAACTTAGGTGCGAAAAGAAATCTATGAATTCTCCAAGAAGTCTTAGGAAAGTCTTTATCTTTAAATCTCCGTCCTGCTTCGAGGACAGCGACGTCATAACCTTTTTCGATTAAGCGCATCGCACTTACGGATCCACCAAAACCAGATCCGATTACTACGACATCGAACTCATTCTTGACCACGACTTATTCTCGCGTTCTACGCTATTTTGCGCGAGGCTTTTTGCCTTTTTTCTTTACAGTTTTTTTCTTAGGAGTGATTTTTTTCATCGTTTTTGACTTTTTAGATTTTGTCTTTCGACGTTTGGATTTAATCTCCTCTAACTTTGCAGAAATCTTTGCTAGGGCTAAAGATGCCGCGACTTCTCTTTTTTCAGCTGTCAACAATTGTTTCTGAAATTTTGCAGAATCGATTTTACTCTCCTTAAGTTGTGTTAGAAGAGCAGGTTTGGAACTTACTTCCTTGTGAATTTTTTTATTAGCGGCAGATTGAGACTGTTTGTAATTGATTATTTCATTTTCAACTTTTTGAACTGCTTTTTCCCTTATTTTTAATTCGGATTCAATTTCTTGAATTTTTTCTGTAGCCATATCTAATCGGTATTGAGCATTTGATTTTATTTCATCATTTTCTGCATTGGCTAAATCAATTTCAGCTTGCTCTTTTAAGTCATTTTCTTTGATTAGTCGTTCTTGTGCGGATTTTGCAAGCCTCTCCAAACTTTCTTTTCTAGATAAAATATGATTAAACTCCATGTTAATGTCGGTGAGTATTTCTTTGTCGTGTTCAAGGTGCTTTTCTAGTCTTTTTAGTCCAGAAGATGAGCGACGTCCTAACGATTTTGCCTCTTTCAGGGCTCTTTCTTGTTGTCTTCTAATTTTAGCCGCTTGATTCTTTTGATCCATTAATTTTTTTGCAATGTTTTCTAATGTTGTCAATATGAAAACTCGTTTATCGGTAGCCATAAGCTTGGACTATTTTCAGTATTTGACTTTTGAGTTAAGAAATTTAACACAGTTACAAGTTTTTTAGTAGTGGTTTAGGGAAGTTTTAATTAAATTGATCCAATCCATATGTGATTCATGGAGTTTCATCCATCAAAAATACCAATAATTAGGACTTTTGATATATTGGATGAAAAGGCGGCATCCGAAAGCGCCTCAGAGATGATGAATTTAGGGTTTGAAAACCAAAAAGGTGGATACAGAGTATTAATGCCAAAAGAAGAAAAACTAGCTAAAAGGATTGGTTTTACCATAACCACAGAAATCAATTACTTGTTAAGAAAGAAAGGCTTGGAAAGAAATCTTAGATTTTGGACATATCACTATAACGATAAAAGATACGCCATAGTGCTAATCAGCGGCAAGGTCTTTGAAGAGCTAGGTCTTTGATTTATCAAATATTTTATTTAGTTTTAATTTATTGCCTACAATAGCTGCCAAAACAGTACCAAATACGCTTCCGCCGATTACATCCATCGGATAATGTTGTAAGACATAAACTCTACTCAGTGATTCGAGAATTGGGAATATCCAAATCAGGTATCGCCCCCTTGGAAATCTATTTGAAAATGCATAACCACCCAGCAGTGCAATAACAGCTGCACGTGTTGCATGTCCTGAGGGAAATGAGCCATTAGTTCCCAACACGAAGGTATCTTGAGCCAGATCATAAGGTAATTCACGTCCAAGAAACTCTAGTTCGGGACGAGGTTGTTCAATTAAGTAACCTTTGATATAACCACTACCAATTGTGCCTGCTACTAGGCATAATAACATCACAAGTCCAATTCTTCTAGTCCGTCGAATTATCAAAATGACCATACTGACCAACACAAGCCAGCGCACATCACCTAGTTCGGTAATTAACCACATCGTCAGATCAAGGTTATGGTTACCTCCAATTGACTGAAAATACAAAACCGTAGTTCGGTCAAATTCTTGTGTTATTTTAGTCTGAACTAAAACAGAGAGCAATACAAAAACTAACACAAATACAAAGAATGGTCTAGATCTTATACCAAATAGCCAATTATGCAATTAAGGAAACTTTGATCTTGCTATTTTTAATTTTTTGTAGAAACTGATCGGCTCAAAGATTTTAAGATAGCAAAAAAACATCCATGCGTGAAGATTCTAACACTTGAAGATTTTGAACTGAAAGGCAAAACAATTCTTCTTCGCGTCGATATGAACTGCCCAATAGATCCTACGACTGGAGAAATTTCCGGAATTAAAAGAATTGAGGAAGCAACAGAGACGATCAAAGCATTATCAAATGCAAAAGTCGTCGTAGTATCCCATCAAGGAAGAGTTGGAAATAAAGACTATATTGGAATGGAACAACACGCAAAAATCTTGGAGCGCATATTAGGTAAAAAAGTCACATATGTTCAGGATGTGATAGGCTCACTAGCTCAAGAAACAATTAAAAAAATGCAAAATAGCGAGATAATTCTTTTAGATAATCTGAGATTTTGCGCAGAGGAAAACTATGAGTTTACACCCGAGGATGCATCTAATACAATGATGGTACAAAGATTAGGAAAATTATTTGATCTTTGTGTTTTAGATTCATTTCCTTCAGCTCACAGATCTCATCCTTCTCTAGTCGGCTTCTCTCACATCATACCCACATGTGCCGGCAAAATCGTAGAACGCGAAGTAAGAAAACTGGAAGAGATTTTAACAGTCGCAAAGGCGCCTCATGTAATTGTACTAGGAGGCTCCAAGGTGACTGACAGGCTGGAGGCAATTAAGATGTTAATTAAACGTGGTCGTGCTGATCAAATTCTTCTAACAGGACTAATAGCTAATGTATTCATGCGCGCGCAGGCGCGTATTAAATATCCCCTAGGAATAAAAGGTGAGGAAGATGCAGTTGCAAAAGCCCATGCATTAATGGGCGAGTATCCGGATGTTTTCTTCACTCCAGTTGATGTTGCAATTAACAACGATGGGAAACGTGTGGAAGTGGATGTCAGATTATTAAACAAGGGGGATCAGATTTATGATCTTGGGCCAAAGACAATAGAACACTATTCCAAGATAATTTCAAGCGCTGGAACTGTATTCATATCTGGCCCCCCCGGATTTTTTGAGAGTGAGGATTTCAGTTATGGCACCAGATCAATGTTACAAGCAGTTGCAGATTCTATGGCAACAACAATTGTAAGTGGTGGACATCTCACTTCTGCATTAAAAAAATATGGACTAGCAGAAAAAATAACACATATCAGCACTGCAGGTGGGGCACTAGTATTATACCTGACAGGTGAAAAACTCCCCATGATACAATCATTAGAATCAGCAGCGACAAGATATAGAGCTAGATAGATGCGTTACAAAGCGGACAGTTTTTTTCTTCAGATTTATTTATGGGTGATTCAGATTTGCATGAAGGGCAGGAGATTTTTTCCAAGGGTTCAAATAATTTGAACCACTGAGTGGTAAAATTTTGAGCAATATTTCTCATAATTCCAATTTCACATAATTTAGAAAAATATTTTTCCATATCATCTATAGTTAATGATTTTTCAATTTTTCCCGAGGATTTTAATTCTGCATAAATTTGATCATTTGTAAATCTCTCTTCAGAATTAAATTTCTCAAAAATCATATTTCTTATTTCAAGAGATACATCATTCATAAAATCACTAGTAAAGGTTAGACGCTTCTTGTTTTAGCGCATCAGCATTCGCATCTTTAGTTGCAAGGTACGAATACAAGCCATATTTTAAGACTTTAAGAGACAATAAAGCACATTTTATACGAACTGCCTGAAGGTTTTCTAATCCTAACTCACCCAATACGTCATTTTTTTGAATTTTTTTAACATCATCAATATTTTTCCCTTTAACAATTTCAGTTAAGACAGAAGTACATGCAAGACAGATTGCACATCCACGCCCATTAAATTTAATATCAGATACCTTGTCATTTTCCACATTCATGTAAATATCAATGCTATCACCACATAATGGATTACTATCATGATAGTGAACTGTGGGGTTTTCAATTTTTCCAAAATTACTAGGATGTCTTGAATAATCAACAATCATTTCATGATAAATGTCTGCATTTCCGCTCATAATTTGAATAACCTCGCTGCTCTAGATAATGAATTTATTAAAATGTCTACCTCTTCTTTAGTATTGTAAATGTAAAAACTTGCGCGTGAAGTTGCGGCAATATCCAACTTCTCCATTAAAACTTGTGCACAATGATGTCCCGAACGAATTGCAATACCATCCTCATCAATTATTGTGGCTAAATCATGAGGATGAATATCAGCAAAATTGAAGGATATTACTCCTCCACGCTTTGACATGTCGGATGTTCCATAAAGCTTTATTCCATTAATACGAGAAAGTTTATCGAGTGCGTATTTTGTAATCTCAATTTCGTGTGAACGCACATAATCCATTCCCAAGTTATTTAGATAATCAATGGCTGTAGCAAATCCAATAACATCAGCAATGTTAGGAGTTCCTGCCTCAAATTTGTATGGAAGATCGTTCCAAGTAGTTTCATATTTGTGGACTTCACGAATCATATCCCCGCCTCCATGAAATGGTGCCATTTGTTCTAAGAGTTCTTTCCTTGCCCAAAGCACTCCAACTCCGGTAGGACCGAGCATTTTATGACCTGAAAATGCAAAGAAGTCACAATCAATAGAATTTAAATCGACTTTCATATGGGGCACTGATTGAGCTCCATCAATTAAAACTCGGACGCCAGCTTTTTTACATTTTATCATTATAGTTTCAATATCAGTTATTGTGCCCAACACATTTGACATTTGACTCACTGCCACTAGTTTGACTTTACCAGTTGCTAGATATTGATCTAGTTGATCTAGTATTAGTTCACCACTGTCATTAATTTCAATATACACTAATTTTCCTTTCTTTTCCTGTGTAAGTAACTGCCATGGCACTATGTTAGAGTGATGTTCATATTCAGTAGTAACAATTATGTCGCCTTCATTGATATTTTGTCGTCCCCAGGCATATGCCACAAGATTAATTGCTTCAGTTGTACCTCTTACGAAAATTATTTCTTGTCGATCTTTTATATTAAGAAATTTTGCAACTTTATCACGTGTCATCTCATATGCCTCGGTTGCTTCTTCAGCAAGCGCATGTACCGCCCTATGTATGTTGGAATTATGATTTGTGTAAAAATCAGTAATTGCGTTAATTACCTGAATTGGCTTTTGTGTTGTTGCGGCATTATCTAAGTAAACAAGGTTTTTTTCATTTCTTACTTTTCTTTGCAAAATAGGAAAATCTTTTCGAACTTGATCAACTGAAATTGTAGCTTGCATATTAAACCTCAACATAGATCGCTTTGTCATCTATTTTAACATTGTAAATTTTCAAAGGTATTTCAGCAGGCGGATTTAGAGATTCACCATTTTCCAAATTAAAAACAGAAAGATGTAATGGGCACCTGATACCATCTTGCGTTAGAAACCCATTTGATAAATCGGCTTCAGCATGAGTACATATCCTATCCGTAGCATATATTTTACCACCCAGATTTGTAATCAATAGTTTTTTTTCATCAATATCAATTGAATGCATTTCATTGATTTTAAGCTGGTCTGATGTGCACACCTTAACCCATTTTCCCAATAATTTTTCACCGATATTTGTAATGAGTCTCTATCTTATCTGATTCTTTATATCGAACTTCTTCAACCTCTACTATTGCACGAAGGTTTTCGTCTGATTTTAATACCAAATCTCGACCTGCCCACTTTGACTCAATCAAATATGCAATCCATGCACGAACTTGGTATGACATGGTTCTAGACATCGGTTCGAGAAATCCTTCTACGATTATTCTTTCGGCTTCAGCTCTATTAAGACACCTGCAGCCAAGGTAAAAAATTTGTTCTTCATCAACTTGGGCAACAGATGCAGAGTGAGTAGCTTTAACATCATTAGTTAAAATTTCAAGTCCAGGAATGGCATCAGATTTTGCATCCTTATCCAAAAGAATTGATCGGCCAGATAAGAAAGAACGTGATTGTGATGCTCCTTCAAGAATTTTTATCATTCCTTTAAATAATGAGCGTGATTTATTTCTCAAAACTGATCTTTGGACTACCTTACCCTCAGTTGACTGTTTTTTGTGAATTAGATTTGCAGATAGATCAAAAGATTGTTCATTGTCACCAAATACGATTTCGGCATCCTCTGCATTAGCTCCAAGTCCATCAAGTAAGTAGTTTGTTCTGTATCGAGACAAAAGGGAACCGAATAGTCCTGAATACCAGTTTATTTTTGCATCTCTTCCCACAGTACAGTTCCTAGTTGAAAAATTTATTGCGGATTGATCCATGGCCTGAAATGTGGTTAATGCTAATTTTGAATTTGCGTGGGCATCAACGGTGAGTAGTTCCAAGTAAGCTTGTTGTATAGAACTTTTTGGTGCATATAATTCCTGAACTATACTAGCAGTGCTAGATTCTTCAGCTATAATGATATTTTTTGATATTGTCGATGTACCATCAGGTGAGATACATGATACTATGTGGATGGGTTTTTCCAATGCTACATTCCTTGGAATTTTTACAAATATTCCAGAATTAAACATAGCATTATTCAAAGCAGAATATTTGTCTTCCTTAGGATCTGATGACTCTAGTATTTTTTTTAACATTTCAGGGTAGTTTTTAATCGCATCATAAATAGACGATATTACAACTCCTCGAGATTTTAGTTCATCGGAGAGATTTATTCTAAAGATATTTGTTCCGGCCTGAATTACATGTGTTTCTTTTTCTAGTTCAGCTAATCTTGGTTTGAGAGATTCAAATATGATATTTTCTGATTCGGATACCAGAGACACTTCAGAAGGATTCATTTTTTTTGCATCAGTATATTTGTTGTATAACGGTGATACTTCTGGAGGTAATGATTCATAAACAGCGAATGAATTTTTTCTAAAATTGGTGAGCCAATCAGGTTCATTTTTTAGTTTAGAAATATCATCAACGTGAGTCGTGGTTATTGTGGATAAAGCTAGTTTTTGCATGGTTTAACAAAATAGTGATAGGCTTTATCCTACCGAATCATCCATTTCCAGTTTTATTAATCGATTTAATTCGACAGCATATTCCATAGGTAGTTCTTTAGTAAATGGCTCCATGAATCCATTCACAATTAATGTGAGTGCTTCTTCTTCTGAGAACCCACGCGTCATTAGATAAAAGATTTGTTCATCCCCAATCTTTCCTACGGTTGCTTCATGAGTTACTGTTGCATCTTCCTGGTTAATTTCCATGTATGGATAAGTATCTGTTTTTGAAGTATCATCGAGCAATAATGCATCACATCGGACTGAAGATTTTACATTAGTAGCTCCTTTTGCTACGTGTAATAGTCCCCTATATGTTGTCCTACCATCGAGACGACTTACAGATTTTGATGTGATTCTTGAAGTTGTTTCTGGTGCAAGATGTACCATTTTTGCTCCAGTATCCTGATGTTGTCCCTTCCCTGCAAAAGCGATAGATAGAGTTTCGCCGTGTGCTTTTGGTTCAAGTAAGTATATTCCAGGATATTTCATTGTGATTTTACTTCCAATATTGCCATCAATCCATTCAACTTTTGCTCCTTGGTATGCATATGCTCTTTTTGTAACTAGGTTATACACATCAGAACTCCAATTTTGAATAGTAGTATATCGTAGTTTTGCATCCTTATGTGCCACCAATTCAACTACAGCGGAATGAAGTGATTCAGACGAGTAAACAGGAGCAGTGCAACCTTCTATATAATGTACCTCAGAGCCCTCATCAGCAATGATCAAAGTTCTTTCAAATTGACCAATATTTTCTGCATTAATTCTAAAGTATGCTTGTAAGGGCATATCGACTTTAACTCCAGGTGGAATATAGATAAAAGAACCCCCACTCCAAACTGCAGAATTCAATGCGGCAAATTTGTTATCCTCTGGAGGTATAATTTTCCCAAAATATTTTTTGAAGATTTCAGGCTGTTCTTTTAAGGCAGTATCAGTATCAAGGAAAAGTACTCCTTGTTTAGCAAGATCCTCACGTAAATTGTGATACACAACCTCAGATTCATATTGTGCCCCTACTCCAGCTAAGAACTTTTTCTCTGCTTCCGGAATTCCTAACTTGTCGAAAGTTCTTTTTACTTCTGGTGGTACATCATCCCAATTTTTTTCTGTTTTCTCAGAAGCTTTTGCATAGTAGTAAATATTTTGAAAATCAATTACCTTGAGATCCGGACCCCAGTTTGGCATAGGTTTTTTCATGAATACTTCATAAGATCTTAATCTAAAATCTAGCATCCACTGAGGTTCATCTTTTAATGATGAAATTTCTTTGATTACTTCTTTAGATAATCCCTTTTTTGATAAGTGAACATACATTTCAGTTGATTCTTTAAAATCATATTTTGAATAATCCATGTTAAGATTTTCTTGCGTCATCAAGAAATTAAATTCCGTTTTGTTATAAATAGATTATACACTAATTACTAGTTGTGATTCGGAGTAGGGAAAGCTAATGTAGCTTAAGCTAATGAAAAAATATTTTTCATTGCTTCAAAAGCACCTGGAACAGTATGAACATCGGCAATTTTTGGCTCAATATTGAATTTTTTTAATTCCTCTGCAGTAAAAGGTCCAATTGCTACGATTTGTATATTTTTAAATTTTGTAAAAAGATCAATATTTTCAAAATCAGACATGATGTGAAAAAATCCTCTTACAGATGAGGCCGATGTAAATACAATTCCATCAATTTTGTCTTGTGAAAATAATTCTTTGAAATCTTTCCATTTGGTCTGATCAGAATAAGCTTGAACATCATAAAGATGGTTCTCTTTTACTATCAATCCAATTTTTTGGAGTAGTTTTGCCAAAAATTCAGTGGATGCACCACTTCTAGGGATTATGACTTTTTTTCCTTCAGCATCAAGTTTTGTAAATTGTTCACCAACTCCTACTGAGGAGAATTTTGATGGTACGTAAGATACCTTGATTCCCTCATTCTCCAAAGCTTGTTTGGTTTTAGGTCCTACAGCCATAACAATTGTGTTAGCTATACTCAGCTGTAATTTTTGATATTTTCCGCTATTTTTTGCAACGTCAAATAGCAATTTTACTGCTTTAGAGCTCATGAATACAGAATAATCTGGTCTGAATGTTTCAACATCTTTAAGAAAATTTTCAACTATTCCATCACTTTTTGGCATTAGTTCTATTGTAGGAATAGGTAACGGGATAGCATTATCTTTCAATGCAAGTTCGATAAATTCTCGTGCGTCATCTATTGAACGTGTGATTGCAATAGTTTTACCAGATATCATTTTTTCCACCGAATAGTTTTGTGTAGTTTAACTACATTCCCAATTATGATTATAGATGGTGGAGTAAACTTGTTTTGTTTGATTTTTGATTCAATGTTCGATAGATTTCCTATAAGAATTTTCTCATCTGGGTTGGTACCCTTGTGTATTACTGCAACTGGTGTTTTTGTTGACAAACCTCCTGCAACTAATTGTTTAGAAATATTTCCAATTCTTGATAATCCCATCATGACTACAATTGTTTCGACAGAACTAGCAAGTTTTTTCCAGTATACAGGTGATTTGATTTTTCCAGGATCTTCGTGGCCCGTAACAAATGCTATAGATGATGAATATTTTCTATGAGTCAGAGGTATTCCAGAATATACTGCAGAACCAATTCCTGATGTTATTCCCGGAATAATTTCATATTTTATTTTGTATTTTTTTAGATATTCTGCCTCTTCGCCACCTCTTCCGAAAATAAATGGATCACCGCCCTTAAGTCTAACAACATTTTTTTTAGATTTTGCGAATTTTACCATCTGTAGATTTGTATCATCTTGGTGCTTGTAATCATCTCCGACCTCTCTACCAACATAGAGTTTAATCGTTTTTTTAGGGATTAGTTCGATGATTTTTTTTGATACAAGTCTATCATAAAGAACAACATCGGCTGACTTGAGTAATTCTAATGCACGGATGGTAAGTAGTTTATGGTCTCCAGGACCTGCTCCAACTAAATATACTGTTCCACTCATGTTTTGTTCCACTCTTCTAACTTTGATCTCCAATCTTTAGCTAGATCATTTACACCTTTTCGTTGTAATTCCATCGCTGCGTCTTTACCTACTCGAATTGGATCTGACTTAGGTCCGGATTTTGACACGATCAAAGCTTGTTTTCCATCTATTGAATATGCAATAACTGTGAGTGTTAGACTATCACCATCGACCTGTGCAAATGCGCCTACTGGGAATCTACAACCCGAGTCGACAAATTCAGACAAAGTACGCTCTGATTCAACCGCAGTTCTAGAATCATCATCTTGAATTTTCTCTAACATCAATATTGTTTGGGTGTCGTTTTTTCTGCAAACAATTCCTAATGCTCCTTGACCTGGCGATGGTGGAAAATCATCGATGGGTAGAGTGTGATGGCTTACTTTAATTCCTATTCGATTAATTCCAGCTTGTGCAAGAACTATGCCGTCAAAAATTCCATCATGAACTTTTTTTATTCTTGTTTCTATATTTCCGCGAATAGTTTTAACATTTAGATCAGGTCTTTTTCTAGAAATTTGAACGGCCCTTCTAAGACTACTCGTACCAATGACTGAGCCTTCTTTGATTGTTTCTAAAGATTCTCCATTTTTTGAAATAAAAATATCGTTAAACGGTTCTCTGGATGGTACGCATCCTAGTATCAAATCTTCAGGCAGTATTGATGGAACATCCTTGAGACTATGTACTGCGAAATCAACTTTTTTTTCTGCAACTGCTTTATCGATTTCTTTTTCAAAAATTCCTTTTTGGTTTATTGTAAATAAAGGGCGTGCATCTGTATCCCCTTTTGTAGTAATCGTATTGATTTGGAATTGGGAATTTAAATTACTTATTTTTAGCTGTGAAACAACCCAATTTGTTTGTGCAAGAGAGAGATTACTGCCTCTGGTTCCGATTAGATACTTCATGTTCTAATCTGCCTTAGTGCATAATCGTAAGAGTGCATTGTTTTTTCCAAATCAGAATCGGTATGAGCATATGATAAAAATCCTGTTTCAAATTGTGATGGTGCAATAAAAATGCCCTCATTAAGTAAACCACTAAATAGTTTATGAAATTTTTTTCCATCCGCAAGTTTGGATGATGTATAATCTGTTACTGGTTTATCAGTAAAGAAAATCTGGAACATAGAAGATATTGTATTAACTTGATGCTCAATACCATATTTTGTGGCTGATTCACGTATTGATTTTGTCAATGATAAACATTGTTTTGCGAGTTTTGGATAAATTTTGTTTTTAAGAGAATACATCGTATGAAGAGATGCTATTGCAGCTCTAGTTGAGATTGGATTACCTGCAAAAGTACTCGCTTCATACACATTTCCATTTGGCGATAGTTGTTCCATTATCTCATTTTTACCACCCACCGCGGAGATGACGAATCCGTTTGAGAGTGACTTCCCAAGAGTTGTTATATCAGGTTTAATTCCAAATTTCTCTTGTGCGCCACCATAACTCATTCTAAATCCAGTTATGATTTCATCAAAAATTAATGGGATGCCTTCACGCCTCGTGATTTTTCTCATATTCATTAAAAAATCATTGTTTGGAAGTATTAGTCCCATATTACACAATACCGGCTCTACAATTACACCTGCAATATCATCATTTTTTTTTATTACATTTTCTAATTTTTCATAATTATTATATTCCAAAACTATCGTGTTTTTAATAAAATCATCTGGAATTCCATCAGATACTGGGATTCCTGCAGAACCTGAACCTGCCCTAACCAACATTGATTCATGAGCTCCATGATAACATCCTTCAAATTTAATTATCTTTTTTTTCTTTGTAAATCCTCTTGCAAGTCTTATTGCAGTCATTGTAGCTTCTGAACCAGTATTTACAAGACGTATTTTTTGCATTGATGGATATGCACGCCTGATTAAAATTGCTAGTTCCACTTCTAGATCTGTTGGAGCTCCATACATTGTACCAATTTTGAGTTGTCTCACTACAGAAGAAATAACTTTTGAATTTCTATGTCCAAGTAACATTGCACCATATCCCGTACAATAATCTATGTACTGATTTCCATCCTCATCCCAGATTTTACTGCCTTTAGCTTTTTTGACGAAAAATGGATATGGTTTAAAAAAACGAACCGGGCTGTTTACACCTGAAGGTATGACTCTTTTTGCATTTTCAAATAGCGACTTAGATTTTGACAATTTATTATGTGAGTTTTTGTTATTATTATTTCTAAACCTATTCACATTTAATCATAATATCATCATCATTTTCTGAGACTATGCAAGAATCAGAATCATCTCCACCATCAAGAATGTCTGTTCCAGTTAGACCTACGAGAATGTCATCACCAGACTGTCCTTTTAGAATATCATTTCCATCTCCAGCATTAATGTTATCATTACCTTCATTTCCATATACAATATCATCACCATCTCCAGAAATAATACAGTCATTTCCTTTACCCCCAGTTATTATGTCATCTCCACCAAGACTAATTATTAGATCAGCCAAATTAGTTCCAACGAGAGTATCATCATCTTCTGTACCAATTATTAGATTGTAGGTAGACTCTGGTTTACCACATGCCTGAATTGTCACGATTTGTGTTTTATTCATAGAGTTACCGAATTTGTCCTGAGCTATCCATGT
>OMIR01000102.1 GCA_900299125.1 Nitrosopumilales archaeon | reverse complement strand
CAAGTACTTTGCAACAAGAGAAAAGCTAGCGTATCATCCTAGAACGAAATACTTCGCAGGATATGGAATACAATCAACGGCAACTGGTTCTGCACAAACACAAACTGCACCTCCACCACCAGCACCAAAAACTAATCCGAGTAGGGGCTCTTTACCTGCAGGAACAAAAACTGAATCATCAGCAAGTAATTCAAGCAATAATCAATCTAGAAAAGAGCAACTAGAAGCATATGAAAAAGAATACCTTGCTAGATTGCAACAACAACATCAAACAAAACCCGCACCAGCTCCAACCAAACCTAAAGGAACCCTCCCAAAAGGATTCTAAAATCCAATCTCTATTTTTAATTTGTAAGTTCGGTCAATACTTCTAATGCATGTCCTTTAGGTTTGACACTAGGATAAATTTTGAATATGGTTCCCTTTTCATTAATTAGAAAAGTACTGCGCTGAATTCCCATGTATTCCTTACCCATGAACTGTTTTTTGCCCCAGACGCCAAATTTTTTGGATACTTCGGATTCTGGATCTGATAATAGCAAGTAAGGAATGCTCATTTTATCTACAAATTTTTTATGAGATACTACACTATCTGTTGATATGCCGATTATCTTGACACCAATTTTTTGGAATTTCTTGTATTCTTTAGAAAACTCGTCTGCCTCTACGGTGCAACCGGGGGTAAAATCTCTGGGGTAAAAATACACAACAAATTTTTTTCCCTTGAATTCTGATGATTTGACTAATTTACCATCAGCATCATGCAACTCAAAGCTAGGGATTTTTTCGCCTTCAGATAACAATACGGAGATCACAACATTCCGCAATTAATTATTTTGGGATCGGCACACATTCGCATATTTTATATTGAAACTGTAGATGGCTTCATTAGATGATATCTGGAAGAGCATGGTTTGCAGAAGGACTAAGCACATTTGCATTGGTATTCTTTGGACCTTTATCCATAATTGTATCATCTACTATGTTCGGTGATCAATTGAGCCTAGAGGGGTTATTGATTATTTCATTAGCTCATGGTAGCATCATTGGTTTCATGGTTTATGCATTCGGACATGTATCCGGTGGTCACATAAACCCAGCAGTTACAATCCCTATGATTATTACACGCAGAATTAGCGTATTGAACGGAATTGGCTATATTGCGTCACAAATTATTGGTGCAATTATTGCCTCATTTACTCTAAAAGCAATATTTCCAGTCCTTGGCGCAAAGGTGAACTTTGGTGGGCATCTCGGACCTAGTGAACTAATAGGAAAATCCGAAATGTCCGGATTTGCATTGGAATTACTATTCACATTCTTCCTAGTGACAGTGATATTCATGACTGCTGTACACAAAAAAGCCCCAGCAGGAATGTACGGTCTAGTAATTGGCGGAATGGTCTTTTTACTTCATCTAGTTGGCATTCCATTAACAGGTGCATCTATGAATCCTGCAAGAACTCTAGCTCCAGCACTTGCATCTCAATACTGGGATTATTACTGGATGTATTGGGCTGGACCAATAATTGGTGGAATTATCGCTGGATTGATAATGCACTATGTGTTTGTCAAAAAAGAAGAATCTAGCACAGCATAGATTACGAACATTTTTTACAGATTTATTTTAGATTTTATTAGCGGGTCCGTAGCACAGCTTGGATAGTGCGGACGCTTGCGGAGCGTCAGGTCGTGGGTTCAAGTCCCCCCGGATCCGCCTCTAGTGATTCATTGATTTTAGAAAATATCATTACTTGGATATTATGACTCTAAACATGAACTTTGAAACTAGTACTAAATGCGACAGACTCACTATTGGAAAAAACTGGTTATCTTTTCCAGGAGAGGATAGTACTTTTTCTGCAACACCTGATAAGATCAATGGAGCCATAATCAAGCTTGAAAAATACAATGGAACAATGATGGTCTTATCTTTCAAGTCAGGCTCACTGATAAAAGTAGTTCAAAATACATTGCACTATAATAAATCAGACATAATAGAATGCAGATGATAATTCTAATGGTGTATGGTGTGGTATGCTTTGCATGGATTCTAAAAGAATTTTAGTGTACTAAATCAATAAAATCTCATGGGTGATGGAATTGGAGGTCCTGTTATGGATTGCGTTTCTGGAAATATGTTCAGAATGTACATCACTCACTTTAGAAAAGATAACTTGGAAGAATATAGTAAAATGGAAAAAATCCAAATTGTAAAAGTAGAAAATGATGACTCTCCGAACATTGAAAGAACAATCGAAGATTTAGAGCGTGCATTAAAGGGAAAATTTGTAACATGTAATGTTCAATATAGGGATAAAAAAACAGACGTCTTGTTTTGTAATGTCTTTGTCCAAAATCCTCCTGACGGATTTTAGTCATATTCTTTTTGCTTAACTCTCACCTGACTTCCATATGATTCAAGATGGTGACCAATGAAATTCTTTAACTGCTCGCCGATTCTGTATCCTAGTGCTCCCTCTAGCATACCACTAGTTTCTATCATATGCGATAACTCCATGCTGATCTCCAAATCAAAAAATGTCCAACCTGCGCGATTAAAAGGTGAACCTAGTTTGTATCCGTTACCTACATTGCACTTTGCTTCCAATTCTGTCATTGCTTTGATGACTAATTTGATTTCATCATCATATCTTCGCGTACTGAGCTCAAATAATGAAATCATACGATGTCAAATGGATCAACTGTATAAACTGCTTTTGTATTAGAAAAATTTGAAAAAAGATTGAATCACAAAATTCTTCCTACAAATGTGTAGGATAATTTATTGTGCTAATTCGGCTGTTGCGAAACGTCTGCCTACTTGTGTTACCTTGATTTTAGCTTCTTGGCCTGGTTGTCCACCTTTCACAAATATGACAAATCCGTCTACTCTTGCTATTCCGTCGCCTTGTCTGGATGTCTCTGTTATGGATACATCGTATTCTTTGCCAGTTTCTACTGGTTTTGGTCGGTCGTCAAACTGTCTGTCGTCATAACGTCTGCCCCCGCCTCTGTATCCGCCACCGAAACGTCTATTGTCGCGTCGCCCGGAATTATTGTCAAAACTCATCTTTACACCTCCACTTTCTTTTATGACCTTAGTCAACTAGTATATGCCTATGTTGCATATGAACTCATGCATTATTAGATTTGAATTAGCGTATCTTTCGTGCCTAATGCTTATTATTGATAAAATCTCTATGTTTGCATTAATGATGTTTGGAGGTGAATGCTGTGGAGATTATGGGAAGAGGACCAAGACAAATAATTCAAGAGGCCCCATGTTACTTTCACATTCTAACCAAATTTACAACGTACAAGATATTTGGTAAAAAAAGCCCCATTTACGGTTCTGCAGATATAATCAATATCTGTAATTTACACTGCACTCATTGTTATTGGTGGCTAAATAGAAAAGAAAACGAAGAATTATCGTTACAACAGTGGAAACAAGTTATAGAAACAAAGTTTAAGAAAAATCATGTTTTTATCATAACACTTGTGGGGGGTGAACCCACGCTTAGACCTGGTGTAGTTGAATTATTCATAAATGAATTTCCAAAAAGAGTTTGTCTTGTCACAAATGGAACTAAACCCCTCAAAAAATACGACAAGATCTATTTTTACTGGGTTTCAATAGATGGTACCCAAGAAATCCACAATAAGATAAGAGGAGAAATGATGTATCAAACAACAAAAAAGAACATTTTGGATTATTTGCAAAAAAATGGTCCTAATTCATACAAGGACATTTGGATTACCATGACAATTAATTCTCAAAATTATACTACGATATCTGATGTGGTACGTGAATGGAGACCGTACTCGAATAAAATTGGCTTTCAATTTCACACCCCTTTTGCTAAGGGAGATCCGCTATGGATGCCGTTTGGTCCAGAGAGAACTAGGGTGATTGATGAGATAATTTCATTACGTGAAAAATACAAGGATTATGTAATTAATCCTTTGAGCCAATTAGAACTTATGAAGAAGAATTGGGGTGGACGTGGAACCACACCAATTGATTGCCCAACATGGGCAATTCTTTCAGTAGATCACATGGGAAGAGAAAAACGACCCTGTTGTATTGGTAGTGCTGAAAATAATTCCCTCAGACCAATATGCGAGGATTGTGGACTGGGCTGTTATTCGGTACTAATTGGTTACGGAATGAAGGGTTAGCTCTAAAAATTCATAATCATATCATATCAATAGGAAATAGTTGGTTCAAAGTAATTATGATATATTGGGGCTAAAACCAGAAGCAACGCAACGTGAAATACGTGATGCTTTTCGTAAACTCATCCTAGATCACCACTCTGATAGAGGTGGAGACGAGGAAATGGTCAAAAAAATTATCCAGGCATATGAAGATCTCAAAGCAGGCAAAGCATATCCTGACACAGAGGATGAGAGATTAAAAAAAGCCAAGGTTTACGCTGGAGATTCTGATGAGGAGAGAAAAAGGCGAAATCTCGTTCTGTCTGGTGATGTGGCAAGAGAGATGCAATCGGCACAAGACTGGCTTGCAGTTTTGGAGCGAGATAATACAGAAGGCTCCAGATTATTTGGTTCTAAAGAACTAGGAGAGGTAGAATTCTCTAGAGAAAAGACAGGACAAATCTCAATCAAGGGAAAAATTTGGGCTGGTCAGCTTACTTGTGATGGTACAATTAACATGTCTGGTAGTATAACAAGTCCTTATTTTGCATATGCAGAAGAAAATAAAACTCGTCTAACTGTGAAAAAGGGAAATTTTATTTTATTGGAGCCATTGAAAAATAATTTTGTAATCGAACATGGAGTAAAAATAACTTCTGAAGAAGGAGATATTCTAGTTGGCAATGTAACTGGAATTAAAGAAATCATGCAAGATCCTCAGGGAAGAGTTGGAATCTATATGACAAAAGAACACTTCACTGAATTAATTGCTCCAAAGGGTAAGGTTGTCATTACAAATGCAAGAGAAACAGTATCCCTAGTTGGAGAAACAGTTGTAGTAAATAATCTCATCAATAATATTAAAGTCAAAACTCGAAATCTAATTGTTTTTGGAAATACGATGAACTATAATTGTGAAATATTGTTGCTTGAAGGAGGAACGATGACTTTTCATGATGAAGGATCTGGCTTTGCACTATCTGACGATGCGACAATTATATTAGAAAATGGAAAACGGTTCAAATTCAGAGAGCTAAAGACTTCTAATATGGTTGGAAGTGGAAGGCAAATTACATATCAAACCCTTGATAATATGGGAAAAAAAGAAAAACAGTCAGGTTTCAGTTTCGATATATTCAAGAAAAGACCAAAGATCTAATCATACACGTTTTATTCTATTTTGTAATTTTACAACAAAATCATTTATGATTCTGTTTTTTTCTTCATCTTTACGGAGAATATAATAGAGTTCTTCAGTTGCAGCATGATAATCCACTCCAATTGTCTGTGCAATATACAGAGAAAGATATACTAGCAAAAGTTTACGAAGTAATATTTCTGGTGAAAACATGACAAGATCTGAACTTAGCTCATCTAGTACATTTGTAAGGTATGTATTCAAATAAGCATCCTTTGACTCTCGTTCTCTAAACGCAAATGCCCCACCCATGCCTCTTTCAGACATGTGAATTTGCTCTACAGTCTCGATAAAGTCTTGATTTAATTTTTTATCATCAGTTAAAATCTCAGAGACAAAATCAGCGCAATCTTGTTCTGAAGTATCAAGTATATTTTTTAGTGAAAACATTACATGACAAGCAGCGCAACCATCAACTAACTTTGTTTCATGGGTACGGATCTTCTCCAACTCGTTAATAATTAACTGTCGAATTTTGTTTTTATCCATGAAAGAGTTTAAACGATCCAGTTTTTAATCATTCCAGCAAATTCTTAACATCCATTTTGTTTTAATGATTGGGCGATGACGAGGAGTTAGAGAAATGAATCATCAATGATTGGATTCAGTGAATCGGAGCCCATTTTACATAATTTCTAAATGATTTGAAAATTTTTGTACGATACTAACCAAAAACAATACAGTGTTCACATTCACAATTTGGTACTTGTTTTTCCTTTGCAAGACATTTTGCGTGTTGACCAGCCTGGCATTGAACACATACTTGTTCAATGTTATCTACCTGAGTATATTTTTTGGATTGATCAAAACCAAATCCTCCATCACGCGGGCCTACCATAGATTGAACTTATTCGCTGTCGTATTTGTCCTTTTTTGATTTATCCCAAAGGTGCATTGTGCCTCTAATCATAAAAGCACCAACAATTATTGTGACTATTCCGATAATAATGAATCCGAAAATTTTTGCAATTTTTCTCAACACTGACATGTCTATCTAAAAACAACTTTGAATAAAAAGAAAACCAATTACTTGGGCGAATTATTCTATTATTCCGAATTGGTCGCTATGAAATTTTTTTAGTTTTAAGTATTTCATCTAATTGCTCTTTTACCTGATTGTGTTCGATTCTCTCACGCTGTAAAGTTGTCTTGATTATTTCCATCTCTTTTTGCAATGATAAAATTTTTGAATTCAGTGATGAAACTACTGAACTTGCAGCTGCAACTACACTTTTCTGATCCATTCGCTCACCAGCATTTGCCATCTGATTCTCGATAAATTTTAATTCTCGTTTAGAATTCTCTAATTCTCTCTTTTTTGATTCGGATTCTTCTTTTATCTTTTGTATTTCTAATTTGGACAATTCAAGATTATGATTAGCTTCTAATAATGATTGATTAGTAGAATCTTGGACTTTTTTATTAGCTTCATATGATTTTTGTAAAGAATCCAGATTCTTCTTAATCTCGTCAATTTCAAATTTGTATTTTTGATATTCGCCTTTTATGATTTCTAAATCAGTTTTAGCTCTATTTGCATCTGAAAGAACAACCTTGTTCTCTTCTATGATCCTTTTTGATGATTCAAGTTCTAATTTGACTGCATCGATTTGTTTGAGTAATTGTTGATATTCTAATTTCTTTGAATCGATTTCAGACTTTTTTTCATTTAATTCTTTTTTTGTTATCATTACAATTCCTACTAGTTCTTCATATTCTGATTTGACTTTCTCTAGTTTCTCTGAAACTGAGTTGAGATGTTCGGATTTGGATTCTAATTCCAAATCGGTTTTGGAATCTTGTTCAATTAATTTTTCTACATCAAATGATTCTTGCTTTTTTTCATAAACTGATTCTTGTCCAATTTCTGAATTTTCTATATCGTGCTCCTCTTTTTTTCTTCTAAATAATCCCATATTGAATCACTGGGTACTGTTAAAATGAATTTTTCTGTTTTCGAAAGAATCTAAGATAGAATCCTAGTCCTCCCAATAAGAATCCTATTGAAATTAGTATTAATCCAATTAATGTCTGCTTTGCAAACCATGTGGGCGCAATAAAAAATAGTAGGGCACCCAGTATTATTAGAAAAAATCCTCCGCCCTTTTTCTGCTTATTGTGTTCATTATGTGCCATTTTAGATGTGCTTTGAAATTATGTTGGCGACTTTTTTTCTTCCAATGTCTAAGATAAATGGTCCGATCTTTGGTCCACGATTTGCATTAATGATTATCTGATATAATATGATGAAAAAATCTTTCGGCTGGATATTGTTCTCTTTAGCAATATTGTAAATCGTATTTTGCAAGTCATCTGGGTGATTATCTGATTCTAGTATGGTCACTAATTTGGAAAGTGCAAATTTTGTTTCTGAATTAATTTCAATCTTTGTAATTTCTTCATCCTCAAAATCATCTGCATAGTTTCCTGCTAAATCGATGAGTTGCTCTATGTGAGGTTCAGATTGTTTAATTGTTCCATAATCTATCAATTTTTTAGTAACTAGGTTTGACCTATTTTCTTTGAAAATTCTGCATAGTTCTATGAGTAATCTGAAATTGATGTGAGTAGGTGGCATTTTTGGTGGATTCAATAGATTTGTGTATTCGTACAAACCTCTAGTCTTGGAAAGTTTGGCATCATTGTCTAATTTGATTTTTCCAAAATAGATATCCTCTACTTCATTGTACTCATCCATCAGAATGGGAATATCATCAAATCCAAGCTCTCTAGCACCTGTGATCCTTTTGAATAATAGTAACAACATTGATTTGGGTGTTCCATATCTGAACCATTTTTGTGAAGTAACAACATTACCTGCAGATTTTGAAATTTTTTTTCCTCCTTTGTCTAGAAACATTTCATATTTTACGTGATGGGGATGAGGATGATTTAGAATTTCATCAGATACCCAATCATTTACCTTAACTGAATCCATTATGTCTTTTCCATATGCTTCAAACCTTATGTCGAATGCATGCCATCTGGCAGCAAATTCTACCTTCCATGCGAGTTTGCCCAAGTCTTTTGATATGTCTGCAAAACCTTCATGCCCGCAACCCTTGAGAATTTTAGAGCCAATTTCTGCTTCAGTGCATCTGTATTTTACAACTCGTTTATCACTGTCATATTCGTAAGATTGTGCAGTGTAAAGTCTATTGCATTTTTCACAAACCGGATAATACGGTAAGAATTTTTGATATTTTTCTTGCCCTACTAATTCTGCAATTTTGTTACCTATTTTTTCGGAATTTATGAGAATTTTGTGTATCTGTTCTCTGAGTAATCCGTTTTTGTAGGTATCACGAGCACGAATGAAATTGTATTTTATTCCTAATTTGTCTAATCCTTCAAGCAAAATACTGCTCATGTGCATTCCATAGGAATCATGACATCCAAATGGATCTGGAATCAGTGAGACAGGTTTTGCAATATGCTCTTCTAATGTATTGGGTAAGCCCTCGGGGATTTTTCTGAGCCCGTCTAGATCATCAGAGTATGCGATGAGCTCGGATTTGAAACCCAGATTTTCTAATGCAAGCTTGACTCCGAATGCTCTAACTGCATCTCCTAGACTTCCAATATGGGGGATTCCAGAGGCACCAAGACCGGACTCTACTTTGAGTAATTTTGTGTCCCTGCCAATCTGTTTTTCTCTTTCAATCATTTCAGATGCTAGTTTGTCAATCCACGTGCCTCTGCCGATGATAATTTTTTCCTCTTCTGACAAGTTACTCAATCTAATTTTTTTGCCATATATGGGCCATCTAAACTATATCCAATCTTTCTATAGTATTCCCGAGTTCCGACAGCAGAAATTACCAAAAGTTTTTTTGCATCGAATTCTTCTTTAGATATTTTTTCAGCCTCGCTCATTAGGTTCTTTCCTAACCCTGAATGTTGAATCTGTCCGTCTTCTCTTTCCCCTATCTTCATTGATTTTCCATAAACATGTAATTCGCGAACAATGCAAGAATTCTCTGTGATCTCTTTTCGGTGTGCTTTATTGCTTGGCTTGCGTAATCTCAAAAACCCGTATATTCTATCCAATTTGTCATCATATGACAAAAACACCTCGTTTCCACCAGATGATGTGTAATCCTCACGATGAATAGTAGGCTCCAATAATGGCTCTACGGTAAATCCTATCTCTCTGCAGCGAATACATTTGCAAACTGCTCCGTGTTTTTTTAGTCTATCCAATACTATTTGTCGCAGATTACCTGATTTTGGTCCCGCAATAATTTCATTAGGGCTGATTTCTCGCTGTACTCTCATTATTCTCACCCATCTTGGTATATTTTTTTTGAGTTCAATTAAGACTCTGATCATGTCTTCATCAGAATATGGGACGTATTTTCCTTGAAGATAGTCTTGATAGATTGGCGTGTTTTCTAATACTAGTGAAGGATAAACTTTGAGCATATCTGGTTTTAACGAGTCATCTGAAAATAATTTCTTAAAATCTCTAATATCTGTCTCTGGAGTGATAGTGGGCAATCCCGGCATCATGTGTGCCACGATTTTATATCCAGAATCTTTGGATATTTGAAATGATTCTATAACATCAGAATACGTGTGACCACGATTGACAATTTTGTACACGGATTCTTGGAGACTTTGAACGCCTATTTCGATTCTTGTTATTCCATAATTTAGCATCATGTCGACATCTTTTTGTTTACAATAATCAGGTTTAGTTTCAATTGTAAATCCTACATTACGAATTTTTGATGTCTCATTTGCAAACTTGGCATCTTCTAATGATTTTGAATCAAATCCATTGAGAGCATCATAGCATGATTTTATGAATCCTAATTGATAGTCTTTTGGCATAAAAAGAAATGTGCCACCCACTATAACTAATTCCATTTTGGAAGGATCATGTCCGTACGCAATCAGTTTATCAAGCTTTGAAATTATTTGCTTTTTGGGATCATATTGATTTTCTATTGCACTAATTGTGGATGGCTCATTACCGGTGTATGAATTTGGCGAATTGAAATCAATTCCACCAGGACAATACGTGCATCTTCCGTGAGGGCATGCATACGGTTTTGGCATTAGTGCTATGACTGCCACTCCTGAAGCAGTTTTTACAGGTTTTTTGAGTAAGATCTTTTGTAGTTTGGTATAGTCGGTTCCAGAAACAGTAGATAGTATTTCATGGTTTTTTGGAATTCGCTCTAGAGCATATTTTGTACAAATTTTTTTTATCTGTGATTTGATTTGTTCTTTGGTCGCATCCCTAATTGAAAGCAGATTCTGAGAAATTTCAACACATGCCTGAGAAAAAACCGGATTGTGCATAATCTAGTGAGCGATAGATTGGTCTTAAATTCCTTAGAATCAGCGCCTTGACTTTGAGGTTCTCTTTTTGGCTGATTTAGTCTTTGACTTTTTTTGTCTCTTTATTGTTCTTTGTTTCTTTGGCTTCGTTGATTTTTTGGCGACTTTCTTCTTCTTTGATTTGGGAATGGAAAATAAACCCGCATCTACTCTGGCTTTGAGATTTCTCATTTGAACTAGTTCTATTCGTGTTTTTGCTGAAAGATGAGCCAAATCTGGATCGACTATTGGGAAGGTTTTTCCATGTATTTCAAAACACTTGGGGTGAAAAACTCGCCCTTTCTGGTATTCCATGCTTTCTTTTGCAACTCCTTGCTTGCAAACCGCACACATATCGATAAAATTTTCCCCTGACAACGATTGACCGACTTTGCTACTCTAATTTAATATTATTTGATATCAGAGACTTGATCCGGTTGGATTTTTCGTTATTTCTTTTCTGTATTCGAACTTTAACCAAATAGGTGTTATCAATGATGTCACAGCAACCATGATGACTATGGTGGTATAGATATTTGACATCAAAACTCCGCTTGAAAGTCCGATACCAGCAACAATGAGTCCAACTTCTCCTCTTGAAATCATTGCAATTCCAACCCTTCTTGACTGACTGGAATTTTTTAGGAACAGCCATGCAGGTAATCCACATCCTATTATCTTTGATACAATGGCAATTCCGATTATCACAACACCGATCAAAATTATATCGAAATTTATTCCTCTGAAGTCTACTTGCGCGCCAATTATGGCAAAAAATAATGGGGCAAAAATCAAACCCAATTTTCCAATATACTGTTCAACTCTCTCAAATACTTTCGTAGTAGAGAGTGCCATTCCCACTACAAATGAGCCTAATATTGGTGATAGTCCTATCCAAGCTGCCAATCCTGCCGCTCCAAAAAATGCCGCCGTTACAATTCCTTCGATGCTGCCTCCTGCCTTCCATATTCTTGAATTGACCATGCGTGGAATCAAAAAAATTGCAGTAATCGCCATTGCTGCAAAGAAAGCCAATACCTTAAAGATTGTAAATACTGCATCTGTGACATTAACTTCAACACCTGTTCCACCGATAGATGTCACAACTGACAATACTGCAATTGCTAAGACGTCGTCTATTACTGCGGCCCCGATAATTAATCGCGCTTCAGGAGTTTTGATCTTGCCAAATTCTGATAATACCTGGACAGAAATCGCTACACTTGTTGCTGTTAATGCAGTTGCTACTAGCATTGCTTGAAATGCATTAAATCCAAAAAACTGGAATATGAAGAATCCTAGAAAGAAAGGAACAATGACTCCAAGTGTACCTACTGTTAATGATGCCTTCCCGCCCTTGATGAATTCTTTTGGAGTCATTTCTAGACCTGCCATGAATAAAATAACTATGGCCCCTATCTCTCCTAGGATTTTTACCTCTTCTGTAAGAACCACTAGGTGTTCTCCTTGAAACATCAAAAATGCGCCAATTGCAAATGGTCCGACAATCATCCCTGCAAGTAATTCTCCTAAAACAATTGGAAGACGTATTCTTACAAATAACTCTGCCATTATCTTGGCAGCAAAAAGTAAAACACATACAGAAACAATTACTTGAACAAAATGCGATTCCAACGTACTTCGATTTTATAAAATTTAGGAGATTAAAAATGATGCGAGTAAAGTTCTATTGCAGTCTAGTATTGTTCAAAAATACACCAGTCCTATCAGAAATTCGGCCTATCTCATAAGAAGTCATTCCATGTTTTCTGCAAATTGACATTATTTCATTCACTTGATTTTTCGGTGAAATGATACAGAAACCAACACCCATGTTGAAAGTTTTGTACATTTCTTCATGTGTTACTCCTAAATCTTCAATTAACTGCATTATTTTTCGGGGTTCTGGCATCATGTCTAGAATAAATCCGGCTTTTTTGAGTCTAAGGAGTTTCGTAAATGCCCCACCTGTAATATTTGCAAGACCGTGAATTTCACACTTCGTTATAATATCAATGACTACTTTGACATAGATTTCAGTAGGTGATAGCATCGCATCACCAATCCTTCCAATACCTTTGATTTTATCTGAAATTGAATATTTTTTTAATAATGCCTTTCTTGCCAGCGAATATCCATTAGAGTGGATTCCAGTACTCGCAATTCCAATAATTACATCGCCACTCTTTATCTTGTTGCCTAAAATTATCTTGGTTTTATCAACTAGTCCAGCCACCATCCCGGCAAGATCAAATGCAAATTTTTTGCCCTCGAACAAATCCGGCATAATTGCAGTCTCGCCACCAACAATTGGCATTCCTGATTTTCTAGCACCTACAGCCAAGCCTTTTGCAATTTCTACAAATATTGATTCATTATTGCGATTGGCGGCTATGTAGTCAACGAAAGATATTGGCTTTGCACCAATACATATTATGTCGTTCACATTCATTGCAACACAGTCGATTCCTATTGTATCATATTTTTTGAGTAAATTTGCAATTAGGACCTTCGTACCAACACCATCTGTATGAGTTGCCAGATATCTTCCACCATGAATTCCAACTAATCCGGCGTAATGACCAAATCCTGATTTCACTGTTCCTGAATGAGTCGAAGCAATTATCCTTCCTATGGCCGATTGACTCTTTTTAATTTTAGAAACATCAACTCCTGAGGATTTGTATGTAATCATAGAGTTTTATTTTGAGTATCTCTACATATACATTCCAGAATCAGATAGTCTATGTTCCTTGTATTTTTCAGATAATTCACGAAATTCAGTTCCTATCTTTTCTTTCTGTTTTCGAAGTTCACTTGTGTCAATTACTGTCCCGTAAACTTTGTTAACTGAATCTATCAAGGTTGCAGCAGCTAGTGGGTCTGGATGTGCATGACTTGCTTTAACCAATAATGTGATTGCACGAATTTTTCGAATTATGCATTCATTTAGAATACTTCCAGGAATACCAGAAATGAATCCCTGTGTTATAATGGAAATTTCCTTGTCTTGCATTATCCTACATAGATCTTCCTCAGCGGCACAGAATGTCTTTCCATCATGCTCTTCAGCAGCTACGCCGTCTAATATTGCAAATTCTTTGCAGCCTTTTATTTGCGACCAGTCTAAAATTATAGAAGCTATATTGTATAGTCCTTCTGCTTTTAATGGCACTTCACATATTATGCAACAAATATTCCCAGTTTTATTGGCATAGAATCTAAAAGGATGTCTTAATCTTCCCTGAATGAAAACCGTTGATGCTGGAAGATATCTGGTACGCAAATAGCCAATTTCTGACATCTTCATTTTGTCAATTATGTGTCCTATTGCTAATGGTCCTACAAGACCAGGTCCAACAAAACCGGCAAATATTATTGGATTCTTTAATGGAATCTTTTTTATTTCATGTACTGACTCGTCTGGAATTTTTCTTACCAATGTTTTTTTGGATCTTTGTGTCTCTAATTACTTTTTTGTAGAAACAGGCCTAGCATGGTTCTGCCCTTTTCTGTTATAGAATAATTCACTGAATCTCCAGTTGATTCTCTTTTTATGAAATT
>OMIR01000101.1 GCA_900299125.1 Nitrosopumilales archaeon | reverse complement strand
TATTTGTGGATCTATTACTACAACCATATCAACAAGGCTTCAAAAATGCATATAAATTCTCAGTTGTGAAAATAAAAATTTTCTAAATAGAAACACAATAGATTTAATTACAGAGTAAAAAAGTCGCAAAATGTAAATGATTACAATCATTGGTTCAGGAAAAGTTGGTGGCGATGCGGCACTTTTCTCCGCACTAAAGAAAGTCGATAAAGAAATCCTATTACTAGATGTAGTAAATGGATTACCGCAAGGTGAGGCTATGGATATCAATCACATGTTATCAGAACAAGGAATTGATGTATCAGTAAGAGGCTCCAATGATTATTCTGAGATGAGCGGTTCGAAGGTCGTAGTAGTTGTAGCAGGTTCTGGAAGAAAACCAGGTATGACCAGGATGGATTTGCTCAAAATTAACGCGGGTATTGTGAAGGGTGTTGTAGAGAATATTAAAAAATATGCAAGTGATTCAATTATAGTTCCGGTCACAAATCCACTGGATCCAATGGTTCACATCTCATTTCTTACATCGGGTTTTGATAGGAATAGAATTGTCGGAATGGGCGGCATGTTAGATTTATCAAGATTCATTCAGTTCATTCATGAGGCTACCGGTCATTCAAGAGAATCTATTCGTGCCCTTGTAATAGGCGAGCATGGCGAAAACATGTTACCCTTGCCGAGATTTTCCACAGTATCTGGTATTCCACTCGATTCCATGTTGCCTAAAGAAAAGATTGCAGAGTTGGTTCAGAATACAAAACAGGTCGCTGCTAAGGTCATAGAGTTAAAAGGTGCGACGGTTCATGCCCCTGGAAATGCAATTTCCACGATTGTCGATGCGATTCTAAAAGACAGAAAGAAAGTAATCCCGGTTGCTACTCCACTTGATGGAGAATATGGTGAATCTAATGTATCAGTCGGCGTACCAGCAGTTATCGGAAAAAATGGTGTTGAAAAAATAATAGAATTGGATTTAAATTCTCAGGAAAAAGAAAATTTCCTCAAAGGAATAGAAAGTGTAAAAACTGGACTAGCCGCCATCTGATCAGTTTTTTAGTTTAATCTTTCAATATTATACGATGGATATTACAGATGTTTTAGAATCGCTGAAAATTGGTAAAATTAGTATCTCTGATGCAAAGAAACTTCTCTCATTATACTCCATAGAAAAAATAGAAAATTTTGCCCAAATTGATATGGGTAGAAAATATCGCAAAGGAATTCCAGAGGTAATATTTGCTGAGAGAAAGACCATAGATGAAATAAAAAAAATCATAGTTAAAGTCATGGAAAAGTCTGACTGTGTACTAATATCCAGAATTCAGAAAAAAGATTACTCAAAAATAGTGAAATTTGTTGGAGCAAAGAAACTCAGAATTCGTGATGGTAAAAACACTACAACCATTCTAATCCATAAAAGTTCTCTTAAAAAAAATGGAGGCAAAGTTGGAATTGTCACCGCAGGTACATCAGATATTGGTGTGGCGGAGGAAGCTAGACTTACTTGTGAAGCCATGCATTGTGATACTATTACCACTTATGATGTAGGTATAGCTGGACTCCACAGGATTTTTCCAATTATCAAAAAGTTCATCGAATCAGATGTAGATACAATAATTGTTGCTGCTGGAATGGAAGGAGCTCTTGCTTCCGTAGTATCTTCATTAGTGAATATTCCAGTCATTGGTCTTCCCACATCTGTTGGATACGGATATGGTGAAAAGGGCGTAGCTTCTCTAGCTTCAATGTTACAAAGTTGTTCACTTGGATTATCAGTTGTCAACATAGATAACGGAATTGGAGCCGGTGCAGTCGCTTCGAATATTGCAAATAGAGTTAGACGTCGATAATTCCCAGATTTGCAAGCTCAGTTCCTATACCAAATCCAATCAGTGCAATTCCAGTCCCCAGTCCAGCCATTTCCAATCCTCCCTTGATAATACTAGTTCGAGCCAGACGTGATTTCAAAGCTCCAACTATAAAAGATGTTGATAAGCTAATTCCAATCGCTATCATGATTGGTACATATCCATGACCAAAGAAAAATGGAATAATTGGCAGTATTCCGCCAATCAAAAATGCTACAAACATTCTCAGTGCACTTTTTAAAGGGTTACCTACCACATCCACATTTAACTTTAGTTCTTCAGTTAGCATCGTGTCTAGCCAAACTTTTTTGTTTGATGTAATTTTGTTGACAATCATTTCTAGTTCTTTACCCTCAAAACCTTTAGCTTTGTAGATATCCTCTATTTCTTGGCGCTCTACATTTGGTTTATTTTCAATTTCCCATTCTTCTCTAGCAATTTCAGATTTGAGTAGTTCTCGTTGTGCTTTGACTGCAAGATAGTTCTGAACTGCCATTGCTTTGGCTCCGGTAAACATTCCAACCAATGCAGCCAAGATAATGATATTTGAAGAGACATCAGCACCACCAACTCCAGCTGCTATTCCAAGGGAAGTATTAATCCCATCTCCAAATCCAAATACAAAATCTCTTACTCCGCTGGATTCCGATAAATGTGGCTCCATGTGGTGCGGTTGTGATTCACGATTCACAACATGGCTAAATCGGATTATAATTTAAGTTTGAGAGCAGGAAAATAATTTATACCTTGTAAAAGGTCAGAGTTTAATTGGCTGGAAAACGAATTGTTCTTACTGCTGACCGCAGTTTAATGACGAATTATCGGGGAAATTTCCTTTATGGGTTTATAGCATGTGGACCATATGAATTACTTCCAGAATGGGTTTTTGACAAAGTTTTTTGCCCTGCTGTGGAAACTGATCCAAACACTGGAGAAGCAAAGGTCGCTCAAGTTGGTCTAAGACGTGTTGAATCTGCATTACTACAAGGTTACAAAAGAGATGAAATTTTCGTAGCAAACCCTGATTATCTATCTAAAGCAATTGGTCCTGATACAAAAATTGTAGGAATTAATGTAATGGATCCTCTTGGGATGGCACCAGTTACAACTACAATGTCTCCTGAAAAATTATCATACGTTGCAATGAAATTCAAGCGCATGTGTGCAAACATAATTCAATTAAAGAAAAAGTATGATTTCAAAGTTGTTGTAGGTGGAAACGGAGCGTGGGAGCTTGCTAAATCTGATAGAATGAAGATTCACGGAATTGATACTGTTGTTGTTGGAGAAGCAGACGAACTTGCTCTCGATTTATTCAAGGATTTAGAAAGTGGTGATGCTCCAGAATTAATGCACTGCTTTGTAAAAAACATACAAAATATTCCTACAATTGAAGGGCCAACTGTTAATTCACTCATTGAGGCAATGAGAGGTTGTGGTCGTGGTTGTGACTTCTGTGACGTTAACAAGCGTTCAAAAAAAGACTTACCAATTGAAAGACTACAACATGAAGCAAAGATAAATCTAGATTATGGATTTGATTCTATTTGGTTACACTCTGACGAAATGCTACTTTATGGATGCGACAATAAAGATTTTCAGCCCAATAGAGATGCCATTACTGATCTATGGAGAAGCCTCAAGGGATTAGGAGCAAATTTTGTTGGAACTACACATATGACGTTTTCAGCAATTGCAGCTGATCCAACTCTACTAAAACAAATGTCCGAGATTAATGAAATGCACACTAATGGAAGATGGTTGGCAACAAATCTAGGAATTGAAACAGTGGCGCCCAGAATGGTAAAAAAGCACCTAGGTGTCAAAACTAAACCATTCTCAACTGACGAATGGGGTTGGGTAGTTAGAGAAGGAGCAAAAATTATGAATGAAAATCATTGGTTCCCTGCCGCAACTTTAATCATAGGTTGGCCTGATGAGACACCTGATGAAACACAGTATACCATAGACTTGATTGAGGATTTCAGAAAAACCAACTTTAGAGGATTGGTTGCCCCATTGTTATATCAAGACTTTTCGGAGAAAAACTCTATGCATTTTGGCAATCTCAACGAAGCTCAATTCACATTATTTTGGAGGTGCTGGGAGAACAATATGCGGGTGATCAACGATATTGTTCCAATAATCCTAAGAAACAAGACATATGGACCACCAATGAAGATTTTCATGTACGGTTTGATCAAGGCTGGAACTTGGGCAATTATGAGGTATCTACGTGGTCTTTGCAAGGATTTGTTTAATGGAAAATTGCCAGAAGAGATTGTGGATAGATATGCAAGAAGCAGATCTGTAGCTGCACCTACATATACTAGATAAAGACATACTCTCAAAGTAATTTTTCGAGGTTTTTTACACTTCAATAAATCTGGTCACATATTTTCATTTTTTAAACGAGATATGCAAGATTCCTCAAATAAAAAATATCTATAATTTAAAATGCTAATGTTATTTGAAGCTTGCATAATATATCACAATTTAGAAAAAATCAAATTGTTTTATAGTAATTAAAAAACTAAGATATTAGCCTAATTTTTTTATTGCTTCATCAGCGATTGTATTTCTTTTAGGTGAGATGACAACAAAATATGTCTTATCAGCCCTCTCTATTGCGGACACTTTCTTGTAGGAATTTGCATTGATATCGAATTCCAATATTCTGCCATCCAAATCAGACTTAGTGTAAATCATGAGATATACATCCCCTCCATTATGAGTGAGCGGTATGAATGCAAAAACATAACCTTTGTAGTAGTTAATAGGCATTGTATTTTTCATTGGAGGCATTACGGCTGCCATGTATGAAAAAATGTCAGAAATTGATGAAAATTCCTCATATTCTACATTCATACTAGGTAATATCCAAAAGAGGATATAATTCTAAAGGTATCTTTTATTAAGAAAGCCTTTTACTTTCACAATAACTAAAGCAGGTACTACAAAATACATGCCTACATTTAGTAATATTAAGCCAATTCCATATCCGAACATTTCCTGCTCTGAGTTAATCTCAACATGGTTCAATATGGACAACGTGTATAACATTGGAGTTATACTTGTTTTAATTACATCCTTGAATAGCGGACTCTGTCTTTCCATGTCTGCCACTGCAGGACTGAAAGCATAATAGAATTCATTGAATCCAGTCATGAATGTAGTTCCTGCACCAGTATTGTATAGAATACCATCTCTTACTTCTCTGAGTAATTGTACTTGAGGTGCTAATTCAGTTCCAAACGCAGCAGTTGCAATCAAACATCCACTTTTGCCTGCTTGCTTATCTGGAACACATATTCCGTTTTCTGCATGTGTGCCAGAACCGCAGTTTATTTCTTTAGGTTCCGTGGGTTCAGGTTCTGTAGGCTCAGGTTCGTTGGATTTTTTAACTATGCATGATTGTGATGTTGAATCATATACGGTACCCTCACCACATATCGGGATTTGTTTTTCTGGGGGATTAATGCAGTTTCCAGCCCCATCTAACACTTGGCCTTCAAGACACTTATTAGGAATTATTGGGGTCGGTACATCGTTTCCGCCATTATAAAAGAAAGTAGTTTCTGCTTTTTGTGGACCATAATTTACAATTATTTTATAGTCACCTTTTTTGGTCCATAATGGTCCACCAACGACAAAGTTATCTGCAAAAGTTCCGTCCAGAAGAGGTCGTACTTGTTTAACCGTAACAATGTTAGTAGCGCCTGTCCCATTAACAATAGGTCCGACAATTCTTACTGTTATATCGATGAGATTATTCGCATCAGGGCTTTTTATCAAGCCATTAAAGACCACTCTATCGCCAGATTCGTATAATGGTAACTCTGTTTTTACAGATAACGGCGGTATTTGAGATGACTGGCCAAATGCAAATGAACCTGTAGATGAAATCAATATTATAAACAACAGAGGTACTACAAGTCTCCCAGCTTTTCTCATGTACTATTTTTAAGAATTTAGGGTATTTATGTATTCTATGAAAGAAAATTTGACTCGAGTATGGTTTGGTTGAACATTAGTTGACCAACTCATTGTACGGAATAAAGATTATTTTTTGTTCACCATAAAGGTTAGTTTACCAATATAGTTTTTCAGATATTCAATATCAACAGAATACTGACCTGTTGGTGATTTCGGCATTAGTGTGATTATGGTCTTATAGTTTCCCGTCTTTGTTGCAAATGCATACAAAGATGAATCCTTTCCATTTGGATAATGTAAAGTGAATTTAATTTTGGTTCCCATCTTGTAATTTGGTATTTTGCCCGTTAGAACTACCTCTTTTGTCTTTCCAGGACTAGGTAAAGAATACGATTTTGCGTTTAGTTTTGCTGAACTTGGTAATGCGAGAGTTGTCTTCTGTGGAATCTTTGAAAGACTGGCGATAGTTGATTGTCCAGAAGAATCTTTAAAATCATGATACTTCAGATTTATTTCACCACCAGCAGGCGAAATCAGCGTGGTACCTTCTTTGTTACAAATCTTAGAAGGCATTTTGAATATTCCTTCAAATACACCAGTATTCGGACCAGTTTCCATCAATGAAAATCCTGTTGCTGCTAGACCGCCTGTTTCAATTCCCGATACGGTACAACGCTTGTACCTGATGTCTTTGATCAAAACCTCCAGTAGGATTCCACCATCTGTGCTTCCTACTGTATCGATATTGTTAGAATTAGGATCATCTATTACTGAATAGATTTCGATTGTATCATGTTTAGTATTCAAATCTGGATCTGTTAAAACTACAGTTACTGGTTGACCAAATCTAAAGATGTTTGTTGTAAGTGAAGCTGTCCCAGAATGAGTTAGAATATCAGTTTTTGATGAAACCTTGCTAGTCGTGCCAGTTTGCGCAACGTCTGAATATACTATACTGATTC
>OMIR01000100.1 GCA_900299125.1 Nitrosopumilales archaeon | reverse complement strand
GATTAAAGGAGTTCATAGCACGAGCGCCAAAATGGGTAACTACAATTAATGCTACTGAGGGAGGTTCAATTTTTGGAGAAGGCATAATTTGTAAGAGATTTTCAAAATATTTAGAGTTTAAAAAGAACTAGTGCAACAGAATATAGTAATGAAAACATTATTTATTGTTCCAGAGATACGCTTGGATAGTGCTCCCACTACAATTCCATTTTGGGCGGGAATACTTGCTGCAATAGTTGAAAAAAAACACGGCGATGTAGCAATTTTAGATTTAAATGCAATAAGAATGAGTTATGGCGGAGGATTGGTTTCTTCAAAAATCATAAAGGATGAAATTACATCAGAGAAATGGGATATCATAGGAATTGGAGGATTGACCACTACTTATGGTAGGATCAAATCACTAGCACCTTTGATACGAAAACATTCTCCTGATGCAATTTTCATCGCTGGTGGAGGTTGGTGTTCCTATAATCCCACAGAGATTCTTCAACTTGTCCCAGAGTTAGATATGATATGTATTGGAGAGGGAGAAGAAACGTTTTCTGAATTCTACGATGAAGTTGCTTCTGGGAGGAAAAATTTTGAAAACATTAATGGATTATGCTTAAGAAACGGTGAAAGTTTTAAATTTACAAATCCCCGTGCGCTTATCTCAAATTTAGATACAATTCCATACCCAGCTTACGATTTACTTGAGTTAGATATCTATTTCAAATACTCATCTTTGCCATATTCAGTTGATTCTTTTAATTCTAAGAGAAGATTATCGACAGTATGGGAGAGAGGATGTCCAAGAGGATGTACATTTTGTTCTCATAATGGGATGTCAAGAATTGATTTGCAAAACATTTATGGGAATGGAGATAGAAAAAGAGGAGAATTATTAGTTAGAGCGTCAGATAAGGCAAATAATACATTCCAATTACCTGCTAGATGGCCTAGTGCGAAGTATGCAGTAGACAATGTCAAGTTATTGATAGAGAAATACAACATAGATTTCTTTATGGCAGTAGATGAAAATATGACAAGTAATTTGAAATGGACTGAGGAGTTTTGTCAGTTATACATTGATGAGGGACTACACAAATTAGTCAAATGGGGAACCTTGGGAGATGCACCTAGTGTAGCGACACATCCTGAGATCATAAAAACAATGAAGGATGCAGGTTGTAGTTATATTTCATTTGGATTCGAATCAGCTTCGGACAAAGTTCTGAATGCGGATATAAAAAAGGGTCAGACACGGCATCATATTCAAAAAACATTAGACACACTAAAGAAGGAAAATATGAGACCAATATCAACATTCATGATCGGAAATCCACATGAAGACATAAATGATTTAATGGAAACGGTCGACTTTTGGATTCAAAATGGAGCTGAGATTGATCCATTCATATGTACACCATACGTTGGTAGCCCGATATTCTACGACAACCAAGATTTCATTTTGATGCAATACGATCCACGGTTGAAATTAATTATTGAGAAGGGAATCGAGATGCCAAAAGAAGCACTAAAGAGAATAAGACTAGAAGCTTTGGATAAATTTATGCAAGATTGTGGCGATGCTTTTCAATATACTGCCACAGTAAGTAAGTATTTTTCAGTACCAGAACTATTTGCTTTAAAGAGGTTTATGTATACTCACGACACCAAAAGAATGTTAGCATGGGCCCATGAGAGATTCGATCAGACGGGGCTTCAGCAATGGCATCATAATGAGAAATGGGAAAAATATTGTTCAATCTGTCTGGCAAAAAAAGAATTAGCGAAGTGTCACACGAACACGAATTGACGATAAGTAGATTATTTTTGCGTTTGTAATTTGTTTTGTAAGAAATCTTTTTGTTTATGATAATTTATTTGAGCCAAATCCTTGTTAGTTTCGATATAAGACAATATCTTTGTACCAGACGATTGTATGTCTAAAACCGAATACAGTTTTTTAAAAAATTCCAAATCTTCTTCGTAATCCAGAGTTAATCTAATTGGTTTATTTCTCTCATATTCATGTAATTGGACAAATTGTACAATTAAGTTTGCTTTTTTAAGAAGATGTGTAAACACATCAGTATCTAAACTATCAAGCGGTGCAATATCATATAATTTCTTTATTGCATTTTTTGTTACCGCTAAAGTAAATAATCCAGTAACTATTTCTTCTGGCGACATAATAATATCTGCTCCACTTTCACTTAACTGTTTCATCGCTCTTTTGGCAACATCATAATCATAACACAAATCATCACCATCTATGAGAAGAGCTGTTTCAATTTGAAATTTTTCAAAACAATCATACCATCTCTTAATTTTGTTAAGTAAAGACCCTCTAAAAACTTCAATTTTATGATTTACTGCAATATTAGACAGCTCATCATCCGACGAAGAAATACTTGTTGCCAGAATGACAGGCAATTCCGTCAGTTTAGCTCTTTGAATAATAATATCTACTGCTCTTTTATGGTCAGTAATTCTAGAAAGTGCTTTACCAGGTAATCGTTTGGAATTGGTTCTCATAGTAACAATTGCAGCACTTTTCACGTTATATTTTCACAGAAGTCTGTTATCAACGTATTTAATGATGAGTGAGACAACGTTTTCCAAAGTAAAGTTTAGAATCAGGATTTTGTATCAAACGATATTGATAAGAAAAAATTCTAAAAAATCACTCATCCTTTTCGGCGGAAATACAAAAAAACAGGATGGCCCATTATTAACGGTTGCAAAGATCGCAAAGAAAAAACAATTAGATGTTGTGATATGTACTGAAGAATTACATCTTGATCTGCCTACTAAGAATGGCGATAGTCTTGAAAGCAGATTAAATTCGTTGGGAATGACTTGGTTAAAGTTGAAAGAACTTACACCATTAGAATTATCAAGAATCATGAATGAAAACTCGATAGGATTTTCCTTAAATTCTATTTGGATTTTTAAAAAAGATATCATAGATCTGTTTAATGGTCAAATTTACAATTATCACGATACACCACTTCCTCAATTCAGGGGTGCTGCCGCATATTCATGGATGATACTAATGAATCAAAAAGAATGGGGATTAACCATTCACAAAGTCACTGATTCTCTAGATGTTGGAGACATAGTTAAACAACGAAAATTTAAATTTCCAAATAGTTGTAGAATACCGAGTGATTTTTATGAATACAAAACAAAATTTGAAGAAAGATTTTTTTCAGAGTTTTTAGATGATGTGTTCAGTGGAAGAAAACTTAAAGCATTTAAACAAAAAAATCAAAAGAGTAGTTACTGGCCTAGATTAAGTACGCCATCTGTCTCTTATACACATCTGACGCTGCCGACGAAGGCTTAG
>OMIR01000099.1 GCA_900299125.1 Nitrosopumilales archaeon | reverse complement strand
CCACCAAATATTGGCAATTATCTCCAATATGGATAATAACAAAATCAAATAAATCGTAAAGAAAAGAAACTGTTTTCGATAAGAAACTTTCATCGACATTATTTACTCACCAAAAAATTCCCCATGACTAGGTAATCCATGTCAGTTTTAACAATCATCTGATATGCCTGCTCTGGCGTGTTGACAATCGGCTCGCCCATCACATTCATTGATGTGTTAATTATTACTGGAATCCCTGTAATTTTGTAAAACTCGCTAATCAAGTCATAGTATAACGGATTTGCGCCATGATTGACTGTCTGCAGCCTGCCAGTTCCATCCACATGTGTGACTGCCGGAATGTCATTGGGCTTTTTGACTGGTGCAACCAGAAGCATGTATGGGCTAGGTCTGTCAATTTCAAAATATTCAGAGACGCGTTCTTCCAATATTGATGGAGCAAAAGGTCTGAATGCCTCGCGGTGCTTGATTTTTTCATTTAGAATGTCTTTCATCTCTGCCTTTCTTGGATCTGCAAGAATGCTTCTACATCCCAAGGCTCGAGGGCCCCACTCCATCTTTCCCTGATACCATCCAACTATTTTGCCTTCGGAGATAAGTTTGGCAGTTTTAGCTAATAGTTCAGGTTTTTCTAATTTTTCATACTTGATTTGGTTGGTATCCAAAAAGGACTGGATTTGCTCATTGGAATATGAAGGTCCCACATAGACATTTTCTGATATGGCCTTTGATTGATCAGTTTCTATTGTTCTGGGATTTGCCAGATGTGTATAGTAGAGATACTGAGCACATCCTACGGCACTCCCTGCATCTCCAGGGGATGGAGGAATGTGCACATTATCAAATGGACCCTCTTTTAGAATACGATAGTTTGCAACTCCGTTTAATGCTACACCACCACCAAGACAAAGATTTCTCATCCCAGTTTTTTTGTGAACATGGTTTGCCATTTTGAGTAAAACATCTTCGAGGACTTTTTGTGCACTGGCACCAATATCATAATGAATTTGTTCTGTCTTTTGGTCTTTTTGTCTTGGTTCTATTCCAAATAATTTGGAAAATTTCTGATTTGTCATTACTTTGTCATATGTGAATGCAAAATACTTCATGTCCAGATGAATAGAACCATCATCCTTGATCTCAATGAGATTATTCAAAATTGTATCATAGTATTTTGGCTTGCCGTATGATGCCAAACCCATAAGCTTGTATTCACCCTCATTTACCTGAAACCCCAAAAAGTACGTAAATGCAGAATAAAACAGCCCTAATGAGTGGGGCCATCTAATATCATGTGTCAAGGTAATTTTGTTGCTTTTTGCAAACCCAAATGATGTTGTACTCCACTCTCCCACTCCATCAACTGTAAGAATTGCAGATTCTTCAAATGGGGATGTGTAATAGGTATGTGCCGCATGGGATAGATGGTGCTCTGGGAAAATTATCTGGCCTTTGAAACCTTTTAGTGTCTTTTTTATCTCGCTTTTAATCCAGAGTCTTTTGTGGAGCCATTTTGGAATGGTATCTAAAAAGCTGTAAAGACCTCTTGGTGCTACTGCAATGTAATTGTCTAGTAGTCTTTCAAACTTGAGTACTGGCTTGTCATAAAACGCTACAGAATGGATTTGTGACGGTGTGATATTGGCTTGCTTGAGACACCAATCTATTGCAAGACTTGGAAACCCATCGTCGAACTTTTTTCTAGAAAATCTTTCTTCTTCTACTGCTGCTATTACATGCCCGTCCTTGAGCAAAGCAGCTGCAGAATCGTGATAATAACAAGAGATTCCTAGATTATACATTAGAACATCTTGCCTACATCATTTGATTCAATTTCAAGCCAGTAAGAGTCTGGCTGCTTTTTTAGTCTGAGCAGGTCTATTCTTAGGAATCTAAACAGGATTCCATAAATTGCAATCACGCAGACAAACAATATTCCAAGAAATATCTTTGTGTTAATTATGGCAAATATATCCAGTCCTTTGGAAATTTTTAGTGCAAATATCTGCGTAATTGCAAATACTGATCCTGCAAATATTACAAGATACTGGAGTGAAAATACCCCAACACTACTAGTAATAATAAAGAACCAAAACGATAATCCTGCCGATACTGCAAGTGCCTTGAACCTTGGAGATGAGGTCTGCATTTTAAATGGGATAAATGAAAGCGACTAGGCCCGACTGTGCTAGAGCTGTGACTCCAATTAATGCAAACAATAACACTATGACTGGAAACATGTAGAATTTTCTTTTTTTAATGTATAGTTGAAAGATTTCCTTTATTACTGATAAACGAGACATTCCTTATCTTGAACTCCTAATTCAGTGCTTATTAATTTTTGATTTTAGAAATATGAAATTAATTCATTTTAGATTCTCATGTAATTAAATAGTGACTTTTTTTCTAAAATGAAATTAATTACGAAAAGTATAAAGCTCAGATAATCATACTATTGTACATGGAAGATGGATTCGCGTTATTGGTCATTGTCTACTCCCAGGATCCGCTATTATTTCGTAAAGAAATTAAAAATATGAACAATTGATAGACTATGGAATTTGAGAATAAAGCAAAATGCGACAGGCTTACTCTGGGAAGAAATTGGCTTGCTCTAAACAAT
>OMIR01000098.1 GCA_900299125.1 Nitrosopumilales archaeon | reverse complement strand
TTTCAGACATACATATGAAAGACAAGCTGAGAATCACCAGAGAGGAAGCACTCAGACGGGCAGTTGAAACGGTAGAGTATGCAAAATCACATGGACTAAAGATGAGATTTACCGTAGAAGATGGTTCTCGTGCTGACCCAGAATTTTTGCTTAAAGTTTGTAAAGCAATTGAAGAGGCCGGAGTAGATAGAATCAGCTTACCAGATACTGTTGGAATCATGAGACCACGTGGAATGTTTAATTTTGTCAAAATGGTGAAAGAGAAAATCAAGGTACCATTAGACGTTCATTGCCACAATGACATCGGTCTTGCTGTTGCAAATGCGTTTGCGGGAATCGATGCCGGAGCTGAACAAATTCACACGACTATTGACGGAATAGGTGAGAGAACTGGAATCCCATCATTGGCAGAAGTCGCAGTTGCAATGACATACTTGTACAAATCACCTAATGATTTTCGATTAGATATGCTAACTGACCTATCAAGACTTATTGAAGAATACACCGGAATTCCACCATATGACTCAAAACCTCTAGTAGGACCTACAGCATACAAGCACAAAGCGGGCACACATCTAGCAGCAATTCTACGAAATCCCGCAGCCTACGAACCAATTCCACCAAGAGTCGTAGGCAACAGACGCAGAATTGTGTTTGGCGAATTGGCTGGAAAAAGTGGTTCTGCATACCTGATGTCATTATTGGGACTGCCAAAGGATGACAATCAGGCCAAAGCCGTAGCTGCTGGTCTTAAAAACCTCAGAATGGGGGATCTTTTAGAAATTCCCCTTGACAATAAGCTTGAAAGAAAGATAATTAATGATGCTAAGGACAGTGACTAGTAACATGGCAAAATGTGCTGAATGTGATTCAGATATTTCAATTCCAAGTGATGCCGTAGAAGGCGAATTGGTTACTTGTCCCGACTGTGGTGCAAGTTTTGAGATAATCAAATCTTCTGGCGGATTTGGGCTAAAACCAGCTCAAAGCGTTGGAGAGGACTGGGGCCAGTGAGCCAACCGGTAACGATTCTCTACGATACAGTTCGACCAGAAGAAAAAGCTCTAACCGAAGCGGCCGACAAACTAGGCATAAAAATCGAGATGGTAGATTGTAAGAATCTAGTACTAGATGTCGATAAAAAGTCACAATACAATACAGTATTACAACGATGTGTGAGTTATTATAGAAATTTGCATGCTACTGCAGCACTTGAGGGAATGGGTGCAAATGTTATCAATAATTTGTTTTGTGGCGTTTATGCTGGAAACAAGCTGTTCACCCATATGCTTTTAAAAAATGCTGGAATTCAAACACCTTTTGTCAGTGTGGCATTCTCTAAAGAATCTGCACTGGATGCACTTGACAATCTTGGGTATCCAAGAGTGATAAAACCCACAGTTGGTAGTTGGGGACGAATGGTGCAGAGACTAAACAATAGAGAGTCAGCAGAGGGAATTATTGAGGAAAGAGAAAAAATGTATCCAATTTACCAAATTCATTACATGGAGGAGTTTGTTCAGAGACCTCCTAGAGACATCAGAGCAATAGTAATTGGCGACCAAGTTGTGGGTGCTATTTATCGAAATTCCACTACAGAAAACTGGAAAACAAATACCCATTTAGGCGGCACCGCAGAAGTCTGTAAAATTACTCCTGACTTAGAAGACATTTGTATTAGAGCACGTGAATGTGTTCAAGGTCAGATAGTCGGAATTGATCTCATGGAAAGTAATGAACGAGGATTAGTAGTTCATGAAATCAACAACACCACAGAATACAGAAATGTTGCTCGAGTAACCGGGGTAAACATTGCGGGAAAGATTTTAGAATACGCAGTTAAGTCAGGAAAATAAAATGGATCCATCGTTTACTATAACTCCCAGATTTTCAATTAAAATGCTAGAGAAGGCACTCCGTCTTTACACACCTTCATTGTCAGAAAAACCAATGGCCGAATTTTTGGCCGACAAATGTGATGATTTGGGTTTTGAGAATATCAAAATCGACGAGGTCGGCAATCTCATCGCAACAATTGGTTCTGGTGCACCAAGAATACTTCTATGCGGCCACATGGACACAGTTCCAGGCAAGGTCAAGGTTAGAAAAGAGGGTGATTTTTTGTACGGTCGAGGTGCATCAGATGCGAAGGCTCCTTTGATGGCAATGCTTCTCGCTGCATCCACATTGCAAAAAAATAACGGCACCGTAATTTTTGTTGGAGCAGTTGATGAGGAAGGAAACGCCACTGGAATTAAAAATCTAGCAAAGCAAAAGCTTGACATCGATTATGCTGTTTTTGGAGAACCTTCAGGAATCACTAATGTCACCATAGCTTACAAGGGAAGAATTGCAATCAATTTGAAAATCAATGTAGGCGATTCAGCCCATGCTTCAGCACCATGGCTTGCAAGAAATGCAATCGAAGAATCAATGAAATTCACAAGTGAGCTCAAGAAATCCCTTGAAGAAAACCAAGAAGGTAAGTCAAAGGGAATGATGCTAACTGCAACAATTACAGAAATCAAGGGAGGAGACAGCCATAATGTCACTCCTAAAGAATGCAACACTATAA
>OMIR01000097.1 GCA_900299125.1 Nitrosopumilales archaeon | reverse complement strand
TTCATGAGTTTGCTTTTCTTTGTTTTGTCTTATAATTTGATTTTGAACTAGTCTAATTTGCCTTAAAGTTTCTTGTATTGAATCGTCAGTATAGGTTTGATTTGTATGATTTTTTAATTCTCTTTTTGCATCACGTTTTTGTTTTCGTTTTTGTTTAAGAGATTTGTTCATTTTTTAATAATTCCAAGATTTTTCCAATAATGCAGATATGAAGAATTCATTAATCATAAATCATTTTACTCGAACGCAGTTTTTTAATTGCAGATAGCCCCAACCTCAGAAAGTTATCGTCGATGTTATATTTTAGAAAGATCTTCCTTATCAGATAGGTTCTCACAAAAGAAACTCCCACGTAAATCATGGTTATTGTAAGATTTGCCGTAATTGGGTCTTTTTGAATCCAGCCAATAGACAGTGGTAAAATTACCAGACCCATGATAAATCCAATCGGGTATCCTCCAACAGAATTGATGGCTGCCTCAACGAGTCCATTTTTGTTCCAATTCATTTTGGTACTCATCATTTTCGATGTCCACCATGTGAGTAATGACTAGTTGCAGAATTAATCGAGTTTACGGTTTTCATAAAAGAAGCCATATCTTTTTTTGTTTTTGAAACAAAGTCCAGAATTTTTTTTCGTCTCACTAGTTTCTTCTGTAGCTTTTCATCCAAAAAAAACTCGATAGTGTTAAACATACCAAATCCATACGGAGTGGCTGAAATTACTTCAGATTTGGACTGAGGGTCAATATGCCTCACCAGTATTCCGTTTTTGATCATCCATTGAAATTTCTCAGTATTGTATTCTTTATTCTCTAGAACAGTTACGTTCAATTTCTTATTTGATAATCTTTTGTAAAGTTCTAGTGAACTCAGGCCTAGTTTGGTTGGGGCATATTTGGTAGTTTTTCCATCATGAATTTCCACCAACCATTGAAAACGTTGTAATTCCATAGTGAATTTGGTATGATCAACTTGCAATTCTAATTCCCCCCGCTGTATCTGACAAAAAGTTGCTCAAGTGTAAAACCAGCATCTGCATTAGACCAAATCTCATATAGTCAATGAAAAGATAGACCAGGACAAGGCTAAAAACAAGTGCATTCATTTTTTTGTCACCCATTTTTGTAATTGGTTTGAATATTTTGTATTGAATTGATGCAAAATGAGATAGAAATTTAGAGTCTTTTCTGTTTTTTCGCCAGTATTTTATTGAATACATATCAATTGCCTTTCTAATAATTGAATCCAGTTTGGTAAAAGCTGTGATATGTAGTTGAATTATTTCTTTGCCAGCTAACACCACAAACATTCCAATGTAAACTGAAAACAGAATGAAGCTATTACTAGTTAAAATTTCATCCAATGAAGTTTGTAATGGTTGGAAAAATGCTGCAGTATGTGTTGCCAAAAAGAACGACATAATTATGATGGCCTTTCCACCAAGCAACACTGCCGGGGCAAAATTTCTATCTTTATTGAGATTTCTAATAGAATTGATTCTTTTTTTAATATAGTTCATTCTTACCACTTTTTTTATCGTATGATTTGATTTGACTTTTGAACTGAGAGTAATAGTTAAAGATCCTATCCAAATCAGAGAGTTTTATCAAAACATAGTTGTCATGATTTACCTTATCACGAAGCATTAGTCCAAATTGTCCTTCCATGTCATCCATATCCAGGATTTTCATTATACCACGAATCTGTTTGCCTTTTAATTTCAAATCATCAGAGTTTTTTTTCTGATTCGACATTTTTCTCACATAGTGGATTGGCATAGTGTAGTAATATGGTGCACCAACATAGTAAAACTACTATAGATACTATTCCAGATCATAGTATCTAAAGTATAGATACTATTGTACTTGTTTTGATAAATCGGAAATTCAAATTATTAGTATGAGTCAAAATGAGGTAATAGTCCCGCATGGTTAGTTGTAAGAAATGTGGGAAAAAGGACTGGCGTGGAGAGAAACATTGTCAGGATTCAAGCTTTGCGATAACTTTGGAATGCATCAGTGCGACCAAGACCTAACTAAAAAATCCAAGAGACGTAAAGCAAAAAACCTTAAACCGTAATTTTTTTTAAAATTCTATATTCCCGCCAAGTTCAACTTTTTGAACTCCCTTGTGCCAATTTTCAAAATATTCACTATGCTGTGTATGAATTGGGATTAGATTTTTAGCTTCGCTACCTTCCACAACTGCTTTGATTTCATCTTGGGCTCCATGTCCTGATACATGAGACACAAGCCAATTTTTATCACTTTTAATCAAACCAAAATGGGTGAGCCATCTTTTGACACGATCATGGTCCAATACCATTTCATCATCAAATGGTTCAGTAGAGGAACGAATGTAGGTAGAGCCTTCTTCAGGCCTAACATCAATCAAGTCTTGTAATTTATAGTCACTACAATACATAACATAGTCTTTTTGATTCTTGGCAATATCCCTGTAATCCACAGAATTATTTGCAAAAACAAATGGTCTTTCCCATTTATCATAATCTTCCAGAATGATCTTATCACCGAAAACTGTTCGGTCTTTATCTACAAGACCCCAAGATTTTCTTGGAATAAATACACGGATTAGTGGGTCATTTAATTTCGGATAGATTCCAGAATAATCTTGAGAAGATTCGAATAACTGTAACAAATATGCCTGCTTCATATCTATTGCCAGTGTTCTGCCAGCTTGTTTAGCAGCATTGTAAATAGAAAGGAACCTATCTAAATCTCGCACTGGATAACTAACTACTGCTAATTTTTGTGCTGCATTGATAGCTTGAGATACTTGTAGTTCGACTGATTGTTCTGTATCAGAATCAGTTTTATTAATCCTAGTTCCCTCACACAGAAGCTTGTCAAGATCAGAGCTTGCACATTTTTCGACAAATTTTTGTGTCTCGGCACTACGTCTTCCATGAAATCTTAGATCAGCAGTATATCCAAAACTACCTTCAGATGTATGAATGATAAAGCCACAAACGCCTGGAAGTGAATGGTCCACAGGTATGGGTTCTACTTCAATAGAGTCAAGTTTGAATTTTTGGTATGGTTTGAAAATGTTAATTTGTCTCGGGATTTCCTCGCGATGATCAGGCTTTTTGGCCCTACTTTGACCGCCTTCAGAGTTTTCATAAACTGCAAAATTTTCCTTGTATGCAAGATATTGTTCGTTACTTCCAGTGTCTTCAAATCCTTGCATTATCAGTTTGGTAGCCTCGGTGCAATAAATCGGAATTTCTGGTCTGAGAAAATGAATGTAAGCTGCATGATCAACGTGAGCATGCGTCAGCAAAACACCGTCAAATGTAGTTTCTTTTTTGTAATCATCCTCAAATTTGGTATGTCGTGAGTAATCTTTTCTATACAACCCAGATAGTTTTGGAAGTAAACCAAACTCAAAATAATCACCCATACCATTTAATGTTCTAGGTTGTAAAAATTCGGAGAAGTATTTACCTGCTTTACCCATCTGCATTCCAAAATCAAGGAAAACACGTGTTTTTTTATCCTCGACTAGAAATTTATTTCCGCCAATCTCATCAATTCCACCGTAAAAAGTAATCACTGTCATTGCCTACACCAATAAACGCACTAGTGAATTAATCATTTTCGGTACCGGTTTTACATTACATTTGATGAAATTTTAAAATCCCTCGTTTTTGCGAACACAAGTATCCAAATCTGTTTGAGTAGTATTGAAACAAGTAATCAATATTGAATCGATCTGAATCCATCTCATCACACCAAGAAAAGCACGACTTCGACTACCCTATCCCAATAGTAAGCAACAGTATGTTTGTCATTATCTGAGTGATCAAATATTCAATTTTAAGAATTTAAGCATATAATATAATAACAATATATGTTTATTAATTATTAATATAGTATGAACATTTGTTATACTAATTATTTCGTAAAAGATAATAGACTGATTATAAAAATAGATCTATGATTTTTGGAAAAAGTGAATTTGTCAAATTACTATATTCTACTAATTTTTTCGCCGATACTTCAAATTGTAGCCATTCATTTTTGAGAGAGTTTTCTCGGTTTGACATAACAACAAAATTTTCCGAAAAGACAGGTCAACGACGTTTGGAGTTTATGAGTGGGGCGGACGAGTCAATTGTCGACATGTTGGAAAAACAAAGTAAAGCCAAATCGCAAGCCCAAAAAGCAGCCATTTATCTAAGAATAAGGAGAGTTATAGAAAAAATCCTTACAGCACATAATTACCATATATGTCCAACAGTAGATTTTCGCTTTTAGGAGGAGGGCCATCAGGCACGATTATTTTTGAAATGATTACAGATAACTGTATTAAACATACCACGCTTTTAGACGTTAAAAAGGGAGATTCTAGATCAAGTTCACATCAAAGAATTGTGAGAATTCAAGGACTGGGATATGGAATGCAGGTTCCAGAATTAGGTGGATGTTAAACCTATGTCATATGATGATAATGAGAGTTTTAGGAGTTTTACTGATGGTGAGGACTATGAGGAATTAATTCGTGATTACGAAGACAATTTACAAAGAAATAGTTTCAGGTGGACAGAAAGTTTCATCTACAACAAGGTTGACGATTGCATTGATGCAAAAATAATCAATGTGAAAGCAGATGGTAAAAAATATTGC
>OMIR01000096.1 GCA_900299125.1 Nitrosopumilales archaeon | reverse complement strand
GGTCCTGCAAATGCAGTTCCAGTCAGAGGATTGTACATGCTTCCATGGCATGGGCATTCTCCTCTTTTTCTGCCCTCTTGAGGCCAATATTTCCACAGACACCATAAATGCAGACACACCATACTGTAAACCCGAAAAGAGCTAACATCTTTTTTCTCTCCACCTAGTTCCTCTGGTAATCGAATAAACTGCCATTTCCTAAATGATTCTTCGTCTAAAACTCTATCACCGGTTTTTGGATATGTGATGACTTCGGCATGATTGATTGGAAAAGAATTGACATTAGCTTGTCCACCGTCTGGAAGAATTACTGGGACTTTTTCAATTTTAGCACTATCAGGATTTGGCATGTATTTGCCCCACGGAACAAAAGGTGCAAATGTTAGAGCAGTGCCCGCAGCACCCATTAGCTTTAGAAAATCTCGTCGCGATAATGTAGCTGGCTTGGTACTTTCCCCTTGCGACATTCAGAGCTAATTTTCGAAACTTTTCTTATAAACCTTGTTTCATCTTTTTAGATGATTTTCGAGATTTATTTGTCAAGATTATAAAAATAGAAATTCCGATCGCTAAAATTGTGGATATTATCAGCAAGGCTAGTGTATAGTCAAATACAATTCCAATGTTTGGTATTAATTGATTTGTAAGTGCTGATTTTTCAAAGGATATGGATTTTTCAGCCTTGTTTTCTGACTTGTCAGTGCTTTGAATGAGAATTTCATATTTTCCGTTGCTCAGAGTGCTGGTGTCAAAATCAATAGAGGTCTGATTTTCAATAACATTTCCATCGGGTAAGAATACAGAGATGGTATTTGGGTTGGCTTCCTCTACAGTAAAATCAATTTTTAGAATTCCAGTGGCTTGAATTTTCTCTTGTGGATTTGAAATTACAATTTTAGGCATAGTTTTGTCCAAAACAAACGAGTAGGATTTTACCGAAGTATTTCCAAGCTCATCAGTTGCTTGGATTTTTAGTGTGTGTCGTCCTTCGGGGATTTCTGAGATGGTCGTCTCTATATCATCAACAAAATATTTGACAGTGAATTTTCCATCATCGGTAATTGTTGGCTCGGGTATTGTATTGGTGTATTCATTAATTGCAAAGCTAATCTCTGGTGAGCTTACATCAGGAGATATTGAAGAGAACTTGGCTGCAACGGTGAATGGTTCTGTGCTGTTTGCACCTGCAAACAATGTAGAGTGTAAGAGTAATGTGTATGTTCCTGTCTGATTTATTGCAGCATTGAGTAATGTTGATTTTTGATCTTTGTTTTTGACTGGATAAAATCCTCCGCCTTCGCTAAACGGAGTAGAACCTAGCCAGTCAGAGCTTGGATAGTCAAGAAAGTCCCCAAAAACTCCAGAAGGTACATTGCTTTGAATTATTCTTCCCTGAGGATCAACTATGAATGCAGAAAAATTAGTCTCTGCATTTTTCCACGAAACATCAAATGAGGCAGTATCAATTGTTGAATCATCAATATCAAAATAATATTGTCTCCAGTCGCCTGCGTTGTATCTATTTGACATATCAAATGCTCCCTTGACATATCCATTTCCAAATATTGTGTTGATGTTTTTATCTCCAGGAATTACTATGAGCTGGTCTTTTTTTATTGCAGATACTATAGCAAAAGATACGGGTGCATTAACAATATGATCATCACCTATGAATCTTAGAAATCCCTGATACAGTCCAGGTTTGGCATTCTCTGATGGGATTATTTTGGCATTTATCTGGGCTGTGCTGTGTGGTGGCACTTTGATAATGGAGTCATCAATCCAGACATCAGTCCAGTCTTGCTTTTTGTAATAGCTGGCCGATAAAGTATAATTCATTTCAGTCGAGTTTTTCTTTAGTTCACCAGTCCAGTACGAGTATCTATTAGGTACGGGGTAGACTCCAACTAGTGGTATTTTTTCAAATTTTGAATTTGGATCAGAGACTCGCAATTCCTGAACTGTCCCCCAAGAGCCGCCTCGATTGACCAGAGACAACTCATCACTAGATACCAGATCGTCTTTGTTTTTATCACTCCAATCATAGAGATATAATGATGCGATCTTTGTATCAGAGGCGTAAAGCTTTTCAGTTTTGTTCAAAAAATCAGAAAAGGCAAAGTTCAGATTTAGAATGAGTAGTTCAGTGTCCTTTGGTATTACATCAGATTGGTTTGTATAAAATGATGCAAGTGAGTCGTGTTTTGATACGTCGGATAGTTTTATGTAATCTGGCCTAAAGACACCTGTCTTGTTGTATAACGAGTCCTTGAGTCGAAGCTTTGTACTAGAGTTGGTTTGGGTTTTTTCAACTAGTTCTAGCTTTTGTGGAATTACATGAATGGTCAGGGCTTTATCTCCTGGATTTTCTATAGTAAATGTTGTACTGCTTGTATGGCCTGCTTCCAGTCGTCCTCCAAACCAACTAGTTTGTGGGAATTGCTTTTCTGATAGCATAAAATCATCAAAACCTGGAATGGTTTGGTTGAGTCTAGTCATTGGAGAGTTTAGAATTTGGCTAATTTCTGAATAGGTTGAATTGTTGTATACTATGAATACACCGCCTTGCCCATTGAGAAATTGTGCTGCCCTGTAGGAATTTACAAAACCAGAGCCTTGGGTGAATGGGTCGTTTTGAATGTCAGTTGCAGTTGACATTAGAATATTTTTTACTACAAAAGGATCATAGTCCTTGTTTTTTTCTTTTAGCCCTTCAATTAGAATTGCTGCAGAACCCGATACCAGTGGTGCTGCCATGCTGGTTCCTCCAAAAATTGAAAATGATTCAACCTTAGAGTCCTTTTTTGCCTTGAGAACGTTTCCTGGAACAAATCCATACGCGCCAGTATCAACCAGATCAGGCTTTGGATCACCAATTATGCTAGGACCTCTGCTTGAAAAATCAACCATGTTATTTGCCTGTTCTGTGGTATTTCCAAATCTGGGTTGTCCCTTAAAAGAGCCATATCCAACATAGACGTTGTTAGTAGTTGCACCAACAGTTATCCCAAATGGTGCGGCATTTGGTAATCCCATTGTCCCATATCCTGGTCCTGCATTGCCTGCACTGGATACCATTAGCACTCCGGGATATTTTGAGTCTAGAGATTGCGGTGTTGATAGCACATTTACAATTAACGAGAGCATGTCAATTCCCGGAGCTGTCTTCAGTGATGGAAAATTGGAAACACCCCAGCTATTTGATATAATATTCGCCCTAGGTTTGCCAGAAAACTTCCAGGTATTGTTTGTATTATCAAAACCTGATGCCCATAGCCAGCCATATACTGTATCGCCGTACCAGAGTGCCTTTATTGGTATGATCTTTGCATTTGGTGCAATTCCTGTGAGCTTGAATTTTTTTGTATTATTGTAAATATCATACTGCTCTTTTCCCTTTGATGAAATGGATGCAGCAGCTCCAGTTCCATGTCCGACAAAATCATTCATTATGCCGAAAAAATTTCCTTTTGGGTCTAAAGCTGCAAGTGCTGTTCCGTTTGTTGCCTTGAATAGCTTGTCGATTTTGGATTTGTTTTGCGATATTACTCCATATACGTCAACTATTTGTGCACCTACTGTCCCAGCACTATAGTCCATTTTTCCATCCTTGTTGGAATCATATACTAGATACTCTTTGCCAGAGCCTAATCTGATTGGAGTCTCATCGGTAAAATCATAATCATATTCCGGTTTTTGTCCCTTTTTTAGATCAAATTTGGTATAGTCTTGCCATGACGTGCTAAGATCTGGTATTATGGTATCATAGATTCCAGGAATCTGCGAGTCCACTACCAATACTGGTACTGCCTGAACGCTGGTAAATGGTCCCTGTACTGCCCCCTGATAGATCATTCCAAAATGATACACACCGCTAGCAGACCGAATATACTCAGACCTGTTTTTGCCGATTTTATAGTCATCTAGTATGGTGCCATTGAAAATTGGTGATGTTCCAGTTGACGGATAAAATGAATTGTATATTGAAACTGGTGTGCCCTTGCCCTTTTGCTTTAGGTTCAAAAATACGCCGTTTTTAGTCAAATAAACATTTGATGTGGTGTTTTTGCCAAGTGATTTGTTAATTTGATCAGTTATTGGTTTGGTGGTATTTTCTAAAAATCCGCTTTTGTTAATGTTTGCAACAAAGGTAGCATTGGTTAGAATTAATCCCTGTCCGTCAGCATCAAGCATTATTGGATAATTGTTATGGTCTCTAGCCAGGGAATCTGCAAGATCAGGATTTGAAAAATCAACACCGGTATCAACTATGGCAATATTGACTCCGCTTCCTGTATAGTTGTATTTTATTTTTGCAAGCTCTGAGCCACTAAAATCTCGGATTTGATCCATTTCAGAGAAAATTTTTTGTGATTCATGTAGTTCTACTGGAAAGTCCTTAATAACATGATATCCCCTTGCAGTCAGGCTAGAGACTGATTGCTCTGGCAGTACTGCAATTGAAAAAAACCCATTATTGTTTTGGATTGTGGATATGGCATTAATTGAATTATCATCAATTGCCCCATGACCAAATATGATATAGCGTTGGAGTTTTTGGTTGATGTGGGTTTGTTTGGGGATTAGGATCAGGTCAGTAAAAGAATCCGAATCCAGTTTATCATAATTTGGCTTGTCTGCAATATCAAATGCCATAGTGCTTGAAAATATGGAAAAAAATAACACCAAGGATATGATTGCCGAGATTGTTTTTGTACCAAAAAAAATTCTCATGTTTGGTTTATCTTCTTCTTGCAAGAATTACAATTTGTAGTGCAACAATTATTGCAATTGATGCAACTATTGGAAATAGTAAAGAGTTTAGCTGCTGGGATGCAGTTTCCATATTTTTAACAGAATTTGATATTGAGGTAACACTAGCATCAATGTCTTTGCTGGCAGTATCCAGTGTAGAGCCAAAACCCTGAGTTTCTGTTTTTAATTTTTTTAGTTCAGATGATGTGTCCTTGAGAACGGAATTTAGATCTATTATTTGCTTGGAGATTCCGCCTAGGTCTTGCTTTAGCACGACGGTTGCTGCAGAACCATGCGATATTGTACCCTGTGAGAATGCCACTACATGAAAGACATGGGTTCCCTCCTGAATAGGTGTGTACTCTGAATAGTATAGTCCGGGATGCAGAGTCTTAAATGAAGTAGAGAGATTAACTGCTTGGCCGTCCGGCAAATGAACATGAGTGGTTCCAAGAAGCTTATCCGGATCACCACCGACTAGCAGGCCATCGCTTGTAATCTGGGCAAAAATTTTAAACGGCTGTCCAATCGCGGCCGTCTCAGGACTAAAAACAAGTGTAGTTATGGTACGAGAAACTGGAATTTTTTCAACATCTGTTGTAGGAGAGAATTTAATTTCAAGCTTTTTTGCCAATCCGTTTTGCTGTGTGCTAATTGCCTCAATTGTATATGTTCCATAAGGTATAGTAGTTGATGCCTCTGGCCAAAGAAATAACTCTGTTTGAAATTGCCCGCCATCATCTGCAGTAACTTGGGTAAATGTTATGACATTTTGGGCAGGGTCTGTGAATCTTAAAACAATGTCTTCCTGAGGTAATCCTTTTCCATATACGAAAAGCGGTTTTCCCGGCGAGTAAATCTGACTATCAGAGAAAAAATCCAGTTGTGCAGCAAATACCTGTGATATTCCAAGTAATAACAGACCTGAAAATATTATTAATAATTTCATCAGCTAAATATGAAAATTATCTGATAGATATTACTTGTGATAGCTAACGCTGAGTTTGATTCTAGTAAAAAAAAGAAAAAAGGGATAGTATTATTTTCGTCTTAGCTGACAGTTATGTCTACTGATACAGGTGGGCTCAACGCTGTTGGATTGTCAACACTTTCCCAGACAAACACTGTTGCAGTGTATGTACCGGATGCTGTTGGAATCCATGACAATGCTGGGCTGAATGATTGACCTGCTGATAATGAACCTGTAATCCATGCTAGTGAGACTGTGACACCATTTTCATCCTGGATCTGTACCAAGTATGCAAATGATTGCTCTCTGTCCTGACCATTTGTTAGATCGGCTGTAACTTGTACCTGTTGGTCTACGGATACCTCATCTAAGGTGTTACCGAAGGCGTCAACTACTCTTGCGTTAGAAGCTGGTGCTCTCTCAAGAGGTGGTACTACAGTACCGATAAACGAAGTGCCAGTAATGTCAAGTTCATCTGCTCTTGTGTATGGATCTGGCAGTGTATTGTCTTTGTATTCTGCTGTGATTGTATCACCTTCTGCGACTCTGAGTCTTGAACCTGATGATTCGCTGGTTGTGCTAAAGAACACAGTTCCCTCGAATATTCCGGTAGCCTCATTAGTCTCAGTTACAGTCAAGTCAATACCTCCTGCGTCTGAATCAGACCATGCGCTAATGTCAAAGTTGTCTACTGCTTCTGGGTTCCAGTTCATATCTGGATCGATTACTCTTACTACGCCTGAACCTACTGCTGGGTAGCTAGCTTCTAGCCATGAGACTTCACCAATATTCCATCTGATTAATGCAGATCCTACAACAGTTTCATCCTCTGAGAATTCAAAGGAGACTGTTAGACCGTCATCGTCATCAGCTTGGATATATCCATCTGTTGGTCCAGTTCCGGTTTGGCTATCTGCATGGAATGGTCCATCGTTGCCATTTGTGCCGGTTGCTGCGTTTCCGTCAGCATCATGTGCAAATCCAGAGAGAATTACTTCGCCTGTGAATATGCCAGTGTCTGGGCCTGTTTCAGCTAGATTGTATTGGTCAATCTTGTGACCTCTTGTTGCTACTTTAACAGAGTCATCAGTTGTATCACCTATGGTATCAACCAAGTTACTGTCCATGTTGTGATCTGGTGCAACGATAGTAATGTAGACCTTGTCAGTCCATGTGTAGACTTTTTGATCTAATTCTACTGTAGCGCCAAAGTTAGATGTAAAGAGTGTCAAGTTGACATCTTCATCCTCATCACCAACATAGTCAGATCCTGATGGTCCCCAGTCGGTATATTCCAGTACTACTTCCTCACCTCTTTCAAGCTTGTTGCCTGATAGAGTTTGTGGAATTTCTAGTATGACTTGGAATATGCCAGTATTGTCACCTGTCTCTCTAAAGTCAGATGGCTCTGGATCCCATGAATCTGTTGACTTGCATCCTTTGACTACTTTATTGTTACCAATAGTACATGTTGCTGCATCTGAATCCCATTCGATCAAATCTAGATCGTAGGTTTCTGCCTGGTCACTGTCAAGGTCAAAGTCTGGCTCTACTAGAGTCAGAATCATATCGCTGCCAATGATATAGACAGATTTGTCAGATTGCAATGCACCATTTCTCAAGTCAAATGTTGCAGAGTCTGTAACTGTGTTTTCATTACCTGAGGCATCAGTTGAATCGGTATATTCTACGCTCAAAATATCACCTTGGAGAATACAGTATTTTCCATTAGGTGCTGTTAAGCTGTAGCCGCCAGTTGCGAATCTATTCACTAATTGATTTTTGTCTGCATTAGTGTTAGTACCGTTGCTGGCTGATGTGAATACACTAGTTGAAGGACAGAGATTGCTTGCCGGTCCATCAGTATATCTGAGAGCTAGTGGGAATTCAAAGATTCCACTGCTAGGAGTGGTTTCTAGAATTGGTCCTAATTCTCTGGTCTGATAGCCGCCAACTGTATCAACTGTTTCATTGTTTAGTGTAATCTTACCGATATTGCCGTTGGACTTTTTCGCACCCGCGGTTGCCAATATTATTGTATCAGCACCTCTCTTTACCATGACCTTTACAGGTCCGTTTGAAGAATCGTTTGCTATTTGGTCTTCACCAGATGCTGATGTGTCGTAATCAGGATCATTTACCTGAATGTGTATCGTTAGATCACCTTCAGTTAGAATTTCCTGTATACTACCAGCATTATCGATGTTTCCATCTCTACCACTTGCGTGGACTGGGAAGAGTGAATGTCCATTTGGAGTTGTTTTGCTTGTTGTTCCGCCAATATCTGCCAAGTTACCGTATGGTACTGGATAGACAGTTCTATCTAGTGATACGGAACCAGTGTTTGCACGGATACCTGCACCATCTCCAACTTCGACAATATTACCTGATGTATCTCTAAAGTCGACATAGTTTACTTCGAGGTCCTTACCTGTGGCTGATTTTAGTACACCATTGGCGGTCTGTCCATTTCTTGCACAATATTGTGATGGGATTTGGAAGTCGCCGCTGAATATACCAGTTGCAGAGCCAGTTTCAACTAATGTGAAACCTGTTGCTGCTAGTCCATCATCTCCAATTGGAGCTGGTAGACATGTCAAGCCCTGTCCACTGTTTAGCCATAGTTCGTCATCGAATGTAATGTCTAGTAATCGTCCTAGGTAGTCACCATTACTGAACGTTGTTCCAATGTCTTTACCTACAACATCGTATAGTGTTGTTCCTGTGCTGACTGTAGTATAGATATCTATCAAGTCAACATCAGTGTTAAGGTCAGCATCTTCCAATGTTACTGTAACGGTGTCTGCAATCTTGTAGTTCGACTTGTCAAATGATACAACACCAGAGTGTGTTGGTGCAGCTTGTTGGTCGGAAACTTGTGTAGTTACGCCATCTGCGCCCAAGTCATTATAGTTGACTCTTGGTGATTCCTCAGCATCTAGGTCTTGATGTACAATAAATGTTGGATCATCGGCTATTGGCCTTAGATTCAAGTATGTATTTGCATCAAGGATGTTGAGTTGATTAATCATTAGATATTCAAGTGAGCCATTAAACACTGCTGTGTTATCGCCTGTCTCTTCTGCCTCGACTCTTGTGATTTGGTTGTTAATTCGATCGTTCTTTACGATACCATCGTTTTTGTAACCAAATGAGAACAAGTCAATTACGAGTGAAGATTTGACGCTTGGTACTATACCAGTATAGTTGACTAGGAATCCAATGTTTGTGACTCCTGCACCATCAATACCTCTTGTATTAGTTGCACCAAATATGTCATCATATACTTCATTACCATATCCTGCAGTTGAATTGATCAGTGTCAATGACTGCGGTTTTACATCATTTGCAAGCGGAATTAATTTCGCATCTGCAGTGATGTCGGTGTATGTAGTCTGGCGAGTGATAATTGTTGTTGTGCTGTTTAAGAGATATACATCAGCCTTGTTTATTGTAGAGTTTATTCCTCTCATGTCCAAGTTAACTAGGTTGTAACCATGGAATGGTTTGCCTGGTCTTGGATCATTAATAGACTTTCTCAAGTCAAGGCTTGTTGCTTTTGTATCAACTAACAATGCTTCTGTTAGAGTTGAAGTTCTATTATTTGGAGTTATAATTGCTCTATCACTGAATTTTTGAACTGTCATTGAACCATCAATGCTATCACTAGTGCTTTGTGCAAAGTTGAAAGCGAATGTTGATGCACCGTATTGCGGGTTTTTATTTCTGTTTGAATCACTTGTAAAGTTTGCTAGATATATTGAATCTGCTACTGTACTTGATTCAGTTCCTTTTACACCTAGTGTAAATGGATTTCCTATTCGCAATGATGGGATCAATGAAACTTCTGGATTATTAACATCCAAGTCTTCATCTGCTCTGCTGTTTTTGTTTGCATCAGAGTCAGTGATTACTACTGGAATTTCTTCACCAGAGTTCCATTCAGCATCAATTGGTTTGATATCAACAGTTGCAAATCCAAATCCTACTAGAATGCTATTTGATTTAGCATTGTATGAGATTGTTGCGGATTTGCCTCTTGGAGCATCTTCACGAATCTTGATGTTTGAAACATCGCTTGAATCGTAGGTACCAAATACACCAGTGTTTGGCGCAGACTCGGTAATTGTTACCGGTTGATTTTTACCTGATGAAGCAGTTCTTGCATCACCGGCTGAATCGCTTGTGCTTGGTACGAAGTACAGCACAGTCTTTGCGTTATCCTGGAGTGTCAACACATCTGTTGCTGCATTTTGGGCATTGACATTCATTTGTAGAATGCCACTGTCCCCAAACATCATTTGGGATAATTTACCTTGAACGTTGATGTATCCATCGCTGGTTCCATCACCATCTTGTGCACCATCCTCATTGAATGCTTGGTATACAGTTGTAGAGTTGGTTGATTTTGTTTGGAATGTCCACGAGTCTTCATCTGTTGGATCAATGTTCAATGCAATATCAGTTAATGTCATGTGAACTTCTGAACCCTGTGGGTATGTATTTCTGTCAAGGGCTACTTTGGCTAAATTATCCGCAGTATCAAATTTTAGTGTGGTTGTTTGTACTCCCCCACCTTTGTTGTACTGAACTACAACGTTACCTGTTGGGTTAAAGTTGTATAATTGGATGATTGGCCAATAGTTAGCTATATCGCTTTGGATTCCAAGGTTATTGAATGACTTGTTTATGGTTTTGTTTTCACGAACCACATTGTTCAACAATCCTGCTACTGGTACAGGGTTTGTACAATCGACAGTCGGTTCAGTAACTCCGTTTTTAGAATTACTACCTCCATCTTCTTGTGCAATTGCAATACCGACTGTTGTTGTAAACAGTGCGGATGCACCTAATGTACTAGTGTTTGTACAGAACTGTCCAAAGTCAAGTCCATTACCTCCGGAACTTGCAGCGTCTTCAATGGTTTGATCTGCAAGCTGAGCTTGTTTTTTGTCTGCAAAGTATGCATACCAATTACCGTCAGTTGCTTGAACCATTCTTAGCTTTTTACCGTTGACAGTTACGTCAGGTTCACCTTTTGCTTTGTCAGTATCTTTGATATCACTATCAATTACAACAACTTCTGTGACCATTGGTCCTGAGAAGGTGTTTTGGAATTGAGAGTTTTCAGTCGATACGAACAAGTTTGCATTTGCTGCTGCTGCCTGTGGCAGAACGCTTGGAGCGCCTGCTGCAAAGGCAGAAGCTAGCATAATTGTCATTAATGTAAGACTAGTTATTTTACGTCCTATCTCGTTGTTCATGTTATTGAATTTTTGTTAGAAATTTACTATATAAGACTAATGGACAATTTGTCCACAATTTCTTCTTTTTTTGTATTTATTTCACGCACGAATGGTCCTTGATCGATTTTTTACATCCAAAATTGTAATTTTTACACTTTCAGGCTATCTATAGTCTATTTTTTGTTGAGTAATTTTTGGTATAGTTTTACGGCATCTGTTTCGTCTTTGGGACCTACAATTACTGCAGAACCCCTTTTCATAAAACTAACAGAAAGGTCATTTGTTCTCATGGATAGTCCCATTTCTCCGGAATTATCCACCCTAAAGTCCATGTCTTTGGCTAGAGCCATGATTTTATCAGTATCAATTTCAAACTTTTGGGTGGGAGTAATTGAAAAGGTTCTCTTGCCTCTGTTTCTGCCGCACAACTCTTCAATTATTAGCTCCTGTTTTGGTATGGATTCTACTTTACCGTTTCCACAAACAGAACATTCTTGTGCTCTAAATGTTCGAGTCATAACAAAGTCCAGATTTTCTAAATCCACATGTAGAATTTTATCAGAAAGACTTGGAGTCTTGCCTAGAATAATTTTAATTGCCTCTGCTACTTCAATTCCACCTATTATGGATAAAATAGAAGGATGAACTCCTTCAATGCTGCATGTTGGCATTGATTCCTCATCAAGGGCAGGAAACATGCATGAATAGCACGCAGATTTTCCAGGAATAATTGTAAATGCCTGGCCAGAGACTCCCACTGCCGCACCCGTAACAAAAGGAATATTTTTTTCAATGCATGCCTTGTTGAGGGCATATCTAGCATTGACACTATCTAGTGCATCAATTACCACATCGCATCCTTCTACTGCATCTATTGCAGTGTAATCATTAATTGAGATTGGAAGGGATTCAATTTCCACATCTGGATTTAGTTTTTTGAGTTTTTTGGCCGCAACCTCGACTTTGATTTGGCCAACATCAGATTCATCAAACATTGTCTGTCTGTGCAGATTTGATAATTCAATTACATCCCTGTCTATTATTCGTAGTTTGCCAATTCCCATAGCTGTTAATCTAGTTGTAATTGGATTACCAAGGCCGCCAACGCCTACAACGCAGATTTTTGCAGAGCGTAACTTTAGCTGTCCCTGATAACCAATTTCTTCAAGCATTATTTGTCGCGAATATCTATCAATGTCTTTGCTGGATAGATCTGAACCACCTGCCACTGCAGGCAGAATATAGATTTCATCGCCGTCTTTGAGTACAGTGTTCATCCCGCCAGAGAATCTGGCGTTTTTGCCATTTACATAGATGTTAATTAGCGAGCGCGGAGTGCCGTCGTCATTTAGTACTCGTCGCTTAAAATCATCACCCATGGTTTGAGATGCCTTGTTAAATGATTCCAAGAGTGAATCGGCACTGATTGCTAGTTTTTTTTCTCCGCCACCCTTGTTTAGGACCGAAGGAATGGTAAATGTGATGTTTGGCAATTATTTCACCACTGCCGCAATTTTTGCCACATCAGCCTGCATTACTTGAGGTTTTTCAAGCACTTCCATTATTGATTCTGTAGTCTTTAGTCCGTTGCCAGTGACATAACACACGGTAGTATCAGTTTTGTCAATTTTTCCATCATCAATCATTTTCTTGAGAACTGCAACAGAGACCCCGCCAGCAGGTTCTGTGAAAATTCCCTCTGTTTGTGCCAATAGCAATATGGCATCAAGGATTTCCTTGTTATTAGATTCCTCGGCATATCCATTGTATTGTTTGAGTCTTTTGAGAACATAACGCCCGTCGCCCGGATCACCAATTGCCAAGCTTTTTGCTATTGTATCTGGAATTTCTACTGGTGTTACTTCACTGACATTATTTTTAAAAGCATCAACTATAGGTGCACATCCATGCGGCTGGGCTGCTATCATGTGCATATTAGAGACATTATTTAACAATGAAACACCCTGTAATTCTTCAAATCCCTTGCATATAGCATTGAGCATGGCTCCACTACCTACTGGTACTACTAGATGGTCAGGAACACTCCAGTCAAGCTGTTCAGCTACTTCGTATGCCAGAGTTTTTGATCCTTCGACATAATATGATCTCATGTTGATATTGACAATTCCAATTCCCTTGCTGTCTCCTATTTGGGCTGCAATTCTGTTTGCATCATCATATGTCCCATCAACTGCAATGAATTTTGAACCATACGCAAGAGCCTGGGCAATTTTTGCGTGCTCTATGTCACTAGGTGCAAATACATAACATGGAAAGCCGCCCTTTGCAGCATGTGCTGCAGTAGCAGAGGCAAGATTACCAGTTGATGCGCATCCAACTGCAGATAGGCCAAATTCCTTTGCCTTGGATACTGCAATTCCAGCAGGCCTATCCTTGAATGAAAATGTCGGATTTACAGAATCATTTTTGATATAGAGATTTTTTAGTCCAAGTTTTTCTCCTAGCTTTTCAGCCCTGACTAGTGGCGTCATGCCGGCATTGATACTTACAATGTTTGATTTGTTTTGAATTGGCAAGAGTTCAAAATATCGGCAGTAGGTCTGCTCCCTTCCAGAAAACATGTTCTTTGAGATGCTTGGGAATTCATACTTGACGTCCAGTGGTCCAAAGCAGTCTTCGCATATGTATTTGAAGACAGATTCGTACTCTTTTTTGCATTCCCTGCATTGAAGTGAGAGTTTGGTCATAAGAAAAACCGGGTTTGCTATCTAGTTAAAATGTCCTAATATCAAGTTTAGTACTACTTAATTACAGAGACTAGAAATTTAAGTAATAAAATCCATACATCACAAGGTTTTTACTGGATTTTTATAAAATTAAAAAAATTGAAGGCAAAGCTAGTTGGATTGGTCTTGTTAGGAATTGTGGTGGTATCAGTAATTTCTGTTATTTCAATAATAGGACCTGTTGATGTATCTCCTCAAAAAAAGCAAGACGAGTTCAAAAACTGGAATAGAGTAGATGCCTTTGCAGTAAATAAAAAAGAATACAAGATTGGTGAGAATGTTTTCTTTGTGGCAATCGGACTAGAGCCAACAGATGTGGGTAATGCGACTTTTGTAATGCCAAATGGTCAGAAAAATTATTTATCAATACCTTTTGATGGGAGTTTAAAATCTAGTTTTAATTATTACTTCAAGCCCTCACTATCCAAGGCTCGCCCAGTCTGCAGTACAGACCAAATCATAGGAGATTGGACCATAGTGTTTGAAGGAAGTCGATATCAACCAGTCAAATTTACCATATTAAATGAAACAATTTCAACAGAGATAGGAATTTTCCAAAGAGTCTGCTAGTCTAGTTTATGATGAAAACAAATCCGCTCTCCAGTATGGCATGCTGGACCAGTTGGTTCGACTAGATATATTATTGCGTCATAATCACAGTCAACTAGAATTTCTTTTACTTTTTGGATATTACCAGATTCTTCTCCTTTCATCCAAAGTTTGTTTCGTGACCTGCTCCAAAACCAAGAGTTGCCGGTTTTTTTTGTTAAAAGTAGTGATTCTTTGTTGGTATAAGCTAACGTAAGAATTTCTCTACTTTTTACATCCTGAACTATAACAGGGATTAGTCCGTCACCCTTTGCAAAATCTAATTCATCAATAGCTTTTTGCATGATTTTTGTTGGACTTTTTTCTTTATAATCTTACATTAGTATGATTTTCTCTGAGATATTCTTTGACTCTATCTACAGAATGGCTCTCATAATGAAATATTGATGCTGCAAGTGCTGCATCAACATCAGTGTTTTGAAATACTTCAAGCATGTGACGTGGCTCTCCACACCCTCCTGATGCAACAACAGGGATAGTTACAGAGTCTACAATTGCCTTTGTTAGAATTAGGTCATAGCCATCTTTTGTACCGTCACGGTCAATGCTTGTGAGCAGAATTTCTCCTGCACCTAGCTTTTGTGCCTTTTTTGCCCATTCAATTACATCAAGACCGGTTTCTTTTTTCCCACCATAGATAAAGACTTCAAACCAGAATTGTTTTCCCCCCTCTGAAAATACATTTTTTC
>OMIR01000095.1 GCA_900299125.1 Nitrosopumilales archaeon | reverse complement strand
TTTCTGTGATATAATAATGAATTTAGACCAAGAAACAATTCAAAGTTTTTTTCCCCAGTCAACGAAGATTTATCTTAATAACGCCTCTTCATCACTAATTCCAATTAGTACTATAAAGGCAATGACGGACTTTACACTACGGTACAACGATTTGGGTCCAGATTCGTTTGAATTGGCATCCCTTGTATTGGAGAAATCAACTCAGCTACGGCAAACAATATCAAAGCTAGTCAACTGCAAGCCGGAGGAAGTTATTTTCACATCCAGTGTTACAGAAGGAATCAATAATGTTGCAAACGGTATGTCATTTACCAAAGACTCCAATGTCATTATTCGAGGAACAACGCATGAACATCATGCAAATTTTTATCCGTGGCTGAGAGTTGGAAAAAAATCAGAGCTTCGTTCAATTCCTCATGATTTGAACGGTTTTATTGATTTATCAGAGCTAGAGAAACGTCTGGACATAAACACAAGATTGGTTGCGCTAAGCCACGGTTTGTACAATACTGGTTCAATTTTACCAATTCCAGAGATTGGAAAAATTCTCAACGAAAGAGGAATTCCATTCTTTTTGGATGCGGCCCAGACGGTAGGTTGCACCGAATTTGATTTTCTCAATACTGGGGCTGATTTTGCCGCCTTTAATGGCTACAAGTGGCTTTGTGGTCCTATGGGAATCGGAATTTTCATCTGTAAAAAAGAATCCGCATCATTGTTAGAGCCGGTTAATTTGGCTGGAGAATCCGCAATGACGTATGATGATACCAATCTCGCATACAAGGACATTCCTGACAAGTTTCAGGGAGGATTTAGAAATTTTGCAGCCATAGTTGGACTTCAAAACTCTATTTCAATTCTTACAGGCATAGGAATTGCCAATATAAGAAAAAAGATTATCAGTCTTGCAAATATTCTAAGAGAAGAACTCTCAAAGATTCCAGGAATTACTTTGTATGGTCCAGACCAAGAAAACAGACGGACCAGTATTGTTTCTTTTAGCCTTCAAGGTAAGTCACCTTTAGAAATTGCGCAGCGATTAGAACGTCTTGGAATTGTTCTTGCAGTCAGAGAGATATCAGAGAAAAAACTGGTGCGTGCATCACCACATTTTTTTAATACAGAATCAGACGTGTTAAAGCTTGTAGATGCGATAAAAAAACTATAGATGTTCTTGTTCCTCTATAACCATCATGGTAAGAGTTGATTGTACTTTGTCTATTTTGCGAATCTTGTTTGTAATTATTGTGCGCAATAGATCGGAATTTGCAGCCTCAATTTTGACAACAATGTCGTAAATTCCATAAACGCCTTGAACCTCATATTTGATGCCTTTTTCAACTGCGAGCATTTCCTTGAGTTTTGTGATAATTTCTTGGTCTGAACCCAGATCCGAGTTTAATAAAATGAACGCTACAGGCAATGTAGAATTTACTTTGGGCGAGATCTATTTAACATCTTTGATTATCCAAAAATAAAAGTACTCTCATATGATTTTGATGAAAGTCATCGACCTGACCTTACCAATATCAGAAAAAATTCCGACTTTTCCTGGATCTCCGAATCCACATTTTATAGAATGGAACTCTATTGATATGGATGATTATAATTTAGAGATGGTATTTCTTAGTACTCATACAGGTACGCACATTGATGCTCCTTACCATTTTGTAAAATTAGGCAAGAAAATTAACGAGATAGAACCATCAAGATTTTTACAAAATTCTACAATGATCAGTATCAAAGCAAAGTCTAACTATTCAATTACCAAATCCGATATCGTAAAATTTGAAAAAATACACGGTAAGATCCCAAACGGTGCAACTGTGATTTTTTACACTGGGTGGAATGATAATCTAGCCAGGAAGGATTTCTTTGCAAATCCCGGTCTATCTGAATCTGCTGCAAAATATCTCGTTTCAAAAAAGCTAAATCTGGTTGGAATTGATTCACCCAGTATAGATTCAGGAAATAATTCCAAGTTTACAGCTCACCATATTTTGTTAAGAGGTGATATACTAATTTTGGAGAATTTGTGTAATTTATCCAAATTAAATAAAAATTTCAATTTAATAGCACTTCCATTAAAGCTAAAAAATGCGACTGGTTCGCCTGTTCGCGCTATTGCCTTCTAGACGAGAAATTTGAATCTATTATGTTTGTATTTTTTGTCAAGATGTCCTGTGATTGGTATTTGGTTGCCACAAGATTTGCATTTGTTAGACTCGTCTAGATTCCATGATGTAATGTCAAATCCGAACCTACCTACAACTATTACACCACATGCGGGACAATAGGTATTTTCGTATTTGTGGCCGGGAACATTTCCCAAATACACATACTCTAATCCTTCCTTTTTGGCAACATCATAGTGTCTTTCTAGAGTTTCAACAGGTGTTACTGGAAATTCGTTCATTTTGTAATCAGGATGGAATCTTAGAAAATGAATCGGCATTTGAGGTCCAAAATTATCATAGATAAATTTGCAGAGATTTTTTGCATGTTCAAGACTATCACCCACCTGAGGTACTATCAGATCGGTAATTTCTACATGAATTTTGGTTTTCTTACGGATTTCTATGAGTGTCTCAAAGATGGGTTTTGGATCAGGAACGCCAACATATTTACGCGTGAATTCTGGCTCTGCGTTTCCCTTAAAATCAACAGTGATACAATCCAAAAATTCATTCATCATGCCAACTGACTCTGGTGTATCATAGCCATTGGAGACAAAAATATTGAACAGTCCTTTCTTGTGCGCCTCTAGTCCACAGTCTCTTGCAAACTCTATGAAAATCGATGGTTGATTGTAGGTGTAAGCAATTCCATTTGAGTTATTTTGTAGTGCCAGATTGATTACCTGATTGGGTGTGAGTTCTTGACCTTCTATTTTTCTTCTCTGAGAAATATCATAATTTTGACAATATTTGCAGAGCCAGTTACATCCAGTAGTTGCTATGGAAAAGACTCTACTTCCAGGCATATAATGAACAACGGGTTTTTTTTCTATTGGATCAACATTTCCTGTTATTACTTTGCCATATACATACAGGTCTAGCTTTCCCATTTCATTACCACGGACTCCACACATTCCAATTTGTCCGGCTTGGAGCTCACAGTATCTAGCGCATGCAGTACATCTGACTCTATTATCTGGCAACTTGTCATACAGAACGGCTTCTTTGTTCAAAACCGCATTGTTAGGTGATTTTCTAATATAAACAAATCTTAGTGTCTAAATATCGATTATTATCAAAACAAGAAATGAGCAAGCCTGGAAATCTTTGGCGTAAAATTCATGGCAAGATTACAAAACGGCCAACAAATTTCTCATGGCTTCTAGATGGTGTACTTGCTGGTTCTGGGATGCCTACAACCCTAGAGGAGATCAATTGGATACAAAAACAGGGAATTAAATCAATTGTTACAATGACAGAATATGGATTACCACAGGCTTGGATAGATGGTGTTCAGTATCTTCATGTACCAACAGAGGATCTAACTGCGCCAGATATTGAGAAAATAGATTCTACTGTTGATTATATCTCAGAGAGGATCAGAAACAACGAACCGGTGATGGTTCACTGTGCAGCCGGAATAGGTAGAACTGGGACTATACTTGCTAGTTATTTGATAAAATACCAAAAAATGTCCGCACATAAAGCAATTGAAACAGTACGTAAAGAGAGGCCTGGTTCAATTCAATCTACATCGCAGGAGATAGCTGTATCAAGTTATGAAAAGTTCCTCAAATCAAGAGAAACTTCTGATGGTTTTTGAACTAGACTAGATTTTCAGAGATTGTTCTTGGACTATTTCTGAGATAAGATCTGTCTGACCTTTATATAGAATAGAATTAATTCCGTGTCTTTTTGCAGCATCGATATTTTCTTGTTTATCATCTATGAAAAATATCTCACTATGCCCATGTCTATCTAAAACATAACGAAAAACTTGAGGATCAGGTTTGGCAATACCTATTTCATTTGAAAAATACACATGATCAAAACTGGTGAACCACTCGTTGTGAAGAGTTTTTCTTGTTTCCGGAGTGATATTTGACAAGATTCCTATCTGATATTTGCATTTTTTCAAATGTTGAGCAAGTGCAAAAATATCTTCATTGAGACTAGCGTTTTTCTGAAAAGTTTCGCAAATAGTATTAGGATTAATTTTTACGTCTCCAAGTATTTTTTCCCAGAATTCCTTTTCGGAAATTTTTCCTGTGAAAAGTAAGGATATGTATGAATCAAAATCCTGTTTGATTTTATTTATAGAGATTCTAGTCTGTCTTGAAACTTCTTCATATAACCAGTCATCTTGCCAGTTTAAGAGAACCCCGCCAAGATCAAAAAAGACTATTTTATCCACAGACTATTTTTAAAAGGGCTTGAAATAAAGCTGTAGTCGCAGAATTGAGTCCAAGACCTATTCCGGAATGGATGTGGTATCAAGTTTACCATCAACAATTTTTACAAATAGGAATCTATTGTCTTTGAAAATAAGTGTAATTCCGCCTTCTGCATCCGGTTCTTCGATTTCTAAAACCGGTTGACCCAACAATCCGTCATATTTTGCCATTGATCAAACACAGAAATTGTTGTTTATAATTTTTTAATTTACTATAATTTCAATTTCCTTAGAAGTTGCTTTTCCATCACCTGAATCAGTCCATAGATGTTTCTGCCAAGATGTCCAAACCTCAGCACTGATTTTATGTTTGCCTGAACCAAGTTCTGATGCCTTTATGGAGATTTTTTCGTTGAAATCTAATAATTCCGATTTGATCTCTTCCTCCGTTAATTTAATGAACGGTTCAAAGTTTTTTGCAACCTGGACCCAGACTCGCTTTTCTTTCATAGGGTTTACCAGTTTGGGATTTCTGGTCCAAAAAAAAGATGCTTTACGATAAGTATCAATATTTTTTAGTTCTTTTTTTCTAAAGCCCCCAGAAACGAGTTTGATTCCGTATTTTAGTTTGAAGAGATTATCAAATTTGTTGTATGCCTCAGTCCAGTTTTTCTCATTTAGAGAATCCCTAAGATCTCCCTTGATTTGAAATGATGCCGAGATTACAATATCGTCCGATATGGAATATTCCGGCTTGTCCGATGTGAGGATTACTTCTGATAGAGTCGTTATGCTTCCCATGTTTGACGATGATTTATATCCACAATAAGTGGTTTTCCGATAGAATGAACGTACAAGTAGTCAAGTCTTCCTCAAAAGAGACAGAACTCGCACTAAGAGGAACAGACGTTGGTACTTTGTATATAGTCCAGCATGAGTTGATAAAAGATAATCAGGTTGACTTTGCCGGTGTCATTCTAAGACACCCACTAACTGCGGAATATAGAATGCGTGTCAATTCCTCAAAAGGTAGTCCTTTAAAGGAAGTCGAGAAGGCTACCAAAGCAGCAATAGAATCGGCCCAAGAGTTAAAGCAATTAATTCATTCAAAAATTAAAGGTGCTTAGATGCAATTTTGCCCCAAGTGCAATCTGCGGTTAAAGAAAGGTTCATGCACTAAGTGTGGTTATTCTGAGACTGCTAAATCAGAAATTAAAAAAACGAACACTCAGCTTGACAAATCTTTTACCGTATTTGAAGAAGATGAAGGTAAGGAAACATTACCAACAATTAAGATTGAATGTGAGAAATGTGGCAATGATCAAGCTGTTTGGTGGATGCTTCAAACAAGATCAGCTGATGAACCAACTACACAGTTCTACCGATGTGTCAAGTGTTCACATACTTGGCGTAATTATGCCTAAGGAAGATTTAACTGGAAGCGAAATGCCAGATAGCTAAATGGTTTTCTCTGCAAAGACTAGTGGTTCAGATGATTGGAAGGCAATATTATCTGCAATTTCCACTCTAGTTGAAGAGGCCACATTTGAAGCCACTGTTGAAGGAATAAGTTTTCGCGGAATGGATCCATCTCATGTTGCATTAATTGATATTTCTTGGCCAAATTCCGCATTTGAGAAATACGAATGTGATGGTCCAATAAAATTCGGTGTAAGGATTGATGAGTTTTCAAAGTTAATCAAGCGAGCTGAAAAATCTGAATCAATCCAGATCAGTATCTCTGATAGTATGCTCTTGATAGTAATTGGAAGGAATAAACAATACAAAATGCGACTAATTGAATCCTCTGCCACTGATACGCCGCTACCAAAAATTCCCTATGATACAAAGATTGGTCTTGCCAACACATTATTTGACAAGATTTTAGGAGACGTTCAGGTCGTATCTGACTATCTGACAATAAAGACAGATGTTGCAAAGGCGGAATTTTCAGGAAAGGGGGATTCTGGTGAGGTACTAATTTCATTGGCAAAGCAACAAGATGAGCTGACAGAAATTTCATCCAAGGAAGAGTCCACTGGTACGTATAGCCTAGAATACCTAAATCCCATAGTAAAGGCCGTTGGCTCTGCAACTGGAACTATAGTATGCGAATATTCCTCTGCCAAGCCACTTCGAATAGAGTTCAAGGTTGCAAATATGGGCAGAATTCACTTTTACTTGGCCCCAAGAGTAGAAAGTTAAAAGCATAAAAAGTCATTTCGGGAGAGGAATCCAATGAGATTAGTGATCAAGTTTGGAGGGACATCGGTTGGAACACCAAAGCATATCAAAGCTGTTGCAAAATTTATCCAAATTAATTCAAAGAAGAATCAAATTGTGATGGTGTGCTCCGCAATAGGTGATACTACTGATGATTTGCTTGAAATATCTGATTCAATTAAAAAAGAAAATCGTGTGAAAGCAGATTCGATATTATCAAAATTAACTAAAAAACATCTGCAGATTGCTAATGAAACAATATCTAATTCCGTAATTAGAAAGTCACTTGATCAAAAACTTGAATCAATTTTAAATGAATTAAAGGGTTTAATGCACGGGATGATTTTGCTAGGCGAAGTCACACCGCAATCGTTGGACTATTTGATATCTTTCGGAGAAAGGCTTTCAATAGAGATTGTCTCTCATGCCATACTTGATTTGAAAACAAAATCAGTTGCATTGACTGGAAAAGAGGTTGGAATTGTAACGGATTCAAATTTTGGCCAATCCAAACCATTAATGGATACTACACGACTACGAGTTTCTACAAATCTTGAACCATTATTATCAAAAAAATTCATTCCAGTGATTGGGGGCTTTGCTGGAGCTGATCAGCATGGACATGTTACTACATTTGGGCGTGGGGGTTCCGATTATACTGCTACAATTATTGCCTCTTGTATCAGAGCAGATGAAGTTTGGCTGATGAGTGATGTTGATGGATTGATGAGTGCAGATCCAAAGATGGTCAAAACTGCAAAAGTAATTCCAGAAGTATCATATGTTGAGGCCATGGAGATGGCTCTCTTTGGAGCAAAGCAGATCCATCCACGCTCCTTTGAGCCATTACTTTCAAAGAAAATACCCATGAGAATTCGAAGTACCTTTAATGTAAACAATACTGGCACTCTAGTCACTGCAAATCCTGATGAGAAGACAAACAAGACAGTCAAGTGTGTATCGGTGATTCGCCATAATGGACTAATTGATATGCGTGGAGGCAGTATGGTCGGGGCACCCGGTACTGCAGCTACGATTTTCACTACACTAGCAAAGGCAGGTGTAAACATAATGATGATTTCGCAGAGTCCATCAGAATCAAGTATTTCTATTGTGGTAAAAAAGAACGACCTCGACAAGGCAGTAAATACAATTGAAATGGAGCTGTTAGGAAAGATTATCAAAAAAATTGATGTTACTACCGATGTCTCCATTATAGCTCTAATAGGTTCTGGAATGCGAGGAACGATTGGAGTGGCCTCAAGAGTGTTTGGTTCAGTTGCAAAGAGAAAAACTAACGTAATGATGATTGCTCAAGGTTCATCTGAGCTTAATTTGGCGTTTGTTGTAAAAGATTCTGATTGCGCTTCTGCTGTTCAAGCATTACATGATGAGTTCAGATTAGGAAACTAAAAACGCTTAAACATCTTTGCAGAATCCAAAATACCAGTGAACAGATTCATAATTTTTGCAATCATAATCATTAGCGCCTTTGTAATTTCATTTTTAATGACTGAACCTTTCGCTAGTGCCAAGCTACAAAGCAAAGTACATTTTACAAAGACATTTGTTTCTACAACTGATCCATCAAATGGGAAAGATCAATTTGCACTGGTACTTGCACCTAATAAGGACAGTCTTTATACGGGTTCTTTGACATTTACGGCAAATACTCCAGTTCAAATTCTAGTGTTGCATCAGATTTCAAGTGCAGATTCAAAAGGTCAAGATACATGGACTGTTGATGGAGACACAATATACGGATTAACTGAAATTGAGTCCAAAAAAGGAGGGAGTTTTGATTTTACTGGTTCTGCGGTTGCATTTAGGAGTAAATCATCTTTTGTCGTTACCACTAGTGTGGATGGATGGATTCGTGGGCAACCAATAGAGTTTGTATCACAAACATATGAAGTCAAAGAGAAGCAAATCGAGTTAGTTGATCAGAATATTCCAGTTACTATTCCAATGCGTGATGGTTTCTATGCTAAAGGAAATGTCAGCTATATCATCACTGATTCAAGCAACAAAACAATTGCAGATAAGATAGCTCAAAAAGAGAATTGGAATGTAAATTTTGCACCGAAGCTTAGATGGTCGCCATCATCCTCTCAAGATTCGATATACATATTCACTAACGGTATCAAAGGAAATGGAATCTATGGATTTCAGGGAGAGGTATTTGGAACAAGTCCTGGACAAAATGGATACACTCCATTATCTAATGTAATTACTGCTACATGGAAGACTGGCCAAAAGCCTGTAGTTTTAGAGTCAACTGATGACATACTAAAAGCTGAAAAAGACTCTCGACTAAAACTCATGAAAACAGATGTCACGTTGAATGTTCCACAAATCATTTGGCCAGGTGGAGAAATACAGAGTGTTAATAATACTGAATCGCTAGATGGTATCCAAGTTTTAAAAATTAACAAGGAGTCTAAGAGTGTTACATTTGTTGCACATAGAGCATGGGGTTATGATGGTAGGAGCACTTACTATATTATCACAGATGCAACTCCAAAAGGACCTGCTGATTTATTGAGAGTTCCTACTTCGTATAGGCTCGCAAATATTGCTTCGTCAGATTTGGTATCTGAAATGTATCAGTTCAAAAATGGAATTAAGGGCTCTGGTACTCTTGGATTTCAGCCTAATGTAATCAGTTCAGCAATAGATGAGGGATATTTTCCATTATGTAGAGTATCTATTGTTGAATGGAGAGAGTCAAAATCAGCCATCCCATTAGAAACAATCTCAGATATTGAAACAAAAAAGTCAGATGGGGGCATAATCGTGACATTAGCTAGACCACTAAGTGAAGATCATCTTGTGAATTGCCCAATCATAGAATCACCTAAATCAAACAAAGGATAAATTAGCATTTTAGAAAAAAACATTACTTGATAGGAAAACTCTACATTGTTGGTGTCGGACCTGGTTCTCATGATCATATGACATTTCGTGCTAAAGAAGTCATAGAAGAGAGCGATACCATAGTAGGCTACGACACTTATGTTGGATTAGTTGAGGATTTGATCCAGGGAAAGGAAATTCACAGATATGCAATGACACAAGAAGTTGAAAGAGCAAAACAATGCATAGAACTTGCCCAATCTGGAAAAGTTGTATCGCTTGTTAGTAGCGGGGATCCCGGAATTTATGGTATGGCAGGCCTAATTTATGAAACTCTTGCAGAATCTGGATGGGATCCCAAGACAGGTCTAGAGGTAGAGGTAGTCCCTGGTGTTTCAGCATTGAATTCTTGTGCTTCACTAATTGGATCTCCATTGATGACTGATTTTGCTGTTGTATCAATGAGTGATTTGCTAGTACCATGGGAGATGATTGTAAAGAGAGTAGAGGCAGCTGCTCAAGGAGATTATGTAATCGTAATTTACAATCCCTCAAGTAAGAAAAGAATTCATCAATTACAAGATACTCGAAAGTTATTACTCAAATATAGAAAGCCAAATACCCCTGTTGCTATAATTAAAGGCGCATATAGAGACTCGCAAACAATAGTAATTACAGATTTGGAGAACATGGAAGCACATGCAGATAAGCTAGGTATGATTAGTACTGTGATTATCGGCAATTCATCGACATATAATTTCAAGAACCTGATGATAAATCCGCGCGGCTATACATCAAAGTATAATCTACAAACCAGCTAGACGGAATTCTTAATCGCATCTCTTGTTTCTTCATCCATTTTCAGATTATCCCTGATTGGCGCTATTATTTTGACGAGATTTTCTGAAACTAGATTTTTTAGGTCCATTGGATGTAGTTTTGCTGCTGCAAAATCAGATTCTAATTGGGAATAACTCGAATAGATTATGTTGCCTCCATACTTTTCAGGCCTTTCCACTTTGAGTTCTGGTATTTCATGAAAGAGAATGTGTTTTGCTATTTGCAAAATAGGATTGTTAGATTTTCCTTGTTCACACCAACCCTTTTTTATTTTGGATCTTATTTCCTCATCTGAATCATTAACAAATATGCCAGAGGCAGGTTTTGATTTGGACATCTTACCTAACTCGCCCCCAAATTCACTCTCAACTGGTTCCGTTAGTCCTGCAAGCAATCCATGATGTACAGCCACTGGCATCTTCCACTTCATTTTTGGAAAAATCTCTCTGACTAACATGTGTATTTTTCTTTGATCCATTCCCGCATGAGCAATATCAACATCTAGTGTATGGATATCAACTGCTTGCATTGGCGGGTAGAGCAATTTGGAGAGATCAATTTTTTCCTCCGATTCAGACCTTCCCATAATTGTCAATGTACGCATTGTTCGAGCTAATGTCATGTGTTTTGTGAATAATACAAAATTTTTCCAATATTCTTTGTGGGAGTCATATAGTTCACTACCGCGGATAATATTCACGCCGGGACAGACTAGTTTGAACGCACGTTCGTAATAATTTGATACTTTGGATATTGTATCCCAGTTACCACCAAGTTTATCGTTAATCAGAGTATGCCAATCAGCCAAAAAGACATTACATTCAACACCTGCTTTAATGAAATCATTAATTTTGAATCCAGTACTTATCAAGCTCCCCAAGTGCAGAAAACCTGATATCTCTAATCCAATATAATGACGCGGTTTTGAATTTGTTGAAAAAAGATTTCTTAATTCATCTTCCGTAACTGCTTCCTCATAAGGAGGTTTTTTGATTAACTCAATTTTGCTTGTAACATCCAACGATATTTGTCTTGACTATAATCCTATAAAGTTACGTTTCAAGTTCTTCTTTAGATTTTCGTGGTCTAGTAGACAAGTAGAACGCATGAGCTGAAATCAAAAATCCAACTAGGAAAATTTTTGTTGCAAAGATTAGATTCCAAGGTCTGCTCTGATCAGGATATGTAATCGTTAATCTGTCAATATCAGGTACGTGTCCATTTACTGTACCTGCACCAATCAATGCGTTGAGAATTGTAAAATTATACAAAACTTCATACAGATTAATTATGGTAAATGCCAATAGCATTAGTTGTAATAACGACATTCGCCAAGATTGCAGTCCTACAGCTCTTTTCCATCCAATTCGTGAAACACAATACCATCCAATGATACATGCAAAGAAAAGCCATGTGATTAGTTTTGCAAAATGTGGAAAGGGAAACTCTGTTGTTACAAGTACCTCACCCATCACATAGGTACCATTTTCGTTCCATTCTTTGAGCATAGCCCATGTTCCATAGGCCATAATTGAGAGCATCATAAATCCACATGCGTAAAAAATGTACAGGTATACTTTGTAGGCTAAGTCAGTTTGTTGCAGGTGATGTGATGGCATCTATGGCCAAAAATTATGATGTGAATATAAGAATTGTTGATTTATGAATGAGGTTTAATTACTGATGATGTAAAATCAGAAACCGTGAAGATTCCAGTAAATATGCCACTAGTAGGTAAAGAGGAGATTTCCGAGGTTGCCGCAGTAATAAAAAAAGGCGCATTAACATCAGCTGCAAAAGATGGTGGAGCAAATGTTCAGGAATTTGAGAAACTAGTTTGTTCATTTTTAAAATCAAAGTACGCTATTGCGGTAAATTCAGGAACTGCAGCCTTGCAAGCTTCTCTATATGCTCTTAATATTAAATCTGGAGATGAAGTGTTACTACCATCATTTACATTTGTAGCGACGGCTAACTCGGTAGTTTCAGTTGGCGCAAAACCTGTCTTTGTAGATATCAGACGTGATAATTTTACAATTGATACGGATGATTTGCGTAAGAAAATAACTAAAAAAACCAAGGCGATTATGCCAGTTCATTTGTATGGAAATGTTGCCTATATTGATGAGATTTCAGAAATTGCACAAAAGCACCATATTCCGATAATTGAAGATGCATGTCAGTCGTTAGGTTCCTCATATAGAGGAAAACAAACTGGAACATTCTCGGAACTTGGTTGCTTTAGTCTCTATGCAGCAAAGGTTATGACTTCTGGTGAGGGTGGAATTATTTCTACATCAGATGAAAAACTACGTGATAAATTACTAATGATTAGAAATCATGGAATGGTGTATGGTTATGACACTAGAATATTGGGATTGAACTTGAGATTGCCTGAAATTAATGCTGCAATTGCCAAGGTACAAATGAAAAAACTGCCAGGATTTTTAAAGAAACGAGAAAATAACGCCAGGATTTTGACCGAGTTACTTTCTGGTGCTGATGTGACATTACCAGCTCCAAGAAAACAAGAAAAAGTGAACTGGTATCTGTATACCATATCTAGTAAAAATAGAGACAAGATCTCAAAAATTCTAAATGAAAACGATATTGGTGCAACAGTGTATTATGGTACACCTATTCATAAAACGCCGTATTATGATAAGAAAAAAAGTTTACCGATTACGGAATGGGCTGCAAAAAGTGTTTTATCTTTACCAGTACAACCTCAAGTCACACATAAACACTTGCAAACTACTGCTAAAATAATCAAATCATTATGAATAGTGAATTTTGTATAAAGAAATCAAAAGGTATTTCCTATTCATGAAAATATAATTTTAAAATCTTTAGAATCTCAAAGTGTTATTACGAAAAATAATTCACAAGAGATTATAATTTAATATCCATTTTTCTGTCTGATTCGATTAATTTCATTTTTCTTTCTATATTCAGAGACAATATCATCTGGAGTTAGGTTTAATTCAAGAGATGCTTGAACAACAAAATGCCAAATATCAATTAGTTCCTCTTTTGCTTCATCCTTGTTAAACGGGGTCGGTTTTTTCCACCATTTCCAATTAGTTGTACGCTGTAGTTCAACTGCTTCATGAATAATGGCTGTTGATAAAGCGGAAACACGACCTTCTGAATCCTTTGGATATCTATCTAGATTCATCATTTCAGAGAGTCCTTTTTGCATTGAAAATATCTCATCTAGTCTATCCATCAGAAATTTACGGATTGATCTGCTAGATAACCTTTCAGAAATCTGTCATCGATTGATATTTTCTGATTCTATTCTGAATCATGGTTTTAGATAAACTGGTTAGTCCAGCTAAGCCATACTTTTCAACTGCAAAGGAACCCATGACGTTTCCATATACTACTGCCTTTTTTATCTCAGATAGTTTTATGGAGTTTTTACTTGCCAAGTACCCAATCATCGCCCCCGCAAAGGAATCACCCGCACCCGTAGGATCCACAATGTCTTCTAGAGAGAATGCTACAGATGGGAAAATAACATCATCAAAAAATAACAGAGAGCCATGTTCGCCCTTTTTGATAATAACATACTTTGCTCCCCAAGACATCATTTTTTTTGCACATTTAATGAGATTATGTTCTTTGGTGAGAAGTTTTGCTTCTTCATCATTAATGACTACTGCATCAACGGAACCTATCATTTTGATTACTGAATTACGTTTGGATTTTATCCAAAATTCTATAGTATCACACATTGAAAACTTTACGTTATCAAATTCACGTAAAATTTTTGTATTCTGATCAGGGTCGTTATTTGCTAGATAAACAAATTTGGATTTTCTATAACGTTCTGGTACTACTGGTTGGAAAGAACCTAAGACATTTAGCTCGGTCTTGTTTGTAGTTCTCGTTGATAATGTTTCATCGTAGCTTCCGTCATACCGAAATGTCTTACCCTTATGGATAGCAAGTCCTTTGAGATCAAGGTGTTTTTTTAAAATTTTGTGATATTTTTTTGGAAAGTCGGTTCCAACAACTGCAATTAGTCCAGTGTTTACAAAAAAACTTGCAGAAATTCCTGCAAACGTTGCTGCACCACCCAAGACATTCTTTAGTACTCTGTCAGGGGTTCGTATCGTATCTAGTGCAGTTGAACCAAAAACTGTAAGCAATAAAGCGACTTTATGAGTCTGCTATAAATTTCCTATTCTGTTCATAGGATGGATAGTAAGTAAAGGGCAAATCAACAGATGTGAAAAGTAGTTGGTATTTAGTAATACCAGAGATTTTTATCTGCGAGTTTTCAGATGCCGACTGATCCTTGATCCAAACTCCATCGGTAGTTGCTGTACCTAGTGCTGGTAAAGAGAACGCATCTAATTGGCCTTTTCCAATTATCTTATCATCGGAAATAATTGTGAATTCTGTTTTTCCTGCTGTAAGAAACAATAATGAAGGATTATTGAATTCGAGTTGTAAATTATAACGTGCGTTATTTTCGGACTTTTGAATAAGATTATTCTGTAAAATTTTGGCATTAATTTGCAAGGCTGAAGCGTATTGGCTATACCCGAATACTAGAATTGCAGATAGTAACAATACTAGTGTGATCGTTTTATTGACCATGCTCAGTTATCAAAAATCGGCTTTTTTGGCAAGATGCCAAAAATTTTATCATAAGGTGTGTAAAAGTTTTGATCGATTCTTTGAGTTCTATTAAGCTTACAAGATAAATCAAATATGATGAGAAGTGGAGTAGATGGCTAAGATTAGAATCAGAATCGGTTCAAATGAAATTGAAATTGATTCCCGTGACTTTTACATTGATAACGATACCGCATCTCAAGTAATTGCAGATTTGGCGTTTAGGTTACAAGAAAATGCTCCAAAAATTGAGAGTTTGGCACCAACGAATCAAAAACTCGACGCCAATAACGAATCAGGCCATGACTACCTCAGTATTCTTAAAGACGCAGAGGTTCACGAGCCAGAATTTACTCCTCCAAGACCTGTTTCAGCAGATGAATTACCCAGTAAAATTGAGGAGCTTGAATTTGATGGATTTTTTTCCAAACCGAGAACTGTATCTGAGACTGTAGAGCAGTTGCTTTATCATGGAATGATAGCTAGTCCACTTGCAGTATCAAAGATATTGGCAAAGATGGCATTTAAGAGAGAGTTAGAAAAGAGCTCAAAACAAAAAAAAACTTTTTATCAAAAAGTATTGTTCAACTAGAATAGTTACAAATATTGCATTTCTTAAAAATAGTTCCATCTAGGTGATCAAAATGAGTATTACATTCATGACAAGTATGGTGCATGTCAAAATATCCGTCTGATTCTTTTTCTCCTATTTGGAATGATTCAAGGTGGTTACTTTTACATTTGATACAGTGACAACCGCATTCGCATTTCATGGATTGAAAAAAGTAGCTTGCATTAATAATTCTGACTCACATTATTATATGAAAATGTATTGGAAATAACATTGAATAAAAAAAGAATAATTCCTTTAGAAATTGATGATCATTTCAAATTATTTGGAAAGGAACCTTGGGAAGTAGATTATGGAGAAAAGTGCCCCATATGTAATGTTAGAATTGATGAATATGGGTTCTGCTCGTGTGGGTCTAGTGGCGATTGAATCTAGCCGTATAAACAATAATACTCATTGCAGCACTTAATATCAATACAGTAGTTAGTGGAAATTCTGGGACGACAGATACGCCTTGAATTTTGAGAATACCCTTCTCTTCAGGATTTAGATGTAACCAAACGTAATTATCTTGATCAACTCTCTCTTGTTTTTTTATTAATTTATCATTAAGTGAGACTTCGTATGGATTCCACAATAAATCTCTCGGAATTATTAATGTGATGTATTTGTTGGGCTCTGCAACATCAATGCTAAGAGTTTTGTTTGGTTGATCTAAAGTAAGTTCTGAGATTTTTGTCTGAGTTATAATTTGGACATCAAAAGTTTTTCCTTCCCAAGTAACTTGCTTTTTAATTATAGTCGGAGCTAGTTCGTATTGGAGTTTCACTTGGCAACCATGACATATGAATCCTTTTTTTTCGCCTAATTTGATCAAATTACCATTAACGTAGAATAAATCCACTTTATCCGGTAGGAAAAACGCAGTGTCAGCAAGATACAGATAATCCAATGTCCATAAACCATTATTTTCCTGAATTATGTCATTAATGTCATACTCGATTGTAACATCGTTATTTGTGGGAAATAAAACAATTCCTGAATTTTTACCGTTCGTGTTTGCATATGTTGGTTCCGTACCATTATCATCTTTAATAGAAAAATTTGTAAAATCAGGTGATAGTAATTCAACTTGCTTAGGAGAGTTTGTTTTTTTAACAGTATGCGTTACATGAGCTTCTCCATTTTCTGAAATCCTTACCGATACGACCTGATCGGCTGGATCACCAATTTTGATTTCTTGGGCAAGTGCTGAGGATGTAAGTAATCCGACTAGTAATAATAGTGCAAAAATTAGTCTCATAATCACTCAGAAATGGTGACTTTAGCCATTCGAATTTCTTGCAGAGGGCAGTCATTTCTGTCTCTTTGTTGGCTTACAATTTGATCAGCAATATTCATTCCTTCCAAGACCTCACCAAATACGGTGTATTGATTGTCCAAAAATGTACTATCTGAGGTAACAATAAAGAATTGTGAGCCTGCGCTGTTTGGAACCATGGCTCTAGCCATAGAGACTATGCCTCTTAGATGTGAGCGTTTGTTAAACTCTGCCTTGATAGTGTATCCAGGTCCTCCCATTCCCCATTTTGACTTGTCAGAGTTTTTGGTATTTGGATCTCCTCCCTGAATCATGAATCCAGGAATAATTCTATGAAAAAGTGTACCATCATAAAATCCAGACTGTGCAAGTTTGATAAAGTTTCTAACGTGTTCTGGAGCAAGCTCTGGAAGTAATTTAAATATGATTTTTCCGAAATTAGTTTCTATAGTTGCATTGGTCAATTAAACCACGATTCATACTTGAGCATAAGAGTCTTGCTATTGAATAATTTAGAAATTATTTTGTAAATATTTTAATTTCATATTTCAGAATGTAATCAGATTAGATATTTTTGAGAAGTATTTCTAAAATATGAAGACAATGTCATTAATTACTGTGTTTGTTAAGATACTATTTTTTCCAAGTGTAGTCTTATATAGATCGAGAAAAATTGGAATCTGTGAATCGTACAAATCAGAGCACCGTTATCAAAGCAGCAATCAATACCTACCTTGAGAAAGGACTAACTGACAAGCAGGACATTTACAGTAAAGTTGTTGAAGAATTGGGTGTTCCAAGACCAACAGTACGAAGGGTTGCACGCGATCTCAGAAATGAGCTTCTCACAAAAATAAAAATTTTACAATCCGAAGTACCGCAAGAATTATCCGTAACAGAAAAAGACGAATAAAATCGTTCATTTTTTCTTTTTATTATTAAAAATTAGCATTAACGTTATATTCGACATTTTTAGATCAAATTCATGGGTTATCTACGTAACCATCTTGCAACTGTAGTGACTGCTTGCTTTGCAGTGTTTTTATCCGGTATGTACTTTTACATGCCTGCTGCTTTGAATCAACTTCTACTAGTATCTGTTATAGTGACTTGGTTTTTAGTAGCAATCTGCTATTTGGCACAAAAAAGTGCTGATTATGTTGGAAAACATGGTGAACATGGTCACGTTGAACATGCTGATATCGAAAAAAAAAAGCTAGATAGTATTGCAAGTATATCTATGCAAGAGTTGGATAGATTTCGTGCCTCATTTACACGGGAATTAAATGAATTAAAAGATGAAGTAAAGCTCAAGGATGATGAAATTAATAGAATGCGACATCAGATTGCAAACTTGGAAACTTTAGTACAAATTGAGGGACTCAAAGCAGAGTTAGCAAATCTAAAGGCTATAGCTGCAAAGAAAAGATGATCAATTACAATGATTGCAGCTCTTAGCGCCGCGGTGATTTTTCTTACATCCTGGACAGCTAATTGCGCCACCATAGTGACACTTGCAAATGCAGCCATCGTTTAGTTGTTCCACACATATCATTAATACGTCATCTTAATATTTGACTTTGGTAAAAAAATTTTAATGCTCGCTAAGGCAATCATTACTGTCATTGCACTTTTGATTACTGTAACAACAGTAAACACAGCATTTGCACAAACAAGTCTAACTCCAATTGATTCCTCAATTGGCATAGAAAAAACAGTTGTACCATTTTCTGCCCCTAAGAATAACAAGCTGCCATGGGGGTTTGTAGAGGGCAAAGTTGCAAGTCCAGTAGATGGCCATCCTGTGATAATTCAGATATTCAAAAATGGTGAACCGATTCATTTTGCACAAACTCCAGTAAAAGAAGACGGCTCATATGAATACAAATTCCGAGTAAGAGATGTAACTGGTACAAAGGTGACTAGAATATTTGAGGGGGATTATATTGTCAAAATATTCAAGGTAGTTCATCTACCTACAGCTTCAAGTTCTGCCTAAGCCAAAAGTAATGTTTCATCGACGAGTTCTTTAAGTCTAATTTTACTTTCTTCATTAATCGTTCCATCTTTAATTTGATCCACTGTCATAAAGACTGCCTTGGGATTTGTTACTACTCTAAAATACGACATGAGCTGGGTAAGCATTGTTTGGACATCCGTAAAACCTATCTGGCTTGAGGCCAAAATAACAAGTCCTGCTACCTTGCCTTCTGTCTGCTTGTAATTTACATGCTCAAAAAGATTTTTGAGTGCAGCGCTAAAAAATGAGTTATAAATTGGCGTTCCAATTAACCAAACGTCGGCATCCATGATATCTTTTGCAGCCTGAAGTGTTGTAGTAGAATAAGTAATGTCGGAGCCTTTGTAAAAATCTACGGCACCATCAGATAAATTTATGAAATTTGTTTGTAAATTTTTTGATTTCACATAATCATTAATGAATTTCATAATAACTTGTGTTAACGCTTGTTTACGCGGACTGCCAGAAATTACTGCTATCTTCATAATTTAACCCCAGATTATTTGTTTATTAAAGTTAAAAAGCGGGCTTGGAGGGCTTCGATCCCTCGACCTGTAACTTAGGAGGCTACTGCGCTATCCATGTTACGCGCCAAAAGTGGCTCTGCGCTACAAGCCCAGCATAAAAACGGAGTTTTTACTTCATAAAAGCGTAATCTAAATTTGATTTGATTAGGACATTAATGTTATCCCAAAGTTGACTTGATGTTTGTCCCCACTTTTCAAAATACACTACATCTTCAAGTTTTAATCTTGGTAGCCATTTTGCTGATTCAAGATCTGGTTTTTCTGCAAACTCTTTAACATATCCCAAACAAAGATAGGCAACTGGAATAATGTGTTCTGGGAGATTTAGTATTTCTTTTAATTTCTGATTCGATAAAATACTGACCCACCCAACACCGATTCCTTCTGAACGAGCTGCAAGCCATAGATTCTGTACTGCACAGCATACACTATAGATTCCTGTTTCTGGAATGCTTGACTTACCTATTACAAATGGTCCAAAACGACTAGGATCATAAGTTATACAGAGATTTACATCAGATTCTAAGATTCCCTCGAGTTTAAGTGAGAGATATTTTTCCTTTTTTTGATAATCGACGTCATTTGATGAGCGTGTTTTTTCTAGATCAAATGATTGTTTGACTTGGAGTTTGGTTGAATTGTCACGGATTAGCACAAAATTCCATGGTTGAGAAAATCCTACCGATGGTGCGTGATGAGCTGCATTGAGAATTCTAGTGAGAATTTCATCTGGAATTTGATTGGAATGAAAATGAGAACGTACATCTCTTCTTGTGTAGATTGCCTTGTAAAGTCCAGATTTTTCTTGGCTCGAAAAATCACTCATAAAATATGAAACGGTTTAAAGGTTAATAATGTAGAGTTCATCGACTTTAATTTATTGGGCCGGTAGTCTAGTTGGTTAGGATACCGCCTCGACACGGCGGTGATCGAGAGTTCGAATCTCTCTCGGCCCACCTTTACAAAATTACTGAGATGTTTTGAATTCTTTTTCTACTAGACTCCATGCAGACTCGACAACGATAATTCCCTTGGCTGAATATACTACCGGACTTTCTGTTGTAATCGCGGTATATTGTTGAGAATTTTCTGTTGTTCTAGTGAGAGTAAATGAACTAGGTAGTTCAATTTCTGCATTTGGATAAAATGCAGCACGTCCTGGCATTGCAATATCTTCGGTGGAATATCCTCCTTTGCCTATAGATACATCATTGGCAAATAACTCATAATCAATCCTAGAAACTGTGAAAGTTTTGTCACTTGGATTTTTAATTACGAATCCGACGTCAAGTTTTGCTTTGCCTTCGATTGTATTCTCGCTAACAAGTTTAACCGTTCCAATTTTAAGATCAACCATTTCCAATTTGGGATTATCCATGCTGGCATACCAGGTAAAGCCTCCAAGCATTGCTAGGAGTGCGGCGATAGCAACATAGAGGATTGTTCTACTTCGAAATACCAATAAAATTTATCAAATTATCTGAACTAAAAAGTGTTGGTTTCCAAGAGATAATATTTGAACATAGGATTAGTAAATTATTGGCACTAGAACATGCAATAATTATTTGGATTCATTTGATTTGCTCTGCGATATGGGTTGGGGGTTCTCTCTTTATCGCTTTAGTATTTGCTCCAATTCTTAAGACAATGGCACCAACTGTAGAAGAACGACTTCAAATAATGATCAAAGTGGGAAGACGATTCAATAAGATAGCAGTGCCAGCTTTACTCATTTTGATTGCAACCGGCATCTGGAATTCTCAGCAGATTTTGAATAAACCGGAATTATTATTTGGAACTACATACGGAACTGTTCTAGTAATCAAAATATTATTAGTCGTTGGACTTTTGGGTTCATTTGCATTGCATGTTAGAATTATCAGAAAGGATGTTGAGGAGAAAATAATGCGAAAAGAGTTAACACAAGTGCAGATAATGAGATTACGAAGAAAGATCATCATAGTGGGTGAGGTAACTGTTGTTCTTTCAGTCTTGGTTTTATTATTGGCGGCTATCTTGAATGTCGGAATCTAAGACTTGATTCGAATTTCATATCCACCGTCAATTTTCCCTACGCCATATTTACAACCAGTAATTTTGGATGTGATATAGAGATTAGTTTCCAAATGTTTTGATATTTTTGAAACCGTGAATTTTGATGTTTCATTAAGCAATGCTAAAGGAGTCACAATCATATCAGACAGATTAACATCAACTCCTAATTCAGATGAGATAAATGACTCTGCAGAATATTCTCCAAAGTTTTTGTTATTTTGAAAATCAAAGAGTTCATCTACGCCATTAATAGAATCACTGTCAAAATTATACACCAGTATTGACGCTCCAGAGTTTAATGCCATTTCTTCTGAAATTATCGTTTGTGTCTGATAGCCTTGTTTTTCTAGATAATTTTTTGTATAATTAACATGATTTAGAATTATATTTTTGGGAATGTGTGAAAAAGAGCAGACGAGTTTTGCTTTTTTTGATATTCTCTTGGATAATCTGATTGGAATTAATTTGGTACATGGATGGATTATGATATCTACTTGTCCTCCTCCTTTGGGATAATATCCACGTTTGATGATATTCATTTCAAATTTTATTCCGATTCTTGAGAATACCTCGCCGAGAACTAATTTTGTATAATTCATTGTTGGACTCCAAGGGACATCGGTTCCTCCAGTAATAGAAAGCCTAAGTTTTTTTCCGGATAAAGATACTGCTGGAATTATCGTCTGCAAAATTAATGAGATGCTACCAGCTGTCCCAACATTTTCTTCAAGTCTTGTTTCATGAATTTCTCCTGGATTGAATAAAACACTAGTAGAGCCGATTGATAATCCATCAATCTTTGCATTGCAAATTTTTCCAAGGAGTCTTATGGTTGAAAGGTGGGATGGCCTTAGGCCCGGAATTTTGCGATTATGTCGGATATTTTCTATTTTTATTGGTTTGTGCATAATGGTAGAAAGTGTAATTGCAGACCGTAGAATTTGACCTCCACCTTCTCCATGTGAACCATCGATTAGAAGAGACTCCACTCAATTTGATTTCATTGTTTAGTTTTTAAATCAAATGAAAGAAAGGAAAATGTGAACGGTCTTTTTATTGGTCGGTTTCAACCTTTTCATCTTGGACATTTAGCGGCAGTAAAGTTTGCTTTAGCTCAAGTAGATACTCTGGCAATTGGAATTGGTAGTTCTAACAAATTTAATGAAAAAAGAAATCCTTTCACTGCAGAAGAACGAAAAGAGATGATCGAATTATCCGTAGAAAAATCAGATCTCCAGAGATGTAAGATCTATTTTGTTCCTGATGTAAATGACCATGCAAAATGGACTTATCATGTCGACAACATAATTCCGAGTTACGATATTGTATTTTCAAATGATGAATTCACGCATGAATTATACAAAAAGCGTGGAATCAAAGTCGTATCAGTGCCACTTAAACAGAGAGAAATTTTATCAGGGACTGACATTCGGACAAAAATATCAAAAGGGCAAAGATGGTCTGAATTTGTGCCATCTGGAACTGAAAAGATTTTACTAAAAATAAATGCGCAAGATCGCTTAGCTAAGCTTTAGTTTTAAATAAAGCCGTAAAACAGGTCAAACTACCTATGGAATATCTCGTTATGTTACCCGGTCCGACCAATGTACCTGAAAGAGTTATGCGTGCAATGATTACACCGATGATTAATCACAGAAGTGACGATTTTGTTGAATTGTATCAGGATTCTGTTGAAAAAACCCAAAAGGTTTTCAAAAGTAATGGAGAGGCAGTTTTGCTTTCAGCATCAGGAACTGGTGCGGTTGAAGCAAGTGTTGTTAACCTCATAAAGAAGGGAGACAAAGTTATCATACCTACTAACGGAGAGTTCTCTGGAAGATTAGCGCAGATGTTAGAATGGGCCGGTGCTAATGTAATAAAGTTAGAGAGTACTCCTGGCACCAACGCAACATTAGACCAAGTAAGAGAGGCATTCGATAACAACAAGGATGTCAAGGCGTTTTACTGTGTATGGAACGAGACTTCGACTGGCACCATGATAAATTATTTGGATAGAATAAAGGATCTTACTGCTCGAAACGATGCGTTCTATGTAGTTGATGGTGTCTCGATTGTAGGCGGTGAAGAATTGGAGATGGATAAGTGGGGTATTGATGTTGCTATGACAGGTGCACAAAAGGCATTTGCCGCACCTCCAGGAATCTCGCCTATTGTAGTTAATGAACGGGCCAAAAAATACATGAATGAAAATCCTCCAAAAACTATGTACTTTAATCTGTCAAGATATTTCAAGTACTATGAAGAGGCAAAACATACACCTTTCACACCAGCTCTTCCATTATTGTATGCATATAGAGAGGCAATGAACATAATACTGGAGGAGGGATTAGATAACAGAATCAGAAGACATAGAATTTGTTCTCAGGCACTTTACACGGGATTATCAGAGTTAGGTCTAACTCCGTTTGCTAAAGAAGATGCAAGATCTACGGTAGTGGTAGCTTTGAACTATCTTAATGGATTAGAAGATAAGACGTTTAGAAATACACTCGCAGATAAATTCAGAGTATTAGTTGCTGGTGGATTTGGAAATCTCAAAGGCAAGGTATTCAGAGTAGGTTGTATGGGTGAAGTTCAAAAGTACCACGTCATGAGAACAATTTCAGCTATTGGTTCTACACTAGAAATGATGGGTTACAAGGCCAAACAGATGGAAGCGCTCAAAGTCGCTGAAGACAAATTAAAGCAACTCTAATCTTAATATTAGGAAATTCGAGGACTGTCTTATATGGCGTTTACAAAAGGCTCACTAATTTTAATCGATTATACTGCTAAAGTAAAGGATTCGGATGAAGTTGTAGAGACAACAGTTGTGGATGAGGCAAAAAAACACAATCTTTTCCAAGAAAATATCAAGTATCAACCAAAATTAGTCTCCGTAGGAGAATCTTGGGTTCTAAAAGGTCTTGATGATGCTTTGGCTGGTGCAAAAGCTGGAGATAAGCTAAAAGTAGATGTTACACCAGACAAGGGTTTTGGTGAAAGAGATTCTGGCAAAGTTCGTATGATTCCACTAAGAAAGTTAGGTGAAGATGCAGACAAGGTTGGTGTAGGCGATACAATAGAGGTTGACCAAAAAACAGGAGTTGTTAGATTTGTGGGTTCTGGCAGAGTGCAGGTAGATTTCAACCATAGACTAGCAGGAAAAACAGTAGTTTATGATGTCAATGTGCTTAAAGCACTAGAAACTAATGAGGATAAAGTAAATGGTATTCTAAAGAGACACCTGCCTGTTGAGGATTCAAAGATATCATCAAAGTTGACAGATAATTCTCTTGATGTAACAATTCCTGAAGAGATCTTTGGTGCTGAAACGTTAAGAGTCATTAAACATTTTATCCAGATGGACATTTTCAAATTTATTCCAACGTTGGAAAAAATCAATTTTATAGAAACATACAACAACAAAAAAGCTGAAAAGAAAGAAGAAAAGCCAAAGGCATAACCTGAGAAAATAACGCTTGCTAAAACTTAAGAGAGACCCTTAGATTGTTGATTTATTGTCTGGAATTACTGTAATTGGCGGAAAATCATCCGATATACTAGCAAAGAAGTTAGCAAAGAAACTGAATGCTTCATTTGTTTCATCAGAAGTAAAAATTTTTCCAGATGGAGAAAGTAAGATTACGATTTCTGCAAAACCAAAGGGCAAAGTAATTGTTGTAAATTCGACATACCCCCCAGTGGATTCAAATTTGATTCAAACGCTATCTTTAATATCAAAAGCAAGGCAATCGGCAAGAGATGTAATATGTGTAATTCCATACATGGGTTACGCACGACAAGATAGAGAATTTTTACCTGGTGAGATAGTTACACTTTCAGTAATTGCAAAACTTCTCTCATCTGCTGGCGCATCGAAGATTATAGTAGTAGATATGCATAGTATGTTAGGAGCTGAACTTTTCAAGATTCCAATCAAAAATGTTTCAGCTGTTCCAGAATTAGCAAATTATTTAAAAAAACTAAAACTTAAAAATCCAATTGTAATCTCACCTGACTTGGGTGGTAAAGAACGGGCTGCAGAATTCGCAAAATTCTATGGAACTGATTATATTGCTTTAAAGAAACAACGTGATAGAAAAACAGGAAAGGTTCGGATAATGACTAATAATTTGGATGATGTTAAAGGTAGAGACCTAGTAATAGTTGATGATATGATCAGCACTGGTGGAAGTATAGTAAAAGCCACGCAATTTCTCAAGAAGCAGAAATGTGGAAAGATCGTTGTTGCTTGCACTCATGCACTTCTTATCAATAATGCAGAAAAAAAGATCAAAAACGCTGGAGTTTCTGCCATATTTTCTGCTAATACAATACCTGGCAGTACTTCATTGGTAGACGTTTCAGGAATAATCGCAAAGGCAATTTAAATGCCAGAGAGTTTTTTCCTAGTTTCAAAAGAATATCCAGAATTAGCTGTTGATGAAGTTGTTACTCTCATAAAAATGTACGATAGATTTGCAAAGATAAAAACAATATCAAATCTTATTTTAGCACAAAGTGTTACACCATGGGAAAAAGTGGCTAAGCGAGCTACATTTATCAAAATATCAGGACAACTCTTACGAAAAATGTCGAATGTTTTTTTTGATGAGAATAATTATTCAATTTTATTTGGAGCTAAGTCTTTTATGTGTAAGGCAGTAAATCTATCAAAAAAAGAAATTGATGTTCAAGAAATTGAACGTTCACTTGGAAATATGGTTTCAACTTTTTGTAATGCTAAAGTGTCATTAGATGATCCAGAGGTTATAATTTACATGATTTTCACAGATGAAGAAAATTTTTTTGGTTTTTCAACTAAATTCATGCCTCAAAAAAGACCAGAAAAATTAACGAAATTCCATCATGAATTGGATTGGAAGTTAACGCGTGCTATGATAAATCTTGCAAAAATTAATGATGATGAGATTGTATGTGATCCATTCTGCGGTACAGGTAGTACATTACTAGAAGCACAGTCTATGGGAATTAAGGCGGTAGGAATTGATTTTGATGAAAGGATGTGTAAAATTTCAAAGGAAAATCTAAAGGTAAATAATTTTTCAGGTGAAGTTTACAATAATGATTACGAGTATATGTACAATATCAAATTTGATGGAATTGTGATTGATTTGCCTTATGGAACAGCATCAAAGGTATCTGAACCTCCAAAAAAAATTATGAAAGAGTTCCTTTCCAAAATTCCAAAAAAAACTAAGTTTGCAGTGATGTGTAAAAAAGGATTTGATGAGAATATCAAATTAAATTTAACAAAAAAATACGAAATATATCGTCATAAGAGCCTAACGAGGATGATTTTAATTAAATGAAGTTAGTGTTTCTAGGAACTTCAGCTGCACAGCCTACAGAAAATCGATCTCTATCATGCATTTGTCTTGAGCGAGAAGGCGAAGTATTGATGTTTGATGCGGGTGAAGGTGCACAGATTTCGTACCTCAAGTCAGGTCTTGGTTGGAATAAGAAGATGAAAATTTTTGTGACTCATATGCACGGAGATCATTGTATTGGAATTTTGGGATTATTACAAACGATGACGTTGCAGCACCGTACGGAATCAATTCAAATTTTCGGTCCTGATGGTATTGAGCAATTTTTAGGAGAAAATATAAGAATTTTACAGTTTGGAATGTCATTTCCTGTTTTTATTACTTCTGTAAATCCCGGTGTTGTATGTGAAGAAAAATCATTTACTGTTTATGCAGAAAAGGCGGAACATTCTGTATTAGCATATTCGTACAAGTTCGTAGAAAAAGACAAGCCAGGTAAATTCGATAGAGAAGCAGCATTAAGATTAGGAATACCAGAAGGTCCTTTGTGGCATGAATTACAGATCGGAAAAGAGGTAAGAATTGGGGAGAGAAAAATTTTTTCTTCTCAGGTAGTTGGTAAAAATAGACCTGGAAAAAAAATTGGTATATCTGGTGATACTCGCCCTACAAAATCATTAGAAGAATTCTTTAGAGATTGTGATTATTTATCATTTGATTGTACATTTTCAGATTCGTTAAGGGATAAAGCAATTGAAACAGGTCACTCTACGGCCAAAGAGGCGGCTACCTTGGCAAAAAATGCAAATGTAAAAAATCTCATTTTGACACATTTTTCTGCAAGACATAAAAATGAAGATGATCTCGCAAAAGAAGCTAGTTTGATACACAAATCAGTAGTTGCAGCAAAAGATTTGCTTTCAATAGAATTAAAATAAAATGTTTGAACCTTTAACAAAACAAATTAAGGATTCAAAGAAAATTGTTATTGTAACAGGTGCCGGAATTTCTAAGGAGAGTGGAATTCCAACTTTCAGGGGTAGTAATGGATTATGGAGAAAATATGATCCAATGAAACTTGCCACCATAGATGCATTCAATCAAAACCCTGTTCTTGTTTGGGAGTGGTATGAGGAAAGAAGGGCGAATATCCTTACTGCGAAGCCAAACGCTGGTCATTATGCAATATCGGAGCTTGAGAAATACAAGGATGTTACTATTTTAACACAAAACATTGACGGACTACATCAAAGAGCTGGAAGTAAAACAGTCTTAGAACTTCACGGTAACATCATTCGAACTAAATGTACAGTTTGCAATTTCAAAGAGAATCTGAGAGTCTCATTTGAGACATTGCCTCCAAAATGTAATTGTGGTAATATTTTGCGTCCAGATGTAGTCTGGTTTGGTGAAGAATTGCCGCATGATGTTTGGAGAGAAGCCGTTTCCCAAGCTCAGAGTTGTGATTTAATGTTAATTGTAGGTACATCTTTGGTTGTTTCACCAGCTAATTCACTACCATTATACGCAAAGCAAAATGGTGCAAAATTAATTGAGATAAATCCGGAAAAAACACCAATATCATCAGAAATGAATTTGTCTATAAGAGCAACTTCAGTTGAGTCTTTACCAAGATTAGTTGATCTAGTGTCTTTTTGCTGAATGTATTTTAACAAGAGTGGTCTAATCTAATTCATAAAAATTCATTAAAAATTATTTCGTGATTTTTAAACTAGAACCAAGTTTTGGAAGCGGATTTAATTTCTCTGTGTTTTTGACAACTTGATTTATTTTGCTTTCAACTAGTCCATCCATATTTTTACTAACATTAGTTGATGTTTTATCAATCTGAGAAGAAATTGTTTTGATTGTAGAATCTTTGATATCTTTCATATGATTAAAAGATGAACCAATTGCTAAATTAATTAAATGTGATATTTTGTCATATTGAGTATAACTTAGAATTACAAGTAATGAAATGATGATAAACGTCATGAATATTTTTGTTAACATACTATCGAGTAATAAATAAATCATAAAAAATCCTTAAACAAATTCGTTTGAGTAACAATGAAAAAAATATGACAAAATCATAGTTATACGCACACAAAATACAGGTTTTGTTTTTATTGTAAAATATATCAATATGAAATTTGACGGTCTACAATTGTATCTAAATGCGCTTTAAGAAATTAACCACTCTATTATTCGTTGGATATTCTTTGAATATAACATAACTTTGATTGGTCCTAGAGGAGATTCATCTTCATGTTCACATACTGCGACATTGTTTACAAAAGCTGCTTGTTTATTGATATAAAACCAAGTTGAATTTTCAGATAAATTATCATTTAAAATTCGATGATAGATTTTTTTGGTATTATGATTTGTAATTGATTCGTGAATTTTTGTTAATGTTTCTAGTGATTTTGAAGACGCCTTAAGGGCATATTTACTAGTTTGAATATCCAAGTTACCAAAAATATTAGTAATTGCATACTCTAACTTTGTACTATCCTCAGAAGGATTTTTTGAGCATGAGATATCTATAGAACAATCTACTAATGGAATCAATCTAATATCTGGTTTCTAGTACTTTTCTGCGTAATATTCCATAACGTATTCCCATATACCAGATAACTACAATGGCAGCAATAATACCAAAAAAGTACCAATTTTGCATTATTGGTTCTGCATCTTTAGCGATAATTTTTGTGATCTCGCGTGAACTAAAAGCTGCTATGGCTAGGACAACAAAGAATTCTATGGCAAACCATGTAAAGTGAGGCCAAGATTCTCCGGGAATGTGAACATTATTGTGTGCTCCCACAAAAAGCTAATTTCTTATTTGATTATTTATCTTTTTCAAAGAAGGGAAGATTTAGAATTATGAATAATTGATATGATGTCTTCTCGATTTTCCTTTTTCTCGTATACTCCGCGATATGCGGTTGAAGTCATAGTTGCATCATTTTTGACACCTCTCATCTTCATGCAAAAGTGTTCTGCTTCTGATAGAACCATTACACCCTTGACTCCTTGTGCATAAAGTTCATCTGCGATATCTTTGGTCATCCTTTCCTGAATTTGAAGGCGTTTTGCAAATTTTTCTACCAGTCTAACTAGTTTTGATACTCCAAATACACGTCCGTTGGGAAGATATGCAATGCTAATTTTTCCAAAAAATGGTAGCATATGATGTTCACACATTGAATAGAATTTGATATCTTTAACTATGACTGCATCCGAATCTTCAGAGAATTGTACTGATAGTTCTGAATCAGAATCATAGCCTGAAAAAATTTCTTCATACATGTCTGCAATTCTTTCTGGTGTACCGCGTAGTCCTTCGCGCGTAGGATCTTCACCTAACTCGATGATTATTTCACGAATTAGTTTATGGACTCTTTCTTTGTTCATGGAGCACCTATTAGTTTGTGCAATTGTGGTACTACACGTACCTCATTATAGTATGGATAAACATAATCATAAAAAGTCATTAATTTCTGCAATGTAGGTTCTGCAAAATCACTAGTTGGTTGTATTATAAATCCCTTGAGATCCATAGTGCTAACGATTTCAAAAATTCTCCGTACCAAATCTGAAAATGATTCTAGCTCTGTTTTTGCCGAGACTACAATTTTGATATAGGTCGGTTTCTTTGCAGTTATTGATTGCCGTAAACAATCTAATGCATTGTCTATTAGTAATGAATAATGTTTTGATTCTGTAAATTCAGAGTCAGGTGTTTTGAGTTCAACTTTAATAAAATCAATAAAAGGTAAAACTAAAGAAAATTTCCTAGAATCAAAACATGATGATTCTAGGTATGTAGGAATTTTTTTGGATTGCACAAACTTTGCCATCTGTGCTACTGCCTCTGCTTGAACTAATGGATCTCCACCAGTAAAGTTTACCTTGTAAGTTTTTTCTTTTAGATTTTTTTCAATTAGTTTACATGCATCTTCAATTGAATATTCCTGTCCAGAATCAATGGGTAGAGATTCCTTGGTATCGCAATAAAAACATCTAAAGGGACATCCAGCTAGTCTGACAAAAAGTGTTTTTGTACCATATAGAATTCCTTCACCTTCTATTGATGTAAAAATCTCAAAGAGTCTTGCTTTCAAGTAGATGAACTAGTTGGAATCATTATTTAATTCAGACTAGGTTATTACTGGTTGTTTTGTATATAACAATCCGGCTACAAAAAAAATGATCCCCAGAATTCCTATCAATCCGCCAACAAACTCGATGGTATCTGTCCACTCCAGATTAGTTGGTGCCCAGAAAAATGCCATCAATGCACCCACTATTATCATTGGCACACCTACACCGATAGAGATCTGTTTTGATGACATCAGTATTTGTCGTCTTCAAAATCTATATGAAGTTTTGTTAGGATTATTCGGTGTCCTCAGAATCTACTGATTCGACGTATTGAACAATTTCATCAATTAACAAATTAATTGAACGTATTGTCATTTTGGATTCTGTACCAGACTCTTTGAGTTTTGCAAGCATAGATTTGGCTGTATCAAATTTTGTTTTTATTACATCATCAATATGAGGTTCTATTTCCGCAAGCCTAGATTCTAATTTAGAAATTTCTGTAGAGTATTTCTGTGCCTTGGTTTGAACCTTCACTTTTTGCTTTTCTTGAATTTTCTGATCATTTTGGGTGTTAGGTGGATTAGATTGTGATGAAACGTATGATTCAATCGATTTTAATTTTGAATCTAAAATTCTTAGTGTTTTTATTGGATCATCGTTTAAAGTGGAAGCTTTGAGTGAAATAAGAATTGATTTTGCTTCATCAAATTTAGGCTTGATCGTGTCATCGATTTTAGGTTCCAATATGGAAAGTCTATTTTCAAGTTTTGATAACTCTGAGAGTATTTTCTGGTTTTTGGCGTCAAGTAGATCCAAGTTAATTTGGTATACTCTCTTTATTTTTAAGACAATTTGTGACGGATCATTACTTGATTCTAGTTCTTCTTTTGCTATTTTCAGTTTGTTAATTTGATCGTCCGGAATGTTCAATTCCTTAGCCTGTGCCAGAACAGCATCAATTTTTGCTATGTACTTGTTTACAAAAGATATGGCTCTAGTATTAGAACGCTCAGAAACCATGTTTTTGATGGTTGATTGCAATTCATTTCCAGATGTTTTAATTTCTGAAATTGTTTTTTCGACAGCAACTACATCTCCGCTTGCAAGACTTGACCTAGCTGCTTGAATTAATCCATCAATTTTACTAAAATCTACTTGGAGATTATTTTTGGATGCGACAGATTTTAGTATGTTTACGTTGGCTTCGAATCTTTTTAATGTATTTCCGTATTCAAAGTCATTTATTGGTGTAGTAATATTCACAGTATTTTGAGAAGGATTTGTAGATGATGGAATTGTTTCAGAAAATACTTGAGTAATTTCTCTGAAAGCTTTCATTGCAGCCAAAAAGTGTTTTTTTGCCTCAGTATTATCACCAGCTTTAGCAGCTGAAATCAGAAGCTCGGTTTCCGCGTTTCCTTGTGAGTACAAATCTTTGGTCTCTTGTGAAATGGATGGCATCTTATCCATCTGAATTTTTACTTGATCTCTTGCTTTTGTAGCGAGATTCACAAAGGATTCTATTTTAGATTCTGCAAATGCTGGTGTAATTATGATACTTGTAATAATTGTAAATAATACTAATATTAGTAAAATTTTCATTGTGAATCTCCCTTTGTCTTGAGTCTGACAAGATTTTGAAAGTCTTTTTTCTGTATCTCGATTACACCCTGACGTTCTAATCGTTTAACAGCACGCCACATGGTGGTTCTAGGTAAGAGGAATTTCTTGCGAAGTTCCCGTTCAAAGGCTTGACCCCCATTTTTCTCCAGATATGATACTAGTTGCCTATCATCATCCCTCATTTCTAGGGTTATTGGTTCATCTATCTCAGATTCCGATATAGATTCGGTTTCAGTTTCTTCCTTACTTAGTAATGGTCCCATTGTCTTTTTTACTACGCTTTTGGTTTTTTTGAGAAGTAATGTAATTGCTGAAACAGCACCGCCAATAGCTACAATTGAAGTAGCAATACCTACAATATTATTTTTGAACCAGTCAATTGTGTTTGAATTTTGATTATTAACTTCAGCTTCTGCAATTTTTTGTTCTGCTAGAGTTCTTGCCTCATGAGCCAGGTTTTCAGCATCGGTATATTTTTTATTGTCATATGCGGATACAGCCATCTCAAGTTTTTCCTGAATTGAACTTACATCAATTTTTTTGGAATTTGCTTCATCTAACAAAGACTTGACTTGGTTGATTGTATTGAATGCAGATAGTGCTGGACCCGAAGTGTTGAAGAAATATTCTATTTGGTTTTTTCCTTTAAGAAGTGAAACATGTTTGTTATCAATAATGTCAATATTGTCTGGATTTGATATGTCTACAATAGTTGCTTCGTCTGGCATTGTTACAGAATAATCTACCGGCGAGTCAATTGTAAATGTCCAGATCTTACCTTTCTTTGAGATTAAATCATAATTGTCATATTCTATGGAAACTGATGAAGCCCCGAATGTCTGAACAGTGGCCACTTTACCTTCAATTTCAAATGATAGTAGTAATCCGTTTTCATCCTGAGCTATGAAATTATCAAATGATTTACCAAAGAGATTCACTTTTAGTTCTGGTTCAGTTGGATCAGCAATAGCCTGTTGAGAAACATGAGTAGTCCCATCAGGATAAATTGTAAATTCGACACTCCGGAGGGAACCAAAAGATTGTGTAGGCAGTACTACTGTAAGAAGAATTCCTATAGCTAGTATTGGTGCTTTTACCATTCTGATCAGGATATCTCTAATCCTTACAAAAATCATTCCATGTGGATTAGGAACGACATCCTTCTTGTTACAGAGTACTGCCTCTTGGTTTTTCATGTTTAATACCTCAAATTCAGTGCTTCCAGGATGGATTGGAATTTTCGGAACTCTTGGACAAACTCGATGCCTTTTTCAGTGATTGTATATAGTCGGTTTTTGTCAGTCTTGACTGTTTGTACCAAGCCTGCAGAGGATAACTTTTCACATTTGTCAATTACCGCATAGTGTGAAAGGTTAGCCCTTCTAGATATTGCAGAAACTATGGTTCCTTGCCTGCCTCCTTCCATGGTGACATTGAGGATATCTCCCATTATGCCCATTTCGGACCTGTATTGTTGTTTTGACATGGTATAGTAATACACTGCAGTCTAGATTAGGGATGTTTTGAAACGTCACAGCGGAACGCATAGCGGAACAACCATTTCATAGTCATGAAACACATGAAAATGGCTATTTTCCTGGCGGTGAAGACAATTATAGATAAATCCTAGTCAGAAATTTTTGTCATTGGTGGTTTTTTATCTTACTTTATCTTTATTAGGAATAAATCATCATACACTATAACTGATTCAAATTGTTTGAAAAATTTAAGAAGACCGAAGAAATTGAACAGGGTAGTATGTTAGAGCAAGAAAAACCGAGAATTGAAGCGGAACGCATAGCGGAACAGACTACTGGCTCAGAAATCGGAATAGCAGACTTGATGAATAAACGTGCAAAGCTCGAGGAAGCCATTGATTACGTCGGATTAATGATCAAGAACCTAAAAGACAAGCGTACCAGATTAGTTAAGGAGATAGAGGACGAGTCAGTAGATATTCAGAATTTAAAGGAGAAATTAGTCAAAGTTGGTGATTATATTGAAGAAGAAGGTAGAGGAATACGAGAACTTTCTAACAAACGTGCTCAGGTTGAAAAGCAAGCAGATGAAGTGGGTGCACTCATAGGCAATCTAAGAAGCAAACTTGCCAGCATCGACAGCGTAGTTGATGGTGAGGAAAATAAAGTCAAGTCAATTAAGGAATCTAGACAGAAAATCTAGTGATTCAGAGTGGAACGCATAGCGGAACAGTTTTTTAAAATAATAAAAGAAGAAGATACTTTAGAGGTATCTTGTTGAGGTTGCAGTCTTTGAGCTAACTGGTGTTGATGGGAATTTGTCTCCCACAGATGCCTCAGCCACTGCTGCAGCTTCCTCTAGAATCCTTTCAGATTCTTGATTTGTACTCTGATCCATGCCAAATGCTCCCTCGCCTGAGAAAGACTCTGCCATTAATCCATTCAGCATTTCAGTCATCATGCCTAGTTCTTGGTCTGCTTCAGGCATAAACTTGCCAAGTGAAGATTTCAGACTTCTCATTAGGCCGATTGTTGGTGCTATTGTGACTACGGTGTCTCCTAGGTCGTGGAATGTTGTTAGTCTTAGTTCGATTTGTTCTAGAGCCATTCTACAGTTTCCTAACATTTTGGAAACTTTTCTGACTTCGGCTAGTTCATTGGCTAAAACCTTACTAGTTTGAGTATCATGTTTTTGGGTAGCTTGTACTATTCTTTGGAATAGTGTTTGCTCTCTTTGCTTGAGTTTGGTCAGCATTCCGTCAAGTTTTGAGATTTGGTTTTGTAAGCTTCTTGTTGCTTGCTCAATTCTTGGCTTTAATGCGCCTTTTGGTTTGAGGATATCACCCAACTTATCAGATACGCTTGGTGTTGACTGTTTGGACCAGGAATTCTGGAAGTTTGTCATGGTAAACTTTGAGTAGTTTATTGAAATTGGGGGGTGTGAAATCTATTTTACCAAAAGATCTAATGGACAACTTTTAGAATACAGCATTCGCTGTGACTAAATAGAAAATAAAAAACAATTCGCCTAGATTACTGAGCTAGAATGCTTTGTGGATGCATCTTCTTGATATGAGAGTGCACTCCATATGATGTTGTGACTATTTCGCCACATAATGGACATGTTTCCATTTTTATAGTAGTCCGTTCTATATATAGTATTTAAGGTTTACGTTTTTCGGAACTAATTACCTGAAAAAGAAAATTTTACTTATTTCGATTTTTCCAAATGTTGACAAATCAAATTTAGGAAAACAGATTTGTGTTCATCAGTTTGGTCTAACCAAATGTTAGATGATTTTTTTAGAATTGAGAAATCTTTTGCAAAAGACACAGAAAAAAAATTGTTGCAAGATGATAAAATGTAATGTGTACCGTGTTAACATTTGAAAAATTGAATAGATGTAAAAATCATAGATAAATCTTGTGCAATATTTATATAGAGAATTTGAATCGGTGATACACATGACACAAACAGCACGAAATAGCGATCGCTGCCCACGATGTGCAAAAGGCGCAATGCTAACGGATGGTAGCACTGGCGAGATGTTTTGTAACACGTGTGGATTTGTTGCAACAGAACGTGTTGAAGAAGAAGGTCCAGAGTGGCGTTCCTTTTCAAAAGAAGAAGGGGAGAATCGAACTCGAACAGGTACACCGACTTCACTTGCAATGCACGACATGGGACTTGCAACGATCATCGGTCAGGCAGATAAAGATGCATCTGGAAAACCACTTACATCTTCAATGAAGAGCACTATCGAAAGGTTACGAACATGGGACTCACGAAGTCAGGTTCATGAACCAGTAGATAGAAACTTTAGGCAAGCATTTTCGGAGCTTGATAGACTCAAAGACAAGCTTGCACTTTCTGATGCAGTAATTGAAAAGACTGCATATATCTACAGAAAGGCATTAGACAAGGGACTTGTCAGAGGTCGCTCAATTCCTGGATTAGTGGCTGCCGCTCTATATGCAGCATGTAGGAATACAGAAACTCCTCGTACACTAACAGATGTAGCAACTGGAATCAATATCAAGCGAAAAGATGTTGCTAGGTGTTACAGATTGTTACTCAGGGAACTAGACCTGAAAATGCCTGTGGTAGATCCAATAAAAGGTGTAGCTAGAATTGCCAGTATCGCAGACTTGTCTGAAAAGACAAAGAGAAAAGCACTAGAATTTCTCAAGGAAGCTAGTAGAATAGAAGTATCTGCAGGAAAAGATCCTATGGGTCTGGCAGCAGCTGCTTTGTATTTGGCTTGTGTAATGCTAGGCGAGAACAAGACTCAAAAAGATATTGCACAAGCAGCTGGAGTAACTGAGGTTACAATCCGAAATAGATACAAGGGACTAAAAGAAGCATTAAAGCTCTAAATCCTTTCTTTTTGTTGTTTTACAAATTTTTATAGTAATTTTCTTTGCTATTTGTTTATGAAAAAGAAGAATGTGATTATTCTAGGGTTGATAGTGATACCTATTGGAATAGTCATTGGTTTGATTATTAGTGCACCGTCGGAAGATGTTGAAAGGGATGAAATTTATCACATAATGCTAGCAAATCCGGATTTATATCAGAATGGAATTTTTATGGATACTTTTTTTGCTAAGCAGGGCAGGTATGAATTTAGATTTGTTTCTAGTGGAGAGAGTCCTCAAAAATTATCGATAATATTGAAAGGAAAATCATTTTCATTTGATGAGGATTATGTTTTGGTTTCAACAGAACATGGAGATTTTGGGAAATATTATACTTGGAAATATCTAGGACAAGAGAGAATAGAGATTCCCGAAGACCAAAATTTGGAGATAATCATTAATCCAAATGGAGAACTTGTAGGTTCAGTATCGGTTTATTTGAAAAATGAAATCGGCGTGACCCCAAGCGCAGAACCATGAGAGAACACCTCTCCAATCCACTACGCTACTGCGTACTTTTGGGACACAAATTAGTTCTACTGGGTCACGCACCATTCAGTCTGCAGGATTTATGTCCTTTCGCATTATTAATTATAAGATATTGTTATATTTAATATTTATCCTAATTTTTTTCAGAAAAATACAAAGAAAATTGGAATATTTTAAATTAGTTTTTCAAAGTGCTATATTACCTCGAAAACTTAACTGTGATAATGAAACTTTCAGGTAAAGTCGCATTAATTACTGGAGGAAGCAGAGGCATAGGAAAAGCCATTGCAAAAGAGTTCATAGCGAATGGTGGGAGTGTTGTTATTTCAGGCAAAGACAATGACAGGTTAAAGGAAACTGCTTCGGAAATTGATGCGTATCCAGTACTCGCAGATATCAGAAAAGAGGTCGAAGTTAAAAATCTCATAAATAAAACAATCGAGAAATTCGGGAAATTGGATATTTTGGTGAATAACGCTGGGATTTTTCCAAAGATCAAACCTCTGCATGAGATTTCAGATTTGGAATGGAAAGATGTTTTTGATGTAAATCTCCATGGTTCGTTTTATTCGACAAAACACGCAATACCGTATTTACAAAAAAATGGGGGTGTGATTATTAACATTGCTTCATCTGCAGGAATGAAGGCCTATGAGAACTTTAGCGCCGATGCATATTCGGCTTCCAAAGCAGCTTTGGTTTTACTAACAAAATGCTGGGCTTTGGAATATGCAAAAAATAAGATTAGAGTAAATTGTATTTGTCCAGGTGTGGTGGAAACAGATATGACATCAGAGTTTCTGGCAACGCCGGCAACTAGGGAAATGATGAATTTTGCATATCCAATAGGAAGATATGGTACAGTTAATGATGTTTCCAAAGCAGCATTATACTTTGCATCAGATGAAGATTCCGCATGGGTTACAGGTGCTGTTTTACCGATTGATGGTGGCGAATCACTAAAGTAAATCAATTTAATACGCGATTTTTTATTCATAGTATTGGAATCTTTAAGGAAGAGACGTGTGAAGACATTGATTTTACTTTCAGCAATTTGGTTTGCAGTTGCAATTCCAATGCCATTTCTATTCAATGTTCCTAGTGAAGCATCAACGCAATTTTTCACATTGCTAAAACTTGTGGGATTTATTTCGATACCTTTTGTAGTATTGGGAATTGCATGGACTATCAAGCCAGATTTAGCACGATAGTATGCCTTCTAGTTTACCATTTTCAAACCCTCATGATGAAACATTTCGAGCACTAGAGGCAGTCAAGAGGGCCAGTTCAGCTGTCATGGATGTTTATGGAGGAGAGATTAGCTCGCATTCTAAGGATGATAATTCGCCAATAACCAAGGCGGATCTACAAAGTAATGAGATTATCAAACAGATTTTAGCACCATCAGGTTATCATATTCTTTCAGAAGAGGACACTGATGACATATCCAGACTTGAGGAAGAAAAAATATGGATAGTAGATCCTCTGGATGGGACGAGTGATTTTGTTAATAAAACCGGCGAATTTACAATTATGATTGCCTTGGTTCACAACAGGATTCCTATTCTAGGTGTAATTAGTAGACCAACAACCAATACCATATTTTTAGCACAGAAAAATTCTGGAGCATTCAAATTGGAAGACGGAAAGTGGTCAAGGCTTCAAGTGAGTAAAATAAATGACCTTAAACAGTGCAAGGCGGTGGGTAGTAGATTCCACCTAACAGAACAAGAGAAGGAATTTTTTAAAAAACTTGGAGTTGCAAGTTTTGAGAGTCGTGGTAGTTCTCTTAAGGTAGCAGAGATTTGTCAGGGGTTGGCAGATTTGTATCTGACCACCTCCAATAAGATAAAACAGTGGGATACTTGTGCTTCACATTGCTTGATAATTGAATCTGGTGGAAAAATTACCGATATGAAAGGTGAACCGGTACAATACAATACCGAGATATTAAATCATGAAAATGGTTTAATTGTGACAAACGGATTAGTTCATGAAGAGATTATTCGAAGATATATTTCCTAGACCACTTTTTTTGATTTAAGAAAATTTAACATGTTTTGTACAGACTCTTCCAGTGTTTCCTTATCGGTTCCAACTACGAAATCCGGATTTGTGGGGATATCATATGGGTCAGATACGCCTGTGAACTGTTTGATTTCGTTTGCACGTGCTTTTTTGTACATTCCTTTCACATCCCTAGTTTCACATTCCTGTAAGGAACATTTTACGTATATCTCAAAGAATTTTGAATCATCTCCAACAATTTTTCTGGCATCCGAACGATTCTCAAAAAATGGACTGACTAATGATACTCCAACTGGGACATTATGTTTTAGTAGTAATTTAGCTAGATGTGCTACCTTTTTGTTGTGCTCGACTCTTCCCTCCTTTGAAAAATCTTTTGGTGATAACCATTCTCTCAATTCATCACCATCTAGAATAGCAAGATTTGGTACAATTTTTTGCATCGCTCTAACTATTGTTGTCTTTCCAGAACATGGTAGTCCTGTCATCCATAATACAAACACCATTTTCAGATTGCTTGGTTTTGCTATCTCTTAAAGACTTTACGACTTAAACCAGTATTGTTTTTCTAGAAATTCAATATGCTCAAGAATTATCTCCATTTTAGTGGATACTGCCATAACAGATTGGAACTGTTCATACATTGCTTGCTCTTCTTCTTTGGGTAGAATTTCTAATTCCACTTTGTTAAAAAACTCATCCTCTTTTTTTAAATGATCATCCAAGTAAATTGAATATGTTCTGAGAAACCTTGCTACTGGTTCACGTGAGTCTTTACCATCTTTCCAGTTTTGAAGATATTTGTTGATATTTTTTGCAATTCTACGAGAAAACTCATGTTCTATCATAAATTTTCTAATTTCATCTTTTAGTGAATCATAACTCACAACACATGCAAAATACGAATCTTCCTCTCTGGAATAATGAATTGAATCAAGAAATTCGGAAATTATAAAATTGATTTTCTCTATATCTGACAAAGGAATAGTTTGGCCTGCGTAAAGATGTTCATAGCATTTGATGATGATTTTTTCTAGTCTTTTTATTTTGAGATGATCTTGTCTTAAGATGCCTGTAGCGCTCATATATTAAACTACAAAATTAGAGTTAGCACCATCAAATGTTATTGTTACTCCAGAAAGATACTTGATTTTATTTTCAACGATTCCTTTAACAAAATCACCGATCTCACTAGGTTCACCGAGTCTTTTCATTGGAATAGTTCTTATCATTTCCGCAGCATTTCCTAGTTCACGTACTCTATCTGTGTTTATTAATCCGGGTGCAATATTGATACAGTTAATTTTTCTAGATGCAAATTCTTTGCTAGCAAGCTTAAAAACTGCAGTAAATGCTAGCCTGTATGCGCTCGATATTACCAACCTAGGATTTGGTTCCTTAATTACTCCTGAAGTTATAACAAAGATGTATCCACCGTCACGAATCTTGAGTTTTTGGAGCAAAAGACAAAATCCCAAGAATAGTTGATTATGATATTTTTGCCATTCTTTTTCTGTTACCTCTGAGAATTTTTTCGGTGGAGGACCTCCTGTGTTTAGAACCAAAATATCTATGTCTTTTTGTTTTTTTATGAATCGTTTAACGCTTGATAGGTTAGCCGTATCAATTTCTTTTCTGGATGTAGCTTTTACATCACATCCAATGGAGTCTAAAGATTTTGCGATTGCTTTTCCAATTCCCTTCGAACCACCTAAAACAATTGCTTTCATTGTATGGGTGTATAATTATGATTGATTTTAATCTGATGCTTATCAGATTCAGAAAAATCATTCATAATGGAATATCATACTAAATCAACAGTATAGCAAATTCAGTAATGATTGTCTATGATTTATCCGGAAACACAGAATAAATTTTAGTGAACTATGTTTATGCCGTTATCTTTCGCTTCTTTTTTGATTTCCACAATTTGATTGTTAATTTCTTCAATTTCTGCGACTAGCTCTGCACGTCTATCTACTAGTGTCTTGAGCATAGAACTATAGAGATTTGTTAATGTTTGACTCATTTTTCACTAGTTATTATTTACAAATTTACTCTTAAACCTTTACTAATGATTTCTACTAGTGTTATTGTCAATAAATAGTTCATTTGGATGATTATATTACATATTTTCTGTATTGAAAATGGTGTATTTGGTCAGTCTGGTTTAATGAATTGATAATTAGAGTAGAATCTAATTGGTTCTGGCATTAGGTAATTATGTATAAAAATTACAACGGCAACCCTTTACAAGGCATTTACCCATAGCGTCATGAAGTTTGGAATCATGAAAACAACCTACCTGGAGATTTTTACAGTTCATGGTTTTGATAAGTAGTTCTCATTAATCCGCTTTGCTGTATTATGCAATGGTTACACGTATTTGGCGTGATTGATGGTTGCAGATATTTTGATGTAGATTTGCTAATGACTCCTCTTTGAATGTCAGATCGCATCTGAAACATTTCCATGCAGTTGTTGTCATGAGATGGTTAAAGTGAATTTTGTATTTAATTCGCGCGTAGAATTTGTATGGATGATTTGTACTATTCGAATTAAAATTTTAGATAACGCCGGTGCTTTTAGCAAGTGCTAATGCCTTCATTTCAGTCATATTGACCTGTTTTAGAATCGTATATCGTTCAGGTCGTAATGATTGAGCTATTATCAGAGCTTTTACTATCATTTCTTTTTGAATTCCTAATTGTTTAGCAGTGGTTGGCGCCCCATTATTTTTTAAAGTGTTCTTGATTATCTTCCAGTCTTGTCCTTGAAGTTTTGCCATCATGATGGCACCGATGCCGCACTTTTCCCCGTGTAATCCAATACCGGGAACTATCTTATCCAAAGCATGTGAAAACAGATGTTCAGAGCCAGAACATGGCCTACTACTACCTGCAATACATGATGCAACACCCGCACTGATTAAGGCCTCGACTATATCACGTATATCAGGTTGTATTTTCTTTTCCGCGGCTTCCAATAGAATTTTAGCACTCATAGATGCAAGATTTGATGAATATCTTCCATAATACTCTCCAGTCATATCACGGCCTAATTCCCAGTCTTTTACTGCGGTGATTTTTGCTACCAAATCACCACATCCAGCAGCCAATAATTTCTTTGGTGCTTTTTTAATAATATCTATGTCAACAAACACGCCCAAGGGAGCTGATGCTGTGAGAGAATGTGGTTTTTCTCCTTTAATCGAGACGAAAGGACTCGCAATTCCATCATGTGAAGCAGCAGTAGGTAAACTGACAAAAGGTTTTTGCAAGTTAAAAGAAATCATTTTTGCGATATCTACTGAACGTCCACCACCAATTCCAATGATAAGATCAGGATTATCTTTTTTCACTTTAGATTGTATGAATTCGATTGATTTTTCGTCATTATTATTTGGAATATGCCAGATGGATTTGATTTTGGATCCGTTTAGGGACTTGAGGATTTTTGTTTTAACAATTTTTTGAACATGATTACCCGCTATGACCGAAGCCTTCTTTGTTGGGTGTAAGTGGGCTAAAAATTTCCCAAAATTATCGATGTTTTTTTCTCCCACAACGATCAGGCGTGGAAGCTCCATTGTGTGAGATGGAGATTTGTGCATTATGTCACTGGTTGAGCCTACCACTTATCAAGGTGACCCCCCAAAGTTATTTAAACGGGTCAAAACCATTTGATGTCATCTAGGAGATTTTATGTCAGCTAATAGCGTAGAAGATAAAATTCTACATGGAACAACCACTGTAGGTATCAAGGCAAGTGACGGTGTTGTCTTGTGTGCAGACATGCGTGCCAGTGCTGGATATTTTATCGCTAATAACAACACTATGAAGGTGCAACAGATAGCAAGACATGCAGGAATGACTATGGCTGGAGGAGTTGCAGATGCGCAAAACATTACAGATGTTCTGAGATATCATGCAAACATTCATCGTGTTCAAAAAAACGAAGACATACCAATTAGATCGCTTGCAAGACTTTGTTCGTTAATGTTCCATCAAAACAGAGGTTATCCATTCATTGCAGATATTCTAATTGGTGGATATGATAAACAGGGTCCTCAATTAGTTAATGTGGATGTGTTTGGTTCTGTGGAAGAAAAAAAATATGTTACAACAGGCAGTGGTTCTCCAGTAGCATATGGAACCCTAGAAGACGAATATCGTGATAACCTCACCGTGAATGAGGCCAAAGTCATCGCATTGCGTGCAGTAAAGGCAGCAATTGTAAGAAACATTGGGACCGGAGACGGTATCAATGTTGCAATTATCGATAAAGATGGCTATCGACTTTTGACCAAAGAGCAAAAAAAAGCCATCATTGCTTTGTAGTGATTTAATGCAAAAAAGACAGCATGAGAAGGATTCATCAACAGCCCAAAGTGTAATGGCAACAATACTGCAAAGTATTCCTAAAGAGGCACAAGTTAGTAAAATCGATTATGAAGGGCCAAGAATAGCACTTTATACAAAATCACCATCTTTCCTAATGGAGAACAACCAAATTGTCTCAGATCTTGTAAATGTAATTAAAAAAAGAATCGTTGTTAGAACAGAAGAGTCTATTCGAAAAAATGAAGAAGATGCACGTAAGTTAATTGTGGAATTCATTCCAAAAGAGGCAGAACTAGGAAGTACATTCTTTGATACCGCTACAGGCGAGGTGTCTCTAGAAGTTAGAAGACCATGGCTACTTCAAAATAATCCCGAATTCAATGCAGCCAAACTAACCGAACAAATGGGCTGGAGGATCCGAGTTAGAAAGGCAACAACCATTCAATCAAGCACAATTCAGCAAATCAATTACAATTTAAAACTTACATCGTCTGAGCGTGCTAAACATCTCAAACAAATTGGTGAGAGTATTTTCAGACCTAGACTCGCGCAGAAATCCGAAGTTTCTCTGATGACGTTGGGGGGATTTGGCCAAGTAGGCAGATCAAGCATGATACTTACCACGCCCGAAAGCAAGATCCTCATTGATTGTGGTGTAAACCCGGGCGCGAGATCTTCATCTGAAGCATTTCCAAGACTGGATTGGTCAAACATAACACTAGACGAATTGGATGCAATAGTAATTGGTCACGCACATTTGGACCATACTGGATTTTTGCCAGTTCTTTGCAAATATGGTTACAAGGGCCCAATCTATTGTACAGAACCCACACTACCAATGATGAATCTTATTCAATTGGATGCAATTCGAGTTGCGTCTGCACAGGGAAGATCTCCAATTTACGCAGAACGCGACGTAAAACAGATCATGCGACAAACCATTACTATACCATATGGGACAGTAACTGACATTGCACCAGACATCAAATTGGTTTTTTCAAATGCAGGCCATATCTTGGGTTCTGCTACATGTCACTTTCACATTGGTAATGGTGATCATAACTTTGTGTATACTGGCGACATTAAATTTGGTAAAAGCATTCTGTTTGATAGTGCATCGTGGAACTATCCCAGAGTAGAGACATTACTCATAGAGAGCACCTATGGCGCAAGAGAAGACATACAACCAACAAGACAAGAAGTAGAATCCGCATTCATCAATGCTGTAAACAATACATTGGTTGATGGTGGAAAAGTACTCATTCCAATTCCAGCGGTAGGTCGTGCGCAGGAAATCCTAATGGTAATTGATCATTACATGAAGGCAGGTCAAATGGTTGAAGCACCTGTATTCACAGAGGGTATGATTTCAGAGGCAACTGCCATACATGAAGCATATCCAGAATATTTGGCTCGCGAATTGCGACAAAAAATTCTGGAAACTGATGATAATCCATTTGATTCTGAATATTTCACAAATATTGAACATTCCGATGGACGAGAGGAACCACTCCGAGATAATACCCCCTGCATCATACTGGCAACATCTGGCATGTTAGAGGGGGGCCCAGTCTTAGAATATTTTAGAAATATTGCACCGTCAAACAAAAATAAGATTATTTTTGTGTCATACCAAGTAAACGGTACATTGGGTCGTCGAGTTCTCGATGGTTCCAAGCAAGTATCACTACTTGGTAAGGATGGAAAAGTAGAAGTAGTAAACGTAAACTGCTCCATGATAAAGCTGGATGGATTTTCTGGCCATAGTGATTTTAATCAACTAATGTCATTTGTGCACAAGCTAAGACCAAAGCTTCGACGTGTTTTGGTAAACCATGGTGAGCGGAGAAAATGTGAGAGCTTAGCGATGAATATTCGTCGCCAATTCCGTGTACCTGCGCATTATCCTCAGGTACAAGAAGCAATTAGATTATTTTAGATCTAACATCAACGTTACAGAATTTTATAGATTTTTTTCGGCAAGTTTTTTCATTGCAAGAACTGAATTTTTTATTGTAATTAAAAACTGGTTTTGAGAATATTGAATAGAAGAGTTTTTTGGTTTCCATTCCTGTAAATATGTCAAGATGACATCATCATTTTTATTTTCAATTTTATTAATTATGTATCCTTCAAATTCTATATTATCAACGAGATTGAAAATGATCTCTTTTGTTTCTGAACTAACAATTATCCGCTCCACGATATGCATTCCAGATACGTTCATCTCTCTGAGATATCCATCAGAAAAAGATTCAAGAATTTTTGATTTTGACACCTCTTTAATGGTATATTCTGGGTTTGTTATTTTTTCTAGTAGTAACTGCCAAAGTTGGTTTTCTGTACAGTTAATTTTTTCAGAATGTGATATGGTCATACAAAAAAAGAATCATAATGTATTGGCGACTAAATCTCCAAAATTTTGTTTTTTAGTAAATAACTGATACTATTGATGTATTCAGAATCAGATATTTTGCCCTCTGTCCACCATCTTACGGGTTGTTTTATCCAAGTTGGGATATTCATTTGCTCATATTGAATTTCGAATTCTTGAGAAAAAGCATTGGTATCGGTTAATTGTACAATCCATTGTGTTTTTTTGATTCGGTCGTGATATTTCGCGAATAAGACTATGCCTGTGTTTTTATCAATTACTTCTTGGTATTGCTTGGTTTTATCCCACGCAATCACGGCATTTCTTTGTTGGTTTTTGAAAGGAAATACAACCTCATTGGTTACAGTAACCACATACTTTGATGGAATGCTTGATCCCACTCTGATTGGAATATTATGAATGAATTGATAATGATGGTTTGTCTGACTGTCTAATCCATCAAAGTCAGTGTGAAAATTATTACGAGTAATTTTTTCTTTAGTAATTTCCACCGAGCTTATTAAAATTGAGTCTGTACGAGTCTCAAATCTATGAGTGAGGATGGTATTTTCATTTTGATTGTTCGATCTTGAATATCTAATGTATGTGTCATCAGAAATACAAATTCGATCTGCTTGACATTTTGAGATGACTGATAAATCCTTCAGTGGGGTGATTACCTTTGAGTTTATTAGAAATCTGATCCCATAAGAAAAGACGTTATCGTGTTCCTTTCCTTGGTGCCATCTTGTAGCATCGTCTTTAATCCACTGCGGAATTATATCGGTCTGGGTGTTACGATCGCGGATTGCTTTGTTCGAGATGGGTTCTATCAATAATGCGATCAGTCGATCTATCCTTTCGGGATCTTTTGAAAGCCAAGAAACATCGTTGTACAGACTAAAACAAATTCTGAGATTTGGGTGATACATGTATCTCTCTTGGAACTTTGTTTTACCAAGTGATTCTAGTTCTGGGTATATTTTTTCACATTCTTCAACTATTTTGGTTGGGTTTAGTTCTGAAAATGCTAAAGGAGTTGAAATGGTAAGTAAGAAAATTATAGTCAGTGTGGTTTTATTCAACTGATATTTTTTATTTTGCTCCGATATTAATAGTCAGTATAATTTTTGAGTAAATTCTAAATATTATTTTAGATCGTATTCTGGTTTCCAAATTTTTATACCAGGAGGTGTCACGATAATTCTTTCTTCTCCCAATCTCGCTATATCAGCGTTGAAGTTTTTTGCTTGTGCATACAGCTCTTCTACAAGTTTTCGAAGCTGTTCTACATCTTTCTGTGCTAACGGTGTAACACGCAAGATAAGTATCATATTCTTTTTCATATCATCTTTGATAGAATGTATGTCGCTTTGATCACGAATTGTGATTGCTTTAAGATAGGTTGGACTTTCTGTCTTTTGCATTATACAATTATACTCGGAATTGAACCCTCAAAAAGCTTTTCGCATGAAATTACGCATAAACCTGATTTTTTTATTAATTTCTGGATAAGGAGCTTTTTCAATTTTAAATCGTTGGAATTGAGTTCTACAATAATAGAATTACGATGGAGTTATCAGAATTAATTTTGTTATAATTTGAACTAAATAAATTATTGAACAATACTTTATCATAATTCAATAGTTTCTAAATTTCGACAAAGATTAATTCACGGTTCGGTGTTTTGATATTTATGAAAAGTAGAAGGAATGTGCTTCTAAAACAAGCACAAAAAATAGATTGTGACATTTTAGTTTGCTTTGAACCAGAAAATCTTTTTTATCTTACCGGGTTTTGGGGTGAAGCAATAGGTGTTTTAGAGAGGAATGGGAGTACAACCATAATTGCGCCAGAGCTTGAGGTAAGTCGGGCACACGAAGACAGTATTGATTGTGAAGTTGTTACATCGGAGCGTGGTACCGGCCTATTAACTAGTCTATTGACAAAGATCAATGGAAAAAAAGTTTGTACCGATTGCCAGAACTACGATATGATGCAGATTCTCAAAAAATCTTTACCAAAGATAAGACATTCCACCGAGCCTTTCTATAGAGCCAGAGAGATCAAGGATGATTCGGAGATCAAAATTCTCAGAAAAGCATCTAGAATCTTAGATGATATGTATGAAGTCTGTACAACGAAAATAACTAAGGGATTACGAGAGTCGGAACTACAGACAAAGCTGATGTCATTTGCAATGGAGCAAGACATGTTTGCAACTGGATATCGATCTACCCTGAATCCATTGATAATTGCTGGGGGTCCAAATGGAGCGTTGCCACACGCTCAAGTTACTGACAGAAAATTTATGAGTGGAGATATGATAGTAGTAGATCTTACATTAAGATACAAGGGTTATGTCAGTGATGCTACGAGAACATTTGGCTTGGGTAGAATTTCAGATCAGGCTAAAGAAGTCTATGAAATTGTGAAAGAATCACAAAAACTAGGATTGGCGGCTGTAAAACCAAACGTTTCATGTAAGAGTGTGGATGATGCATGTAGAGATCACATTGAGATGAATAGCTATGGAAAATATTTCATTCACTCAACAGGTCATGGAATTGGATTAGAGGTTCATGAATTTCCAACAATTTCCCAAAAGAGTACATCTTTTCTACAAAAAAATATGGCAATAACAGTAGAGCCTGGAATTTACATTCCAAATAGGTTTGGTATAAGAATAGAGGATTCCGTGATCGTTCAACAAAGACCAACTATTATGCATAAATTCACAAAAGACTTGTTAATACTCTGAAAAGAACCCCCCTCCGAGACATGATTGTATTGATTTTAATGTTAGAGTATTTTTGAGCAAAACTTCGGTATAATTTTGAGATGTATGAGAATTATGGTTTTTTTGCACAAAGAATTAGAATCTTCCATGGAAAATTGATTATGCCATTTTTTGTAAAGGGTTTTGTCTTTTCTTGAATTAATTTTTTTAGTTGTGCTATCTGGGTGGGCGTTAATTCATTAATCTTTTTTCGAAGAGGTTTTGCCAGATATTTGTAATAATCAGACCAATACTTTGAAAATGTTCCTGGAGAATACCAAAAATTGTGTTCATTGATTACAATATTAACAAAGCCAGCTTTTATGATTGTATTTTTTAGATTTGTAGTAGTCCCAAATCTATCAAAGTTTGGAGTCCCTACAGGTAGATATTGTGGGATGAATTTCTGGACTGAATCCATAATGCTTGAAAAATATGGGACAGTTTTTCCTGCACCATGAACTGCCAATACTAGTTTTCCATTTTTTTTCAGTGTTTTTCGGATATTATCTAATGCCCTATTAGAATCTGGAAAAAAGAATAAAGCAAATTGGCATGTGATAACATCAAATTTTCGGTTAAACCCAAAGTTTTCTGCATCAAAATTTATGAAATCAACGTTTGTCTTAACAAGTGTTTTTTTTGCAATAGATAGTGCTGTCATAGAGCTGTCAACTCCAATTAGATATCCGGTTCTACCAATCTTGGTTGCAATCTCTCTAGTTACTGCACCGGTTCCACAAGCTAGATCTAATACTGTGTCTCCAGAACGAATTTTTGCCATCGATACAAGTTTTTTGGAACTTTGAAATGGCCCAATTGATTTGTCTGCCCATCTTTTATGATATCGTGGTGCTATTTCATTCCAAGTATCTATCATTCTTTTTTTATATTCCGTATTAATCGAATTTACCAATTTCTTAAAACAAAATTAATGGAACCTTTTATTATATCGTCAAAAGCTGAATGCAATATGGAAGCTAATATCAAAGAAGGAAAGCTCAATGATCTGACTAACTTAGGTATCAGACTAACCGTTGGAGTAATATTTTTAGTTCATGGGCTAGGAAAGTTGGAAAATCCTGGATTTGGTGGCTTCCTGGACAGTCTAGGTATTCCGATGGGATTGATGATTCCAATAATTCTTGCCGAGTCAGTATGTGGAGTGATGCTGATCATAGGTGTTTTAAACAGAATTTCTGCGTCGATCCTATCAATCATAATGCTTGGTGCAATTTTTCATGTCAAAAAGGTAGGAAATTTGTTAGGTCAGGGTGGATATGAATTGGATTTAATTTTGTTGGCTGCAAATTTAAGCATAATAACAATGGGCCCTGGAAAAATATCAATGGCCCATATTGTAAAAATAATTCCTAGGTTTTTGCATTAATTTCACGGTCAGCTTTGCATACTAATTATAATTTTTCTAATCTTATTTTTTATCTAAATTGACACATGGAAATGGTAGATAATAGCCGATTTTCTATATTGTCAAATACAGAGATTGACGATCGATACAAATCTTAACGAGGAATAGATTTTTTGAATTTCTTTCTAATTGATATAATTACAATAACTGGAATACCAAAGTAAATTACGGCGTTGAGTAGTATAATTCCAATTCCATAGCCCAGTATTTGCTGTTCTGATTGAATATCAACATAATTTAGAATTGACAGGGTAGACAGCATTGGAGTTATAGTAATTTTTACAAATTCTTTGAACAATGGGTTTTGTCGTTCCCAATCTGCTATTGTAGGACTGAAAGAATAGTAAAATTCGTTAAATCCCACCATGAATGCAGTTCCCGAATTGGTTTGGTATAGTGAATTGTCCCTGATTTCTCGTAGTAACTGGATTTGGGGTGATTGCTCTGTTCCGTATGAGGCAGTTGCTATAGCACACTGTCCGGGTTGATTGGAAAACGATAGTGATTCTAAGGAGGCAGTAAATTTTGGCAGAGTGGTTTCAAAATTATTTTCACTGTTAGCATATGTCCAAATGTAAAATTTATCGTTGAAGTGAATTATGACTTGTTTGAACTTGACTTTGATTTGTCCTTCATTGTTATTGAATTTGTTTGACGCCTCTATGACAAAGGCCTCATTTCCATTGATTGTGACTTTTTCCTGTTTTTGGATTGATAGTATTCCAGAGTCAATTCCAGGTTTCAAATTTTTAATTAAATTCTCGTTGTATACTTCTAATGTGGTTTTTGCTGGAACCACTGTAATTGAAATATGTGGAGTAAATCCTCCAATTTTATCTCCAACTACAACAATATCTGGAGTATCAGAATTTTGTTTTTGAGGTTCCTGAACAAGCCACCCCTGTGGTGGAACGAATGAAAATCCTAATTTATCATTATGATATGGAGTTTGTTCATTTAGTTTTGGGCTAACTCTTTCTGGTTCTCCCTGATCAAGAATATCTGGGATATCAGATCTGTTTTTTACTTCGGCCTTGAGAATTTCTCCCTTACCCCAATCATAAGCAATGTTATTTCCTTCATTGCCAGTGGTTTCTAGATTTGCAATCTTGTCTAGTGTATCATAACTTGCTTTTGTTGCCAATCTACCAAATACGGCATAATTTTGATCAAGTGATGGCGTATCTTTATCTACAATAAAAAATTGCGAACTACCGCTGTCAGGATCACCACCACGAGCCATTGAGACAATTCCTCGTTTGTGCTTGATTGTGTTAAATTCACCAGGAATTGTATAGCCGGCATCTCCAGTTCCCCATTCAGACAGATGAGTATATCCACCTGGTTTAGTTTTTGGATCACCACCCTGAATCATGAAATCTTTGATGATTCTATGAAAAACAGTTCTATCATAAAATTTCTGTTCTGTTAATTTTAGAAAATTTTCTACTGTTTTTGGAGCATCTGTAGGAAATAATTCAATTACAATTTCTCCAGACTGTGTTGTGAGAATAACGACTTTATCAGAAATTTGTGTTTCACCAAATACTGGTATTAGCCAAATAAACAAAAATCCAATAACAAAGATTATGATTAGATTTTGCAATAGAAGAGATTTTTGTAATCTCAAATAAAAGCCAATGGCATTGGTTTTTAACAACAGCCTAGATTGTTATTTTATGGATTCTGATGAGCAAATAAAGACTCACTTGTTATCAGTATGGCTTGAGGAAAAGAGATTGTTCGCAAGAGGAAAAGAGTGCATGTTATTTGTAACCAATAGGGGGCTGTACATAGTATCAAAGACTGAAGCAAAACCACAATGGTGGAAGTCTGCTGTCCAACGTCAAATCTTGATGTTACTAAAGGAACCAGATAATACAATAATTATTCATGATGGATATGATGAAAAAAAATTAGATATAGATTTAGAAAATCATAAAAATTTAAGATTCAAATCCGCTGATGTTGTCAGTGTAGAAGCTGAGGAGAAATCTTGGGGATCTGTTTTGGTTTTAAAATTACGTAATAATAGCAAGGTAGTAAAATATCATGTTTCAATTGTACGTGATTGGGTTAGTTATCCAGTAAAAGCACCTATGACCTTCCTGAAAATTAATTGGTCACCAGTTATTCAATATATCAAATTGGAGATGAAGCGATGAGTGTTTTTGCAGTGGGTGTGGGTCCAGGTTCGCCAAAATACGTTACTGAGCTAGTCAAACAAGTTGTTTTAGATTCTGATGTAGTTATTGGCTACAAATACACTTTGCAGACTATCCAGTCTCTTCTAATTGGAAAGGAAGTATATGAGATATCCATGCAAAACCAAGAGGAGGCTTATCAAAGGGTGGTAAAAACACTAGGCCAGAAAAAACTTGTAGTACCGTTTACGGGTGATGTAAATTTTTCAGAATCAGAGGTTGTTGATAGGTTAATTGAGATTTTTGGTGAAATATCTATAATTCCAGGAATCTCCGCTACGCAAGTAGCCGCATCAAAGGCTAAGGTACCTCTTGATCGCTCAAAAGTGATCACAATGCACGTCACTACTTCTATAGAGGATAAGAAATTGGAGTTACAAAAAGCAATACTGGATGGATTTTCCGTTGTTCTAGTTCCACGTCCATGGCCTCGTGAACCAACCAAGCATTTTATGCAATCAGAAATTGCTCAATATTTAAGAAAAAATGGTTTTGACACCGAAAGGTTAAGGGTTCATGTATATGAATTCCTAACGACTGACAAAGAAACGGAGTTTGTGGGTAATGTTTCGGATTTGGAGGGAAGAGAATTTTCTGATTTATCTGTAATAGTTATCAACCAACACAATCTAGAGTCATATATCAATCTCTAGTTGAGTGGAGTTTTTGTCTTCGAGATCTTTGAAGTATCCATTACAAATACAGTGAGATCTATATGCTGATATTCCGGATCAAACAATCTATAAAATCCCCGTTGATCAAATTTGACAGTCCATGATTGTCCGGGAGAAATATTCCCGCTTGATACTTTACCATCAGCTGTGAATGTTTTTTTGTGCGAGTTATAGTTCGTAGTACCAGATTTGAGAGAGTGTGATACAATATCTTCGTTCACAAATGTAACAGTTCCACCTGGTGGAATTGTTATTCTATCCTCAGATACGAAATTAAACTTAAAGCCCCCAATTTGCGTTTTGTATGTGGCTTCTTCAGGATTAGCTGCTCCCTTTAAAATTTTGATGGTCGTGCTGGATTTTTGAGTTTGAGTTATTTGTTTGATGATAAATTCTGTAGTTTTGGTTGTGTAAACTAGTTTTGTTTTTTGGTTTGTAGAATCAATTAAAACTCCACTAAAGGTATAGATTGATTCTGATGGTGTGTTATCTATTAATTTTGCAATTCCATTAAGAGTTGCTTGGGCACCTTGTTGATCTGTTGCTTTGGAGCTAAATTTGAAGAGTTTACCATTTTGTAAAACAGAGCCACTCAGTTCAGAAAGTTCCCAGTCTTTTTGATCAACCATAATCACACCATCTTGAAGTGTCAAGTCAGATTTGTTTTTGGTTTGGGTCATGGAGAAAGTCATTTCCAAACTAGAATCCGAAATAGAAGTGTTAGAGATTGCATAACCGGTGCCAGAAAGTGTAAAAGCTTTGTTTCCAGACAGTTGAGCGTCAGCGTTGTTGATAGATATAGTAACTAATATGGCTAGAAGAACCATCAATGAAGGCAGATATCTCATGATCAATTCGTATCCTGATTTTGTTTATAATTAACTACTTAATTATTTTGGCAAAACCACAAAAATTAGTCAATTTTTGAGATCAGGTTTTGGTAGAAGTTCCTGCCCGCCAAAGTTCTCTATCATATATGCTTCAATGATACCGCCTGCTAGTAACAATCCAACCACAATTCCTATTTCTATTACAAGCGGTTTCCATTGTTGTTTTAGTGAAGTTTTTTTGAATAGTGCAATAATCAGAATAAAACTACGGGATGTTGCAAGTGAGTATGCTGCGAGTTCCATTAGGCCGAATGGGGTGGTAAAAATAAGCGCTAGTGGTGGGATTTGACCGAGTAATGGGGTGGTTGTGGATAGTGCTGCAAACGCAAATCCAGTAGAGAATGCCGTGAAAATTCCCCAGCCTATTCCAAATCCCGGGATGAACATTGCTAGTGCGATCTGAGTATTGTGTAGAAATATCTCAAAGCCAAAGTTCTCACCCTTTAGTGAATCGAGAAGTTTGTTGAACTCGTCGAGGAACATTTTAGCTTCTTCTTCTGAAACACTAGTTTCTGCACCAAGAGAGAAAGACGTGGAAAATATGCCTAAAAAGACAAAGAATAGCAATATTCGTTTTTTCAATTACGAATTATGATTTGGAACGGTGAATAAGAGTTTGTTGATCTGAAGCAGAGTTAATTAAAACGTGATTTGATGTTATGATGTTTATGATTAGTGATGTAAGTACTGCATTGAATTTCGTAATTAACAAAGGTTTTCAAATTCATCCGGACGCATTAAGAATTCTAGAGCAGGTGGATGTAAAGGAATTAGAGAGGATCATAAAGCAAATCGTTAAGGAAAAAGAACGTCAACAATTATACCTAATTTCAGAAAAAGATCTCGAGTTATTTCTGGGCGTACAGGAGGATGAATCCATAGAGAACCATCATGAAATTCTCTTTGATCCTACGTCAAATTTGGCTTCTGCGGAAGGAGTGAAGGGTTTTACCGCCTTATTTTCAAGCAGATATGCCAAGTTAAAAAGAATCATGTCTAATAGGCCTGAAGCAAAATTGATCAAGAGCATCTCTGCTGTAAAGTCCTCCAAGTCCAAAGATGAGGTCTATGTCTGTGGTTTGGTAACAGATAGACGAACCGACAGGAATGTCACAAAAATAACATTGGATGATCAAAGTGGAAATATGGAAACTATTGTGATAGATGAAGATCTCAAAAAGGTAGCTTCTGGCTTGCTAATGGATCAATTAGTAATGGAAAAAATTGTGACTAGTAAAAATGGTGGTTTTATTGTAAAAGACATTATTTTGCCAGACATCCCAGAACGTGCAACAAATCGTTCAAAGACAGAGGCATACGCGGTTTTTGTCTCGGATCTTCATGTTGGCTCTAAGTATTTCATGGAAAAGGAGTTTTTGGATTTGGTTGCTTGGTTTTCAAGCCCAGACCCCATTGCAAAAAAGGTTCGGTTTTTTGTTTTAGGTGGGGATGTAGTAGATGGAATTGGAATATACCCAAACCAGGATAAAGAACTAGTTGCTTTGAACACCCAAGATCAGCTCAAAATGCTTTACGATATCTTAGACAAAGTCCCAAAACACATCAAGGTGTTTATCGCGCCCGGCAATCATGACCCAGGAAGAAGAGCACTTCCCCAACCAGCTATTCCCGCAAAATATAACTCTGATTTGTGGAATAGAAAAAATTTCTTTATGATTGGTAATCCTGCCATCATATCTCTGAACGGGGTCAAGGTGTTGATTTTTCACGGACAGTCAGTTGACGATATTGTTAAAACAACCCCCGGTTTAAGCTACGACAAGCCAGCCAAGGTAATGCAGTATTTACTCAAAGCAAGACATCTGAGCCCAATTTATGGAGCCCAGACTCCGATTGCCCCAGAATTGGAAGATTATATGGTTATTGATGAGGTTCCTGATATTTTTCATGCTGGGCACGTACATGTAGTTGATCTGGACTTGTACAAAAATATCCTAATTTTGAATTCTGGTGCCTGGCAATCGCAAACTCCTTTCCAGTCCGGAGTAGGAATTTCGCCTACTTCTGGTATTGCCGTATTGGTTAATTTGAAGACATTTAAGGTCTTTAAAAGAGATTTTTCTAAATAATATCTTCTAGTGTAGCTTCGTTTTTGAATGTCTCTTTGACAGTATCTGGTGATATAGTAAGTGTGAATTTCTTTGTTCTTCCATGTATTCCTTGATGGACTATTTTACCAGAAATAATTCCGGACATTTCTATTTCAGATAACATCTGAGTTACTCTTCGTTGGGAAAGTTCTTTTTGGCGGATTGCCTTGCAAAGTGTTTTGTATGCTGTAAAGATCTCTCCGGTGGAAAGACCGGATGCCTTCATTACAGCAATGATTAGAAGTTTCTCGTGAAGTGGGTAAGATTGAAGTGCTGTTGTCTCTTTATCCTCTTCTATTTTAGTAGATGCTACTCTAATGTGTTCTTCAGTAACTTTGTTTGATTGTGTTCGCTCTGCCATTTCTCCTGCCACTCGTAACAAGTCAATAGCCCTTCTTGCATCACCATGTTCTCTTCCAGCCATTGCAGCACAGAGGTTTAATGCAGAATCCTCAACCGCCCCATCGATGAAGGCGTCTTTGATTCTCTCTTTTAGTATCTCTTTTAGTTGAACTACTGAATAATTGGTAAAAACTATCTCCTCTTCAGAGAGTGAGCTGATTACGCGTGGGTCTAGTCTTTCCTTGAATGTGAGGTCGTTTGATATTCCTACCAGTGTTAGTGAGCCAGATTTTAGACGCTCGTTTGCTCTGGTTAATTGATACATAACATCTTTTCCTGTTTTTGAGATTAATTGTGCTAAATAATCAATTTCATCTATTACAAAAACAATGTTGTATTGATTTTTTTCTATTGATTTTAGAAGTCGTTTAAAAATTTCAGAAATTGCTAGTCCAGTTGCCGGTATCTCTTTTTCATCCAAATCCAACTGTCTTCCTATACTTACAAACAAACTATACAAAGTGGCCTCATCTTTGGCATTGGTATAAACCAATCTGATTGGAAATTTTGACTTTTCAACCCGTTGTTTGATTTTGTCTAATATTTTTTTTACAACAAGTGTCTTACCTGTTCCAGGTTTGCCATATACAATAAGATTGGATGGTCTGGATTGTTTTAGAATTGGTGATAATGATTGAGTAACCTTTTCGAGTTCCTCATTTCGATGTAGTATTATTTCGGGTAAGTATGAAAAATGTAATACTTGACGATTTTTGATTATGGATTTACCACTTTCAACTCCATCAAGTAATCGATCTACTGGATCTTCACTCAACTCTCACACCTCTATTTCCACTCAATTCTAACTTTGACTAATCATGAAGTGTTTAGAATGACTATGATAGTTTGAGTTTAGTTTGTAATTAATTATTTTTAATTTGATTTTTAAAAAAAAAATAAAAGAAGAAGAGTGGAAATCAAGGTGTGTGGGAAATTAACAAAAAGTTAACCTGATGTTAAGAAAACACCCAAAAAAGGCAATTTTGACCCCCTAATTTCCACTCCAGGCGTGAATATTCACATTAACACTGTTAACAAGTTACAATCAACCCCCTAATTTCCACTCCAGGCGTCAAATTTGGTAGTTTTAGATAATAAAAGGGTATTAGACTGTTAACAGATGTTAGTAGGTCTAGGCACGGGATACGCAGTCAACGTTAACAACGCTGGGAGTTAACAAAGCCGACCGGATCCGTTCATTTGTTAACCAATCTCCACGATCGATCACGAAAATGGCAAAAAAAAGGATACGAATAGACCTGGAAGACTCGGATGGAGCTAAATACAACTTCAACATTGAGGGCAACATAACCCGAGATAAGGTCATCAAAATTTTCGAATTAATGAATCTCATGAATATTGAGGACCAGGGCGAGTCACCACAATTGGACTCGGTAGGTGCTAAAATCTGGCATATTGTAGACAAATACTTCCCAATGGGCAACTTTACTTCAAACGAGATACTGGAAAAATATGAGGATGAGTACAACGAACCAATCAAACTAAGTATTATTTCGACATATTTGGCTAGATTCAACACCAAGGGTAGGATTAACCGCTTACGTCAGGGCAAATCTTGGGTCTACCAAATAGTCAAGATTCCACAGAAATTCGACTAGGATATATTCACACGTTTAAGCACGAGTGCATCTCCCTGCAGGCTGACTTTAACATAGTCACCTTTTTGTATGCCCAAATACTTTCGGAATTGTTTTGGTATGGAGATAGTTCCCACAGCCGTGATCTTTACTAATTCATCATTTTCTGTAAGCATCATATTATATTAATAAATTAAGATATTTAAAATTTTCAGAATTTCTAAATTATATCAAAAACCTCCTTAAACAACATAAATTAGGTTGAACTAATAAAAATATTTTCGTTGTGAAATTTATTAGGATATCCTAATAAAAATATCAAAATAAAAACAGGTTAAAATCTCATACCGGAATGGGTTGTTCTTGGTTGGCCAGTTTGGATTTTCCCTTTTCAGTAATTTGGTAAGTAAATGGTCTGACTTTGTTATTTCTCTCTACGTAACCCTCCTCAAAAAGTCTTTTCATCAACCTAGATGTGTGCTCACGACTACGTCCAATTGTGACTTGGATATCACGTGACGTCATTTCCTTGACTGTGATTAATCCTAAGACGTGTTCAGCCACACCTTCAAAGCCCATATTTGGCATTCTTGGTTTTGGATTAGGCTTGGTAGGCTCTAATTTGACCTCTTCTGAGTCTTTCGGTGCTGGTTTTTCCATCTTTTTTTCAAAAACAGGGTCCACTTTATCCGAGTTATGTGTTTCAAATTCATGGTTTTCCAGATCCAAAGCATCCATTCGTATTTTCATGTCTATGAGCTGCCTTTCATAGTATTCTAAGCGTGACAAATAGGCAGGATCCTGGGTTTTATTTCCAGTGAGTACCTTGATTTTGCTATAGACAATCATCCCAAATACCCCTACTACGAATGCAAGTATCACTGCACCAATTACCTGGGGTTCAGGAATCTCTATTATCATCAATGATTTAGTGAGATCTATGTGATTTATTGTGATTGGCCAACATAATTTCACACCTTGTGTCAACTAATGCGTCATACACAATCACAATATTTCATAATCAACGAGAAACAAACCGTGATTCATCACATTCCACACGCTTGGCGAACCAATTTGTCTATGACGTTTGTCACCTGTTCTTCTCTTTCTGGAAATACGTCACTGTCTTTTATCACAGAAACCTGTTCTGCGAGCCTAGATATCACATCAATGTCATCTGGAAGAAGAATACCTAGACCTCGAAGCAGAATTATCGAATAAAACAAGCCCATAAGCTTCTCTCGAGATTGGGCTACTTGACGGAAATATGCACCTTTACTAATACCAAACTTGAATTCGGAGAGATTCTTACGGTTTAAAATAATTTGAATTTGTCGCTCTGTAAATAGTGATTTTTTGATAATTTGCTTGATAATATTATTAAATTTGGAATCATCTATGTCTACCATAGCTATACAAATCTGTATACCTCATTTTAATTAAACTTTAAAACAATTGATTCAAACCAAACTCCATGGGTAAAGTAGAGGAATATTTGCTGACTACGCGTAAGAAAAAAGGTGCATTATTGTTTGTACTAATTGATTCTGAAGTCTCAAAATTACAAGAGTCCATAAAACTGGCCCAAGATGTCGAAAAGATTGGCGCGGGAGCAATACTAGTAGGTGGCTCATCAGCAATTGACCAGCTAGAAATGGCTGAAGTGGTGAAAAATCTCAAAAAATCAGTCAAAATTCCAATTATTTTGTTTCCAGGAAATGTAACTGGTGTTGTACCGGCAGCAGATGCAATACTGTTTAGTTCACTCATGAACTCGGAGAATCCCTATTACATTACACAAGCACAAGCATTAGGTGCCCCAAGTGTACTAAAATTCGGTCTTGAACCACTACCTACAGCTTACATTATCATAGGAGAAGGCACGACAGCATGGTTCGTCGGGGCTGCAAAGGGAATCCCATTTGATAAACCCAACATTGCTGCCGCCTACTGTTTGGCAGCCCAGTTTTTGGGTATGAGGTTTGTGTATTTGGAGGCGGGATCGGGTGCAAAGGAAAGTATTCGACCAGAAATGGTAGCGACCGTACGCAAACTTTTCAATGGATTTCTTATTATCGGAGGAGGAATCCGTGATGCCAAAACCGCAGCCGAACTAGTAAAGGCTGGAGCCGACGCTTTAGTCATAGGAACAATGCTAGAAAAAGAAAAGGACAGTCTCACAAAACTATCCGAAATAGCAAATAGTATCAAGAATCTAAACTAGACATGTCAGAGAATACAGCGATCTCCCGAATTCAGGGAATCCCAATGCCTAACAATTACCTTGAATACTATTCCCAGATTTCAGAACAGGTCTACTCAATCTTTGAGCGAGCCGCAGAGGCAAAATCTACCCTAGTTGATTCCTCTGGAATAGTAGAGCCCAAAATAGCCTTTGATCTAGCTGACCGTGTCGCAAAAATGCACGACATCGACATTGCAGAACCCTTACGTGAGATGCTCAAAATTAAAGGAAAGGAGCTAGCGGCATTAGAAATATCTAAAAGCATAGCTCTAGGCAAATACCTCCCCGAAGATGCCACCTTGGAGCAAAGACTAGACAATGCAGTTCGCGTAGGTTTGGCTATAGTCACAGAAGGAGTAACTATTGCACCATTACAGGGAATTTCCAGTGTTATAATAAAGAAGAACAAGGATGGTTCTGATTACCTTTCAGTATCTATCGCTGGACCAATGCGTTCTGCGGGCGGAACAGAATCTGCTGTTACAATGTTGATAGCCGATCACGTTAGACAGGCTGTTGGACTCGCAAAATATCAAGCGAACGCATTTGATGATGAAACAGGCAGATTTGTTGAAGAATTACGGGTTTATGAGAGAGATGTTGGAAGCTTCCAATACCATGTTCAAGATCAAGATATCATCAAAGTAATTTCCAATTTACCCGTCGAACTCGACGGAGTAGATACCGACCCAAACGAGGTGGTAAATCACAAAAACATGACCCGAATAAAGACCGACCGTGTTCGTGGAGGCGCTCTACGTGTTCTAAATGACGGTCTAATAGGGCGTGCAAAAAAACTCCTCAAACGAATTGATCTCTACAAGCTAGATGGGTGGGATTGGTTAGGTGACTTGAAAGGAGCTGTACAAAAAGGGGAGGAAGGCGACTCGGCGACTAAAAGACTCAAGGAGGTAATAGCAGGAAGATCAGTTCTATCCATGCCAAACAAGATAGGTGGATTTCGACTCAGATATGGAAGAGCATGCAACACTGGGTTTGCCTCTGTGGGAATTCACCCCGTAGTAGCAGAAATCCTCAACCACACAATAGCCGTTGGAACCCAGGTAAAACTCGATGTTCCTGGCAAGGGAGCTACTGTTGCCTTTGTGGACTCCATCGACACTCCTATTGTGCGACTCAAAAATGGTAATGTACTAAGAATCCAAAACGTCGAACAAGGCAAAAAAATCAAGGATGACATTGAGAGAATTTTGTATCTTGGTGACATTTTGATTTCATTTGGAGATTTTTTGGAAAACAATGCTCAACTCATACCTTCTGGGTATGTAGAGGAGTTCTGGTTGGAGGAGCTCACACAAAAACTACTTCAATACGAGGCAAAAACAGAACTACAGGATTTTCTGGTAAAAACCCCTAGCTTAGAAGAAGCACTAGAGATTTCCCTAAACTTCAAGATTCCATTACATCCAAAATATCTTTTCTATTGGGAGCAAATCTCACCAGCCGAACTCGAAATACTACTGAAGCCTGTCAAAATAGAAGACGAACGAATAATCTACTCTAAAGAAGTAAAACCAATTCTAGAAAAAATCGGCGTTCCCCATATTATCACAGACGATTACATCGTATTAGGTGAAATAGAGGCAAACGTCTTTTATCAGATTCTGTTCTCAAATACTATTCATGTGGATCATGCTGAATCTGTTCCACAAATCCTATCCAAATCTACTGGAATCAAAATCAGGCCAAAATTTTCGACTTCCATTGGAGTAAGAATAGGTAGACCTGAAAAAGCAGCACCTCGACTAATGAAACCCCGCGTACACACTCTATTTCCAATTGGTGACAGAGGTGGAATGACCAGAGATTTACTCAAGGCAAGTAATGACTCAAAATTTTTCTGTAATATTTTTAATCGCATCTGCAAGAACTGTAATATTCCCTCAATTAGTATAAACTGCTCAATATGTGGAAATCGCACAAAAATAGAGAATGTCTGTTCCATATGCCGGTCTGAATTAGATACGACATTTTGCCAAAAATGTAAGAAAAAAGTACCAACTCATACCTTCAAACCTTTTCCACTAAAGGAGAGACTAATCGCAGCTCAAGAAAAAATCGGCGTCAGAATACAAAAACCATTCAAGGGTGTGGAGGAACTCATTAACCAAGATAGAATTGCAGAGCCGCTAGAGAAAGGACTAATACGACAAAGTCAAGGTCTCACTGTATTCAAAGACGGTACTGTACGATTTGATGCAACCAACTCACCATTAACTCATTTCAAACCAGCATGGATTGGAACATCAATCCAAAAACTAAACGAGCTTGGCTATTACACTGATATCGATGATAAACCACTTGTTAGTGATGACCAAACAGTGGAGATCAAAATGCAGGACATCATTATTCCACATGAAAGCGGAAAATACCTAGTCCAAACTTGCAAGTATATTGACATTGAACTAGGAAAATTCTATGGTAAGACTGCATTTTATAATGTTAGGAATAATGAAGATCTAATCGGTCATCTGGTAATTGGACTCGCTCCACATACATCCGTAGGGATTGTAGGCAGAATTATTGGATATACAGAAACCCATGTATGTTTTGGTACACCAAACTGGCACTCTGCAAAAAGACGTGATGCTGATGGAGATGCCGATTCCATCATGCTTTTGATGGATGCACTCTTAAATTTCTCAAGACAATTCTTATCTGATAAAATTGGTGGACTGATGGATGCACCACTTTTGGTCCAACCTGTTGTGTTGCCCCACGAGTCTCAACCTCAGGCACATAATTTTGAGGTGACAAAAAAACTCCCACTCGAATTCTTTGAAGACACGATATCATTCAAAAAAGCATCAGAGGTCACAAGTGTAGAAATCATCAAGGACAGACTCGAAACGGAAAGACAATTCTACGATTATCATTTTACTCACACTACTACAACTCTGACTACATCACGATCACGAAGTGCTTATTCCACTTTAGATTCGATGTTAGATAAGTTTGATATGCAGATTAGAAACGCGGAGATCATTTCTGCAGTTGATACTACAGAAATTGTTACTAATGTTATCACGACACATCTCGTGCCAGACATTATTGGAAATCTCAGGGCCTATGGCAGACAGGAATTTCGTTGTACTACATGTGGTAGAAAATACCGACGAACCCCACTACTTGAACACTGCATTTGCGGTAAGAATCTAATTCAAACAATAACTAGGCCTTCAATTGAGAAATATCTCAGACTTGCAAAGCGCCTAGTCGAAAAATATGATGTTGGCCCATACCTCAAAGGAAGAATAGGAACCCTTGAAGATGAGATTAATTTGGTCTTTGGCAAAAGAAACGGAGATCAATTGTTGTTAACTGATTATAATTAACGAAGCTTTACGTATTCATAGGCGCCTAACTTGTTATCAAAACAATAATGCACCTTTTGGTAGTCCTTTCTAAATGACTTGACCTTGGCCGCAAGCTTCTTTGGATCCTTTTTGTCTATCACTACAGTTTTGATAAACCCTGCAATTTCTTTCATTTCCGCAGCCTTCATACCCAGCCTTGTAAGTTCTGACACGCCCAATCTGATTCCACCAGGGTGAAAATAATTACGCCCTGCCTTGATGTCTCCTGGAATTAACTGTCTATTTACGATAATGTTTGCTTTTTCTAAATCAGCCTCTACTTTTCCACCATCCGAATAATCCAAAACATTCACTGCAATCTGGTGTGATTTTGTGTAACCGCGTTTTTCACCTAATACCTTGAAGCCTACATCAGATAATGCGTCAGCTAGAGCCTTTGCATTTTTTATTACATCCTTTGCATATGCTTTACCAAACTCTAGTGTCTCTGCAAACGCAATTGCTTTAGCTGCCATATGATGAATGTGATGACTAGATGTCAATCCGGGGAATGTTGCCTTTTTAATCGCTTCACCATGTTGCTCTCCACCCAAGACCAGTCCTCCTTGCGGTCCAAACAACGTCTTATGCGTACTCATTGTCATGGTATCAGCTCCCTCTCGTAATGGATCTTGAAACTGACCTCCAGCAATTAGTCCTGCGACGTGTGCTGCATCATAATTGATGTGAATGTCATATGATTTTAGAAAATCAGATAATTCTCGTACTGGATGTGGAAACAAAAACAATGATCCACCAAACATTGCCATCTTAGGCAAGCGGTTTGTTTTCTTTAACTCCTCGACTTTTTCTTTGGTCTTGTCCACATCAATGGTCATTTCCTCCGCATCAAACGGATAGAATTCAATGTCTAATCCGTGAACTAGGCCAGCAGTACCAGAATGCTCCTTTTTACCGTGTGATATGTGACCACCAGCTGGTATGGACGGTGCAATCATAACATCGCCAGGACTTGTAAATGCTGAATAAATTGCTAGATTAGCTACAACACCAGAAATAGGCCTGACATCTGCAAACTTAGCCTTGTAGAGTTTTTTTGCTAAATCCATGCACTGAACCTCCACCTTATCGATATAGACACACCCTGCATAGACACGTTCGCCGGGCCAACCTTCGGCATAACGATTCCCAAAGTCAGATAGTAACGCTTCTTTTACTGCAGGAGAAGGTACGTTTTCACTCGCAATTAGCGGTATGGAATTTTCAAACCATTTGTTGTGCTCTACTAAATCCGCAAGAATTTTCTTGTACGAATTTTTGTATGTAGAACCAACCATGATTTTTTGGAATTTATATCCCAATTTAAAAACAGCGATTGTTTTCATAGAACAAAAATTTATTCGGTTTCACGGCATAACGTAACAAATAAGGTATAAAAAGGGAAAAATTAGAGTCATGATCTAATGAGTGTTCAAGTACCTAAAGGCAACCTGCCTGTTGTATTGTTAAAGGAGGGCTCAACTGAAAACAAAGGACGTGAAGCCCAGAAAAACAATATTGCGGCTGCAAAGATTATAGCTGAAATCGTTCACTCTAGTCTCGGCCCAAGAGGAATGGATAAAATGCTAGTTGATTCTCTTGGCGACGTTACAATTACTAACGATGGTGCCACCATTCTCAAAGAAATTGATGTACAACACCCAGCAGCAAAAATGCTTGTTGAGATATCTAAGACAACTGATAGTGAAGTTGGTGATGGAACCACATCTGCCGTAATTTTAGCAGGTGCATTATTAGAAAATGCAGAGTCATTGATTAACCAAGATGTTCACCCGACAGTAATAGTTGATGGTTATAGAAAGGCCCAGAAAAAAGCATTACAATTTCTAAAAGATATAGCAGAAGAAGTCACCGCGAATGATAAATCAATACTTATGAAAATTGCAAAAACTTCCATGCAAACAAAATTAGTAAAAAAAGAGTCTGAGCACTTGGCCGAATTAATTGTTAAGGCCGTAGTCTCAGTCGCAGAAAAAAATACAGGTGCGTTCACGGTTGATCAAGATGATATCAAAGTAGAGAAAAAGGCAGGAGGTTCAATGAAAGACTCATTATTGGTTGAAGGAATTGTTCTTGACAAAGAAGTTGTTCATGGTGGAATGCCAAAAAAGATTACTAGTGCAAAAATTGCTTTAATCAACACAGCACTCGAAATTGACAAAACTGAATTTGATGCCAAAATAAATATTTCAAATCCACAACAAATGAAGACATTCCTTGATGAGGAAAACCGAATGCTCAAGAATATGGTTGATAAGGTTATTGGTTCCGGAGCAAATGTTTTGCTTTGCCAAAAAGGAATAGATGACATGGCACAACATTATCTCGCAAGAGCAGGAATATTGTCTGTTCGACGTGTAAAAGAATCTGATATGACAAAACTAGCAAAAGCTACAGGAGCTAGAATCGTTACTAATCTTGATGATTTATTTGAAAAAGATCTTGGCGCTGCAAACTTGGTTGAAGAACGTAAAATTGAAGAAGATCGCTGGGTCTTTGTTGAAGAATGTAAGAATCCTAAGTCTGTAACACTCTTGCTTAGGGGTGGTTCTCAAAGGGTGGTTGATGAAGTTGAAAGATCAGTTCATGATGCATTAATGGTAGTTAAAGATGTGATGGAAAATCCCTCAATTGTAGCCGGCGGCGGTGCACCAGAAACCTTTGCTGCAACAAGGCTTCGTAATTGGGCCAAATCATTAGAAGGTAGAGAACAATTAGCGGTTGAGAAATTTGCTGATTCTTTGGAAGCCATTCCCCTAACACTTTCTGAAAACGCTGGCATGGATCCAATTGATACTCTTACTAATCTCAGATCAAAACAACTCAAGGGAGAAAAATGGACCGGAGTCGATGTGATGAAAGCAAAGGTTGGAAATATGAAATCAAGTGAGATAATAGAACCACTAGCAGTCAAGAACCAGATCGTTTCAGCTGCTACAGAGGCTGCTTGCATGATTCTGAGAATTGATGATGTTATCGCCATCGCTAAATCTGCTGGGCCACCTGGAGGAGAAGCTGGAGGAATGGGCGGAATGCCAGGAATGGGTGGCATGGGAGGAATGGGCGGAATGCCAGGAATGGGTGGCATGGGCGATATGGGCATGGACATGTAAATCATCAAACGTTTATTTGCTGACAATTTTTTAAAAAACATGATTTGACTGGAACAACTAAGATACTTACATCTGTAAAATACGCATATCTGATTGCATTTTTTGCATTACTGTCAGGCATATTCTATCCATTTATTCAAGGTGGTGGATTAGACTATACAATATTTGGAATAATTGTATTATTTGTAGGTCTCGCCGGAACCATTCTGATCTATAAAGCATCTACAAATGAAAAAAGACGCGGATTTTACTTTAGTATAGGTTTTGGACTAGTAGCCATTTCACTCATCTTCATCCTGCAGCTTACAGGAAGACCAATTTTCTAAACATCAAAGTACAGATAGAATTCATGTGGATGAGGACGAATAGAAATCTCTCTATGATCTCTTCTACCTAATTCAATGATCTTATCAATTATTTCATTCGAGTAAATCGGATTGAGGAACTTTCTATCACTTTCCAACTCGTCTAATGCTTCACCCAGATTTGCTGGAACGGTTTTAATTCCTCGTTTAGCTCTTTCTTCTTTTGTCATGTGGTAAATATTTTCCAAAACTGGATCACCGGGCTCTGTTTTCTTTTTAATGCCATCAAGTCCTGCAGCTAAAACCGCGGAAAATACTAGGTATGGGTTTGCAGATGGATCTGGAGCTCTGTATTCAAATCGTTTGAGGTATGCATATTTTTCACCTCTAAAGTGCTCTGGTACACGAATAGCAGCTGATCTATTACTAGGGCTCCATGCAATATACACAGGAGCCTCATATCCTGGAACAAGTCTGTGGTAAGAGTTTGTAGTAGGATTAGTGATTGCACATAGAGCCCTTGCATGACTTAGTATTCCACCACAAAAATATCTTCCAACTTGGCTTATCTCATCTTTTGCATCTTTATCATAAAACACATTTTTGCCGTTTTTCCAGAGGCTAACATTAGTATGCATACCAGAACCAGCATCCATCGATATTGGCTTTGGCATCATAGTAGCCACCTTACCGAATTTTTGTGCGATGTTTCTTATTGCGAACTTGTAAGTTTGTGTAGCATCAGCGGCATTTGTCATATAATCATATTTGATATCAATTTCACACTGACCAGCAGT
>OMIR01000094.1 GCA_900299125.1 Nitrosopumilales archaeon | reverse complement strand
GGTTCAACTTCAAGAATTTTATCCCAGTCTCGCCAAATTACCGTTAACGAGCCATTTACATGATTATCCAGAATATCTCTAGTATCATGTTTTTCTAGCTTGATTGATCTAATAGTATCATTTTTCATAGTTTTATGAATAATTTACAGTATAAAAATTCATTACTTCCAATAGACCCTAGATCATTAGTTAGAATTACTTTAATTGACGTACTGTTTTGAATGTTGTAATGAAGATTCTAGTGACAGGCGGATTAGGATTTATTGGGAGTAATTTTATTTTGTATGCATTACAAAGCAAGTACAAATTCAGGATTACAAACATTGATGCCTGTTTGCCAGGATCAAATATGAAAAATGTAAGAGAAGTAAAAACAAACAGGAATTATAATTACGTAAAAGGCAACATCACCAACAAAAAAACAATTGAAAAACTTGTTTCAGGTTCAGATGTAGTCATCAATTTTGCCGCAGAATCTCATGTGGATAGAAGTATTTCTGATCCACTTCCATTTATCAATTCAAACATTCATGGTGTGTACACGATATTAGAAGCAGTTCGAAAATACAAGAAAAAGTTAATCCAGATATCTACCGATGAAGTATTTGGTAGTCTTAAATCGTCTAGTGCCACAGAATCATATCGTTACAACCCATCAAGTCCTTATGCCGCATCTAAAGCCGCAGCTGAGAATCTCGTAAATTCATATTTTATAACATATGATTGTGATGTTATAACTACTAGGTGTACCAATAACTATGGTCCAAGACAATCACCAGAAAAATTGATTCCAAAAACAATACTTTTAGCTAAACAAAATAAAAAAATTCCAATTTATGGGACTGGAAAAAACATCAGAGATTGGATCTTTGTATTGGATCATTGCGATGCAATCCTAAAAATTCTGTTTAAAGGAAAAAGCGGTGAATCCTATAATATCTCAACAAATAATGAAGTAAACAATATCACCATAGTGAAAAACATTCTCAAAATTATGGGAAAATCAGATGATTTGATTGAATTTATTTCGGATAGACCAGGTCACGATTTTAGATATAGCCTCAATTCAAATAAAATACGCAGGGACATATCATGGAAACCAACACATAGATTTGACGACGGTTTAGAAAAGACCATAGACTGGTATCAGCATAACATTGAATGGCAGAAGAACATATCAAACAAAACGCTTACAACTTTTTGGAAAACTAGATAAGATAACGAAAAGGCAGTTTGGTTAATTGAAAGGAATAATTTTGCACGGTGGCCATGGAACGAGATTAAGACCACTTACCCATACAGGTCCCAAACAGTTACTTCCCATTGCAAACAAACCAATGTCACAGTATTGTTTAGAATCATTAAGAGATGCAGGGATAAAAGATATCGCAATAATTATTGGTGGTACAGGTTCAAACAAAGTTCAAGAATACTACGGTAATGGAGAGAAATTCGGCGTTAAGATCAGTTATGTTTTCCAAGATTCCCCACGAGGAATTGCACATGCAATCAGATTATGTAAAGAATTTGTAAATGGTGAAAAAGTTGTAGTGTTTCTTGGCGACAACATACTTAAGAAGAGCATTGCAGATTATGTAAAAAAATTTAATGATTCAAACGCCAGCGCTTCAATTTTATTATGTGAGGTAGATAACCCTACACAATTCGGAATTGCCGATGTGAAAGACGGTGTGATTAAAAAAATAATGGAAAAACCCAAGAACCCTCCCACTAATCTTGCAGTAACTGGAATCTATCTTCTAACAGATACAATATTCGATATAATAGACAGACTAAAGCCATCTTGGAGAAATGAATATGAGATAACTGATGCCTTACAGATGCTATTAGAAGAAGGACACAAGATTGTTTACAACACAGTAACTGACTATTGGAAAGATACTGGCACTCCTCATGATATCATACATGCAAATCACGTGATCTTGAACGACATGAAACCATACTTTGATGGTACAAAAGAAGAAAACGTTACTATTTCTGGAAATATCATGGTCGGAGCTGGAACTGTTATTAAAAACGGCAGTAAAATAATTGGCCCTGTAATAATAGGTCAGAATTGTAAAATCGGTCCCAATTCAACTATTGGTCCAAACATAAGCATAGGATATGATTCGAAGATATCGGGATGCAACATTGAGAATTCCATAATTATGTCTGGATGTGATATTAATGGAGACTTTACAATTAAGGATAGCATAATTGCATTTAATTGCGAAATTAAAAAATCGGATACTTTAAGCAAGATATTCTTGTTAGGGGAAGGAACAAAGATTTCTCTTTAATCATAAATTGACAAACCTAACAAACAATCCAAAAGTGAGCATAATAATACTAAATTATAATGCTGGAGATCTCTTGATTAATTGTGTAGAATCGGTTTTTAAGACATCATACAACAACATCGAGGTATTAGTAGTTGATAATGCGTCAAAGGATCAGAGTCATAAAAAATGCAAAGAGAAATTCAGTAAAATCATACTAATTGAGAATGAACAAAATCTTGGATATTGTGAAGGAAATAATGTTGGAATTAGAGAAGCTGCTGGGGAATTCATCGTAATACTTAATCCAGATACCATTGTAGATCACAACTGGATAACAGAGCTTGTTTTAGCATATAACAAATACGGAGATGGACTATACCAACCAAAGATAATTTCTTTGTATGAAGAGAATATCCTACAGAGTACGGGTAATATGATACATCTTTTTGGATTTGGTTTTGCTAGGGACAAAGGAATTGTTGATTCTAATAAAAGAAACAAGATAGAACAAGTAGGATATGCATCCGGTACTTGTCTTTTTACCTCACAAAAAGTTTTAAAAAAAATTGGTTTGTTTGATCCTTTTTTATTTTTGTACCATGATGACCTTGATTTGGGTTGGAGGGCAGCTCAAATCAATATTAAATCATACTATGCTCCATCATCTGCAGTATATCACGTAGAGAGCTATAATTTCAAATGGAGTTCAAAGAAATTTTATTGGCTTGAACGCAATAGACGATATTGTCTTCTAACACACTACTCAAAAAACACATACGAGAAAATGTTCCCTTATTTGTTACAGGCAGAAATTTTGGTCTGGTTGTTTTATCTAACAAAGGGATTTGTTGGCCCAAAAATAAGGGCAGAATTGGAGATAATTAAGAACAAAAAACATATCCAACAAAGATACAATGAATTAGAATCAAAGAAAACAGTGCCAGACACAGAGCTAATCAAGTCATTTCCTGATGAGGTATTTATTCCAAAAAATGTCAGTGGCGGATTTGGTAGTTATGTTTTCAATTTATTATTAAAAAAGCTAAGTCAAAAAGCCAAAAACAGGATTATAAAATAATTTTTAAACTCTTAACTCAGATAGTACAACTGCGACTGCAAGATCATTTTCGTGGCTGAGTGATACTTGAAATAGATAATTTTTCTTCAGGTTTTTGATTTTAACATGTGGTTTTGATTTTACATGATAGGTTTCAATATTAATCATAGAAATTTTGTCTGGTATTGATTTTATTACTGCCTCCTTAATCGCAAATTTACCAGCAAAATGTTCATAGGAATTTTTGTATTTCAAGCAGTAATTTATTTCGGATTTATGAAAGAGTTTTTTGTAAAAACCTGGTTTTGATTTGAATGGAATTTGTTTGAATCTTTTTACGTCCACTATGTCAATTCCTATGGAAATGTTGTTGAGCATGTGTATCTATTGACGTATCACTACTTTAGCGATGCCATCAATCAGACATGTTCCCTGTTGATTGTATATTGAGGTCTTCATAGTGATGATTCTTGTTGAATCACTTTTGTCAATGACTTCACCTCTAACTGTTACAGTGTCATCGATGTAACATGGTGACTGAAAATTCAGACTCTGAGAGAAATATAGTGCATTTTTTCCTGGAATATACATGCCAACTAGCTTGGAAAAAAAAGACGCCAAGAGCATGCCGTGGCACACCTGTTTTTTGAATTTGGTGCCTTTCGCATAATCCGCATCCATATGAAGAGGATTGTGATCTCCAGAGAGCTTTGCAAAATTATCAAGGATCAGATTGGTAATTTTTTCTGTGAATTTGTGTTCAAGTCCTATTTCAATATCTTCAAATTTGTACTCATTTGGCATGTCAGTCATGTAATACAACTCCATGATTTGTGAGATGACGTTTTATGTCAGAGACTTTCTTTACATCCATAGCTTCATCTATAGTAAACTTAACTTTGAATTCACTTTCTAGTTCATAAAGCAAAACATATCCCTTAAACGATGTCCAGCTTTCGATTGATTCTGGTCCTGAACTATCTGTAACTGATGCTACTGGCACATTCATTACTCTTGCAATTAATTCGTATAATTTTTTGGACATTACTCAGCACTAACTGTAATATAGTTTGGTATTTCAAATGGCAAGTTAACAGAATAAACCCACGAGTCAGATTCTTTTGTAAATCCACAGTTAGGGAGAAAATCTTCAACGGGTTTGTTTTTTTGTGTGGGAATGAATTCTGCCCTTATTTTTTGAGCTCCAGATTCTTTTGCTTTATTTATGATATAATTAAGAATACCTTTCTCGACTTCTCTGCCCATGACTCTGCAACTTAGCAAAAATGTGTCCAAATGCCATTCCTTTGGATTTTTTTTATCTACTATGAAAACCCCGGTTATTCCATTGTCACCAAATTTGTCTTCAACTTGGGCACACCCAACAAGATAACTTGAATCTTGAACAAATTTCTTGATATCACTTTCCTGATATCTTTTTGTAGTCAAATTGAATTGATTTGTCTTTAATGTAAGCTGAGATATTCTTGGAATTGTGAAATCATTAGCATTTTTTATTGATACTTTGACATCTAATTGTTGTAAAAATTCTTCCAAGCTAGGTGCTGATTTTTCTAGATCAGATCTATTCCTTTGCTCTGCATACATTTTACCTCTTCGCTGGTCCTCCTGCGTGATTTTTAATATGCTAAATTCATTCAGATGCTGCAAAACATTTGTAAATTCGGATGGATCTTTGGGCAGCTCAACAGTTTCAACTTGCGGAAGGTTGACTCTTACGTACTCTCTGTTTATTGGATCATCGTCAAAAAAGACAATACTATCAAGGCCAATATTAATTTCAGATGCAATTTCCTTTAAATTAGATACTTTATCATTCCAATTTATCTTCAATGAAGCAAAATTGTCCTCTCTTAGTTGCATGTAAGGATGTTCACGTATTACCTCGATGGCATCATCATAGTTATTTTTGCTATTTATTGCCAGAATTATTCCCCGTTGATGAAAAGAAAGTAATGTTTTTTGGAATTCTAAAAATGCATTGCCAGGAGGTTCTGGTCCTAGCTTGATGCCATTAAAACCATCTTCACCCACTATTCCACCCCATAGAGTATTGTCGAGATCTAGTACTATGCATTTTTTTGATATTCCAAGATATCCTATTACATATGATATCATCTCAGAAGCCAGATACGGGATATAATCAATGGATATCTTCATGTCCCCAAAGAAAAACTGTTTATAATCAAAGACATTTTTTTCGCCAAATTTTGTTACAAATTTGTCAAAATCATAAACATACACAGAATCAGATTTTGAAAAACGGTCAGCTATGTTGTTATTAATCTCATTGAGCATTCGATGAAAACCAAAGTCAGTCTTATTCTCAGATATTCCATATGGTGAAAATGTTGGAATTGAGAAATTGGCCAGAACTAGTTTTGATTTTATTGTATCAGAAAACTTTGTTGCTAGTATTGAAACTTCATTTGTTTTTTCAGTTACCAAAGTTTTTCTTTCTCCAACAGATATAGAATGTGGGTGATGAAACAGTTCTTTTAGCAATGCTCTTGTATCTATAAAAAGAAATGTCAAGTCCGGTTTGAATTTGTAAAGATCGCTTTGTGGATTTAGTATATCCTGATTATATTGATTGTAGTTGCCCACATATGTAAAGCACTGAATTTTTTTTTCTGCACATTTTACTTGTATTGTTTCAGCGAGTCCATTTAATGTAAAACTGCTCAATATAGCAACACGGATTTTATTATCAAACAAAGAATTGTTCAGTTCTGATGCTTTGTTGACATAATACGATAGTTTTTCTTCTTTCATGATTTTCCTAGTAAATCATAGTCTCAATAAGCTTTGTACTAATTATTTATTACGACCAAACGAGCAAGTATTTTTTCTCAGAAAGGTTTTAGATAATGTATAGATTTGAGGCTGTAATCATGGTAAACAATGATGTTTTTCACATAAACGAGCAAGAGATTATGGAATATTATGGATATGGCGGCGCTTATGGCAAATTCAAGTTACGATGCAAGTTCATCAAGACATGGTTACTGCATGGACTAGCATATTCAACACCACTTTCAAATTTTGCAATATCAATGCAAAGATCAAGAGGTGTTAAAATAGGAAAAAATTGTCATATTTCTCCATATGTTTTAATTGATTTATTGTATCCGCAGCTTGTAACCATAGAAGATAATGTTACAGTAGGCAGTAATACATCGATTTTTGCACATGCAAATCCAACTACGAATTTATTTCTAAAGAGAAACGGATATCCAAGAAAAGTTGAACCAGTAAATATCAAAACTGGTGCAGTATTATTTCCAGGCTGTATAATCACTGCCGGTGTAACAATTGGCAAAAATGCATTAGTCAGTGCAGGAAGCGTAGTGTTTGAAGATGTACCAGATTGCTGTGTGGTAATTGGTAATCCAGCAAGAATAGTAAAAAAAATTGATGTGTAAACAATGATAAATCTACTTGGCATAGATTTTGAAGAATGGTATCATCCAGAACTCATACAACCACATCTAAAAGGTAACAATAACAAACCACAGATAGTTAATGGAATTGACAAAATATTAGATTGGCTCCGCAAGAATGAAACCTTTGCTACATTTTTTGTAGTAGGTGAGATTTTACAAACAAGACCAGATATTCTAGACAAAATAGTGGAGAATGGACACGGGATTGCATTTCACAGCATGCATCACAAAAGACTTGACAATACCACAAGGGCAGACTTTAGAAAAGAGGTACAAGAATTTGCAAGAATTACAAACAACAGATCAAAGGGATTCAGAGCTCCCACATTTTCATTAAATCACAGAACAAATTGGGCGCTTGATGTCTTAGAAGAGAATAACTACTTGTATGATAGCAGTATTGTGCCTGCAGAAACGAGATTGTATGGGATTCCAGATGCACAGACAAAACCATACAAGATCTCTTCACATAAAATAAACCAAAACGATCCTAATGCAAAAATGTTAGAATTTCCTTTGATGATAACTAGATTTTTTGGTAAAAAAATTCCTGCGGGAGGAGGATTTTATCTTAGATTTTTACCCCTCACCACCATTGAAAATGCAGTAAAGCAGTACGAATCAGAAAACAAGCCGGCAACATTTTACATTCATTCATGGGAGCTAACACCAGAACATATGCCAAGAGTTGCTCTTCCTCTAGTTGACAGATTTATCACATATCATAATTTAGATAAGGCCATGTCAAAAATGGATAATTTGATAAAAAAATTCAAGTTCACATCATTTGAAAAATACATCAACACGACAAATTAATTCAGGTTTTCAAAATATTCTAAAGTTTTTTTGATTCCATCCTTTACTGATGTTTGGATATTCCAACCAAGAGATCTTAGCTTAGAGTTATCTACTACGAAATTACCTACATCTGTTTTTTTTGTGTATTGTGGAGATTCGACATATTGTACTTTTGCACCAGTCAATTCTTCAAGCCAGCTTCCAAGATCATAAAACCATGTTTTACTTCCAGAAGAAATCCAGTATAGCTCACCAGATTTACCTTCTTCCATTATGGTTTTAATTGCAGATACTACATCTGATACATATACAACATCTTTGAAAAAATCACCCCCGTCGAAAATTGGTATTGCTTCTTTTTTGAAAGCTTTGTGTACGAGGAAGTTTATTGCATTTTTGCTTGGGATGTATTGCTCTCTTGGGCCAAAAGAATTTGTGATTCTAAAAGTAATAGTATCTAGGTCATACACATTATGATATATTTTACAATAGACCTCACTTGCAAGTCTGTTTGCACCATAAATCGTAGTGGGATTGCATATGCTTTGTTCATTGACAGGTAATCCTTGCGGTTTTCCTATAACTATGAAAGTACTGCCAAGAATGAATCGACATTTTAGGTTTAGTTGTTTTAGTTTTTCAAGTATGTATAATGTAGACTTTGTATTAACATCAAGATCATAAAGCGGATTTTCAAAAGATTTTGAGTGTGATGTTTCACCTGCTAGATGTATTATTACATCTGGACGATGTTTTTCTATTATTCCTCCTAGCTCGTCATAGTTTGTGACATCTGCTTTCTCTACAATGATTTTGTTCAACAGATGTAAGATACGATCTAGATTGGTAGTATTTCTTGTTACAACTATCACCTCATTTTTTGTGGCAAACTCATCGCATAAATGACTTCCAATAAAACCTGCACCACCAGTTATCATGATTTTCATTACGTTAATGCAGTTTAACAGTTAGTTAAAAATTCATACTGATTGACGTTATCTATTTAATCAAATAATGCTAGATTGGTTTAGTTGAGCATCAGATTAGTAGAAAAAATCATCGTGTTATTCAAAGCAATTAAGATCATAAAAAATTGGCATATCTTTGTTAATCTTTATTTTCACAAAATAAGATCAGAATATACAATTTTAGAGATGAGAAACGGGATCAAGATAAAGCTCAGAACAAATTCGACAGATTTGATGGCATTTACTAATGTATGGCTTGTAGAAGAATATCGAAACCCAGGATTTGAAATCAGAAATAATGATACGGTGATAGATGTTGGTGCACACATAGGATTGTTTGCACTGTATGCATCACAATTTTGTAGATCTGGAAAAATTTTTTGTTTTGAGCCAATTAAAGAAAATTTTGAAATGTTAACAACAAACATAGAATTGAATAAAATTACAAACATTACTGCAATGAATACAGCAGTATCTACAGATAACGGAATTGTCACAATCTATCTAAATGAAGACCAGTCTGGGCATAGCATGCATGTAGTAGGATCAAAAAAAGTAGAAACAAAATCAGTTTCTTTGCAGAGTGTTTTTGATTCAAATTCTATCGAGCATTGTGATTTTTTGAAGCTGGATTGTGAAGGAGAGGAATATTCAATAATGAATGCTTTGCCGGATTCACATTATTCCAAAATTAAAAGGATCTGTATGGAATATCATTTGGCAGACGTCAGACGGAAATCATTAGACCAACTAATAGATAGACTACAGAGATTTACTTTCAGAATAACACAAACAGAAACATCGCCAGATATGGGTTTACTGTATGCATCAAGATAAAATAGGTAGCTTTGATAGCATCATAAAATATTATGGCGCACTTAATATCATAGGTTAGGTTTTCACATGTATAAAACAACAGAACGGATATGAAAATCGCACTAGTTTGTCCTGCATCTCTGCCAGCAACTCAATTTGGTGGCATATTGTTTTTGTGTGTTGATATTGCACGAGAAGCAGCAAAGATAGGCCATGAGGTCACAATATACACAACGGATCTAGATTTTGCTAATAATGCAAATACATTTAATAAAAATTTACCACGTCTTGAATTACATAGTGGTTTTAAAATAAATCGAACTCATGCATGGTTATCATTCAAATTATTTTTTGTGAATCCTGGAATGTATTTTCAGATGAAAAAAGATAAACCCGATATAATACACACTGTTGGGATTAGAAGTTTTCAGTCACTGGTTGCCGCCATTATATCAAAGAAATACAAAATCCCTTTAGTCATTTCTGATCAGGGCGGGCTGACAACACATCCAGACATAGACGGTACAAATATTATTGGAAAATTGGCATATAGAATACAAGAACCATTTGTAAAATTTATCATAAAACAATCTACAAAAATTAGTGTTCCAAATCAGTATGAAAAAGATATTTTTTCAAACTTTTCTTCATCTGATAAAATCACAGTCATAGAGAATGGGATTAATTTGGATCAGTATTCAATACAGCTACCAGATCTAAAATCCAAATACAAAATTGATAGTGATTTTGTGTTATTCGTTGGGAGATTTGCGAAAGTAAAAGGTGTAGATATTCTAGTGAATGCGTGGAAAAAAATTTCTGGTGTGGATCATAACAATACAAAACTCGTTATCATGGGAGTAGATTTCGGATTTGAATCTGAAATGATGGGTATGATCAAAGATTTGGGTCTCAAAGACAGCACAATAGTGATAAAAAATCCTCCAAGAGAGGATGTCTTGGGCGCGTATTCACAATGTCTCTTTTTAGCACTACCATCAAGATGGGAGCTATCTCCCCTGACACCGCTTGAAGGATTTGCTTTCAGAAAACCAACAATCAGTACAACAGCTCACGGCATACCCCACACCATTAAAAATGATGAAAATTCCATACTAGTAGAATCAGAAAATTCTGATAGATTAGCAGATGCAATTTTAGATTTGATTAGAGATAAAAACAAGAGGTCTCGACTTGGGGATTCCGGGTTCAAGCTAGTTCAAGAAATATGTAATTCTAAAGCTATGACACAAAAGATTCTAAAGGTGTATGAAAAGATCATTGCAGATGGTTAATAAGTTCAAAAACTTATTTGTTTATAGACTTGCGAAATTCAAAAGATGCGTTTAGTTCTGCAATCAAAGTTCCATTCTTTTCTCCATTAATTACTAGTAGCGATAAGAACTCGATACTAAAGACATTAAATTCTTCGTTATTAACAGATGGTCCAATCTTGAGAAATTTTGAAGAAGCGTTTGCAAAATTTACAGGTACAAAATACGCAGTAGGCGTCTCTAATGCCACTTCTGCTCTTCATTTGTCATTGAAGGCACTTGGAATCGGTGTTGGCGATGAGGTGATAGTTCCAAACATGACTTTTGTTGCAACTATCAATGCAGTTATTCTAACTGGAGCAACACCAGTCATAGCAGATGTCAATGAAGATTTGAATTTGTCATCCAAGTCAGTGCTCAACAGCATTACCAAGAAAACTAAAGCTGTCTTACCAGTACACTTTGCAGGTAAAATGTGCGACATGAATGTTTTAACCAAAATTGCAAGAACGAACAATCTGTTGATCATAGAGGATTGTGCACATGCACTTGGCTCCACACTATACACGCAACACGCCGGCTCATTTGGAGATGCGGGGTGTTTTAGTTTCTACCCAACAAAGAACATAACCACAATTGAAGGTGGAATGGTCATAACTAACTCAAAAAAATTAGCTGAGCATATACGAGTTCTAAGAAATCATGGAATTGCCAAATCACTCTCTCAGAGATATAATCATGGAAAACCTTGGGATTATGAAATAACCGAACCTGGTTACAACTACAGACTTGACGAGGTTCGTTCATCATTAGGTCTTAACCAGCTAAAATCTCTTACACAACTAAATCAAAGACGACGAAAAGCCTTTCAGTATTATAGCGATGAATTAAAATCAATTATTGGTATAACACCGCTTACACAAAGCGATTCTGGACATGCATGTCACTTGTACATCATTCGCGTAAAAAAAGAGTTTGGCTTATCTAGAGATAAATTATTTAAAAAACTGTTAATGCGTGGAATAAGGACGTCTGTTCATTACAAACCACTAAGTAAATTTTCTACATATAGAAAATACATCAGAGTTGGAAACAAACTTGAAAATTCAGAAAGTGCATACAGTGAAATTCTTTCATTGCCATTTTATCCACAAATATCTAAAAGAGAGCAAGATTTAGTGGTCAAATGTATTAGAGAGAGTAATCTATAGTTTGATAGCACTTTTTATATAGTAACTTTATTCTCATCTTTTAAGAATATTGAAACAATCAGAAATCATAGTAGGGCTTCCAGCTTATAATGAAGAAGAAAATATTGCTGCAATCATACTAGAATTAGAAAAAATAGCAAGTAAGATAATAATTTGCAATGATGGATCCTCTGATTCAACTGGAAAAATAGCTGAGAAAATGGGAGCAGTGGTAGTCAATCATCCGAAAAATATGGGGTATGGGGCAGCAATTAGAAGCATCTTTAAGAAAGCAACCGACTTAAATGCGGAGATTTTAGTGACGTTTGATGCAGACGGCCAGCACAGAAGCGAAGACATACACAAAGTTGTAGAGCCAATAATTAATAATGAGGCAGATCTTGTTATTGGATCAAGATTTTTAGAATCAAACGGGACAAATGTTCCAACAATTAGAAAGATTGGGATCAAAGCAATTACTCAATTGGCCAATACATCACTAGATAGTAAAATTACTGATTCCCAAAGTGGTTTTCGTGCATATAACAAACAAGTTTTGTCTGAGATAACACCATCAGATTATGGAATGGGAGTATCAAATGAGATTCTAATAAAAGCAAGCAAGAAGGGATTTAGGATTAAGGAAGTTCCAATAACAATTCTGTATGAAGGTGATACTTCAACACACAATCCATTATCACATGGTGCATCTGTCATACTTAGTACAATGAAGTTCATATCCATAGAACATCCTTTGAAGTTTTATGGAATACCTGGAATGATTTTCCTTGTACTAGGATTAGGATTTTTAGTGTGGACGCTCCAAGTGTTTTCCGTATCTAGAGTAGTTCTTACAAATGCGGCATTAGTTGGTCTTGCTTCCACTATTCTTGGAACTATGCTCATAATAACGGCCATCATGCTATATTCACTAGTCAATGTTGTAAGAGAAGGACGTAGAGGCCAGTATTGATTTTGGTAATATAGAAGAATTTAATATGAAATATAATTGGGAATCAATTAAAACCATTTTTTGTGATTTTAGAGGTTTGATTAGTATAGGAGTTACAGACATTGTTGGTACTGGAATTGCTGCACTTTTTTGGTTTTACATGGCAAGCATATTGGGTCCGGAGTCATACGGTAAAGTAAGTTATCTCATTTCAATTGCTAGCCTGACCTCAACAATTTCACTAATTGGTTCTACGAATATGCTGACAGTATATACAGCAAAAAATGTAAAAATTGAATCAACCGTATATTTCATTTCAATAATTTGTGGGTTGTTAGCATCTAGCATTTTATATTTTTTCATACATGATGTAATCGCAACCATATTTGTTATTGGATTGATGTTAACTAGTTTGGGAAATGCTACAATAATTGGAAAAAAATTATATAAAAATTATTCAAAGTATATTATTGTACAAAAGCTATTGATGATTTCATTATCAATGTCTATGTATTATACGATTGGTTTTGAAGGAATACTTATTGGTATTACTTTGTCATCAACTCCATATCTGATTATAATTTACAAGGGTTTCAGAGAATCAAAAATCGATTTTAGACTAATAAAAGATCGTTTTGCTTTTATGTCTAACAGTTACGTGTTAAATCTTTCATCTGGATTTACTGGATCCATCGATAAATTAATCATAGTACCATTACTTGGCTTAGGCATATTGGGTAATTACCAATTGGGAATACAGTTCTTAGCCGTTCTACAAATATTACCTTCTATTGTTTACAAGTACATATTACCGCAAGATGCAAGCGGTAATCCCAATAGAAATCTCAAAAAGGTAATAATTATTATTTCAGCTATATTTACATTCTGTGGAATAGTTCTTTCACCGTTTATAATTCCAAAATTATTTCCAAAATATGAAAATGCAGTCCAAGTTTTTCAGATAATAAGTTTGTCTTTGGTTCCAGACACCATAACCACAATTTATCAATCAAAATATTTTGGAAATGAGAAAGTTAAGATTGTGCTAATAGGTTCAATAATACATGTCAGTATACAAATTACTAGCATTCTTCTACTAGGAAAGTTCTTTGGAGCAAATGGGGTTGCAACCTCTCTAGTATTGTGCTCATTAGCCTCTTGCATATTCTATTTAGTAACTAGTAGATTTTTCGAGACGAGAGGAAAATCTATTTTATCTTGATAATAATTTCTCCAATATCTTCTTTAATATGAGATCAGACTAGTCAAATAACTTGTTCAAAATTGAGCAAATAACAGAAGTTTTTGAAAAGAAATCAGAGATTTTTACAAAAAACGTTATTTTATCGCTATCTTTGATAGGTGCAATCTCAATAATCACCAGGCTCTGTATCTTGCCATTCAACATTCCATTAACGCTTGATGCACAAGGATATTTTTCATACGCTATTGATATGAGCATTTTAGGTAAGTTCCCTACTGGATATTATTTTCCAAATAATGGCTGGCCAGTGTTTCTCTCGGCGTTCTTTTCGATTTTTCATTTTACGAATATAATTGATTACATGTCTTTACAACGCGTTATCACAGTTGTATTATCGACATTAACAATTATTCCAGTCTATTTACTGTGTAGAAAATTTTTTGAAAAGAAAATCGCATTGTTGTCTACATTATTGTTTGCTTTTGAGCCAAAAATAATTCTTAATTCAACACTAGGAATTACTGAATCACTTTTTATTTTCCTTGGTACGTGGTCAATAGTATTTTTTCTGAGTCATAATAAAAAATTAATTTATTTATCATTTATGACTCTAGGATTATTTACTCTGATCAGATATGAGGGATTTTTACTAGTTTTCCCATTCACTGTTATGTTTTTTATCAGATTCAGAAAGGACAGAAAAGTAATTTTACATTATATAATTATGTTATCTATATTTGTCATAACAATTTTGCCAATGAGTTATGTAAGATCTGAAACAATTGGCAGTGACGGTATAATTAGTAACGTATCTGCAGGTCCATCATATTACAAACACGTATCTGAAAATAGCATCAAGTCTTCTGAGGAAATAATTTTTGATTTGATCGTTACTGGTATGACAAATCTGATAAAATATGTAGGATGGTCTACCATACCAATATTTCTTTTCTTCCTTCCAGTTGGAATTTATTTCATATTCAAAAATCGCAACATACAAAATTATATAATAATTACATGCTTGTTTGCATTACTGCTCCCTTCATTTTATGCATATTCTAGAAACATTCAGGAAACAAGATATCTGCTAATAATTTATCCAATATTATGTGTGATATCTGGTTTTACAATACAAAAACTATTTACAAAATTCAAAAGAAGCAATCTAGTTTTCTGGGCCATATTTGTCCTAGTTTTAACAAGTTCGATATTATTTTTGGAATTAAAAAAAAATGATTATGAGCATGAACAAGAAGCTTATGACATAGCAAAAGAAGTGGTCAAAAAAACCAAAGTGATCAACCATTCATACGCCGAGGAATTATCAATACCAGAAACAAAATATTTTCGTATTGCAAATCTTGCGCTTCTACCAAAGTTTCCAGTTCTGAATGCCGAAATACCGCAAATACAGTTCATAGAAACAAAAGACTTCCAGAATATTGAGGAATACTTGAAATCTGGTGAAAAAAACGGATTGAAATATCTAGTAATAGACGACAGTCCAAGACAGGTAAAATTTCTTAAAGATGTTTTTATCAATGAAAAAAATTACAAATATTTACACAAAGAATTCGATTCTCATGATCACGGATATAAATATCATGTAAAAATCTTTGAGATCAGATATGATGAATTAGACAGACATTAATCGTTTTTAGAATAGAATTGTTGATAATCTATCTCAAATACCTTTACTTTTAGTTTAGAAAATCCAGAAGTAGTAGAATCAAAAATCTTAATTAGATATGGAAAGTTTCTTTCGTTCGCATGAACATTATCCAAGAACGGATAGAATACATTCTGATCAGAGCTCACAATGTATTTTAATTCATATTTTTCCCCATTAGAGATGACTTCGTGTAAGGTGGTTCCATTGACATATAATCTCGATACATTATTATCAATCGAATTAAGAAATGTATCAGAATCTTGTTTGTTTGTTATTCCTATATTTTTGATTACATGTAATTTGTTTACTTTTACGTAATTAAAATACTCAAAAACAGGACTAGGATCATTTAGCATCTTGCCGTTAAGATTTTCAAATACATAGTTAGCAAATTTAATTTTTTCATTCTCTAAAATTGAATCTGGTTTACCATATTTACTTACATAAAATCCAGAACTGAGTACAACCACACTAATAAAAATTATCAGAAAGACATTTGCACGACTAGAAGTTAATGACCATTTTTTTATTCCATATCCAACTACTCTGTTTATAGATATAACTGCAAAGATAATCAAAAATGGCAAGAGATAATAGACAAATCTTTTTTCTGCAACTACCGCAAACGGGATAATAAGAACGCTAATCGTAATTAGAATCATTATCCAGTTTGCTCTAATCAGCTCCTTTTTGTTCTCGTCATGTTTTTTGAACGACAAAATCATTCCTGGGATTACTAAAACAAACAGATATGGAAATGTCAATTTAGCTACAGTAAGCAGGATATTATGCATTCCTTTAATAATGAAATTCTGTACAAATGCATTAATTCCATTTTTCTCAATATACCCAACAGCTCCACCATTCTGATTTTCTGCATTTTCGCTCAGACTTGCCAAATAGGTTCCAGCAAAAATTTTGTCTGCATACCACACATACACTGGATTACCAAATTGTTCATAACGTTGTATTAACATTGGGGACATCACCAAAAGAAAAATCGCAACGCATACACCATAATTACGCAGATAATTTGAGGATTTTCGAAAATTGATTAAATAGATTAAAGAAAAAGCTATGAAAACCATAAACCCATTTAGTCTTATCCACCATGTTAATCCAGCTAAAAGAAACGATACAAAGAAAAATTTGTTTTTATTGGATAAGAGAAAATAAAAACCGCTAATCATTACAAGATGAAACAATGGTTCAGACAGACCTAAACTAGATTGGAAATTAAGGTGCGGTTCAAATGCAAATAAACAGGCCATAATGAAAGCGTATTTTTTGTTGAAAAATTTTGTGCCCAGAAGATACACTGCGATTATTGTGAAGCTAGATATCCCTAGTGTTAGACCACGAATAATTACTGAATAATCAACAAGATTATCAGAGCTTACTGGTGTCAGAAAAATTGATGCGAAGAGAGGCCAACCAGCTCCTCTTTGAGGGTTTTGGGCAAAATTTCCATGGCTTATAGATATTGCATGAAGGGTATAAGATAGATTATCGCTATTTACAGGTAACGAAAAATCAACAGTATATAATTTAAAAAAAAGTGAGGCCAGAATTACTATAGTTAAGTAAAATCCATAATTCACATTAGCTGTAATTAATTTAGACATTAGATTATTTTTGTGACAAATCAGCTTTGTGAGACTTTTGTGCGTGTACAATTATTGTTTGCCCTAATGGAAAAGTTAGTTTTGATTCTAGTTTTAGCCAAGTGCCCAATAACTTTCCTAGAATTGGATGCGATGTTTTTTTGATATCTTGTTTTAATAATCTAAATAAGATAAACCAGCCAAACATGCCTAGAAAATTCCAATATCTTGCTTTTTCAATAGTAAATCCAGCCTCTTTTATAACATCAGAAATAGATTTTTTGGAGTACCTTCTATGATGTCCTATTTTTTTGTCAAAATCAGAATATAATGAATCAAGTGCTGGAACTGTAACTATGAGGGTCCCATTTGGTTTTAGAATAGAGAAGATTATTTTTAGTGCGGCCAGATCGTTAGTAATGTGTTCTAAAACTTCTGAACATATGATAGAATCATACGAGTTTTCATATTTTTTCCACAGATATGGTTCGAGTAGATCACCTTGGAAAAAATTTATTGTGGGACTTTTATTTTTTGCATACGCCAAATAGTCACTTGAGTAATCAGTTCCAAAAAGGTCAAGATTATTGTTAGATAATAGTCGTAGTAGGTTACCAGTACCACACCCAACTTCTAGTATTTTTTTTCCGTTTAACATTTTAAGGAATAGATTACATTTAGCTTTTAAAACCGGTAGGTAATCTACTTCTAGCGTTTCAAGCTGATACAGATCATCATTATGCATATTATAATCTGAGAAGTCTTTTATAAAACCTATAGGATCCTAATTTCCTCATTTATAGAGATCATTATTACTAACTGCCTACTACAATAATTAAATAATTCACAATAACAAAATAATCATGATAAAGAAAAAGATTGCAATTATTGGCTTAGGTTATGTTGGATTATCATTAGCTGTATTTCTAGGAAGTAAATTCAAAGTTATTGGGGTTGATTCAAATAAAAATAGAATTACAGCATTAGGGAAAGGTATTTCGTATTTTTACGAACCAAAGATAAAATTCTATTTGAAACGAGCAATAAAAAATGGTTTGACGTTTACGGATAAAATTGATCGTGAGATTATTTCATGCGATATCATATTCGTTACAGTTGGCACGCCAATAGACAAATTTGGCAGTATTGATTTGAGTAACATCAAGGCCGTATCATCAGATATTGCAAAAAATCTTGCAAATGCAAAGAATAAACCGACCATTGTAATCAAGAGTACAGTTATTCCAGGCACAACTTTACAAGTAATAAAACCAATTTTAGAAAAATACGATTTGAAAGAATCTGAAGATTTTGATCTGTTAACCAATCCAGAATTCCTAAGAGAGGGCTCCGCCATGCAGGATACAATTGCACCACATGTTATTGTTATAGGCGGTTCAAACCAGAAGGCAATTCAAAAATTGACAGACATATACAAATCAGCATACAAGAAAAAACAAAACATTGTTGAAACAAATAACATAACTGCCGAGGTAATAAAATATGCCAATAATGCATTTCTTGCGACAAAGATTAGTTTCATCAATTCGATAGCAAACATTTGTCAAAAGCTTCCAGATACAAATGTGGACAAAATTGCAGAGATAATAGGCATGGACCCCAGAATAGGAAGACAATTCCTAAAGGCTGGTCCCGGCTACGGAGGATCATGTTTTCCAAAAGATGTTCAGGCGCTGATTAATTTTGCGCATAACATAGGTTATGATTCAGTACTACTCAATGCTGTCAAAAATACAAACAGCTCACAAGTAAACGCTGTCATGAGTTTAATAAAACAGAATATCAAAAATTTAAATGGTAAAAAAGTAGCAATTCTTGGTTTAGCGTTTAAAGAAAATACCGACGACATTAGAGAGTCAGTTTCAACCAAGATTATTAGTTTATTATTGAAAAATGGTTGCAAAGTATGCGGTCACGATCCAAAAGCAATTGATAATACTCGAATAATATTTGGTAATAAGATTACATATACAAAATCACTCAAAGACGCCTTAACTGATTCAGACTGTGCAGTGATAATGACGCCATGGCAAGAATACAGGAACATTAAAGAAAAAGATGTTCTAGTTATGAAAAGTCCCATCATAATTGATACTAGGAGAGTCATTTCAATGAAAAATAAAGATATAACACAGGTTAGTTTGGGAATAGGAAAGTGAAAAAATTTATGCGGAGTGCAAGATAATATTTTATGTCATCGCCAAACACAAGACAAGAGAAGGAAATTTTACCTAAAGATATAATCATTGATCTTGACAAACCATTTGTCGATGAACGAGGTAAAATTATTCCATTAGTCGACATGACGATGAGTAGTTGTGTATTGATTATATCAAAGAAAGGAACCATAAGAGCCAATCACTATCATAAAACAGATTGGCATTTTTGCTATGTGTTAAAAGGTATCATAGAATATTATCACAGACCAGTTGGTAGTAAAGAAAAGCCAGAGAAAGTTTTGATCAACAAAGGGCAATTATTTTTTACGCCTCCAATGATAGAGCATGCCATGGTTTTCAAGGAAGACACAGAATTTTTAACATTAGGAAGGAATTCAAGAAAACAACAGTCATATGAATCGGATCTTGTTCGTACAGAACTGATCAGTCATGATTTGGCATTTAGATGAGTCAGACTTACAGGCACAGAGACACGTGTAGATTATGCAATAGTAAAGGTCTCACACTAGTTTTTCAGCTAACTCCAACCCCGCCTGCAAACGCATTTGTAAAAAAGGAATTTTTAGCCAGAGAGCAAGAGAACTTTCCACTAGATGTGTATTTTTGTGAGAATTGCTTTCATGTCCAGCTTTTAGATATTGTGGATCCAAGCGAATTATTTGAGAATTATGTCTATGTATCTGGCACGTCTCAAGTATTTGTGGACCACTTTGATAGATATTCCAAATTCATCATGGATAATTATCTTGATGCAAATTCGTTTGTGGTCGATATCGGTTCCAACGATGGCACATTACTGCGTTTTTTTAAAGAAAATGGGCATCGCGTATTAGGAGTTGATCCTGCAAAAGAGATTACACAAACTGCAACTAAAAACGGCATAGAAACATTACCAATATTTTTTGATAGATCTGTTGCCGAAAACATTCGTGCCAAGTACGAGGGAGCAAATGTAGTTACAGCAAATAATGTTTTTGCACATATTGATGATTTAATTGGTTTTATTAGAAATGTACGTTATTTACTAAAAGCAGATGGTGTTTTTTCATTTGAGGTTTCGTATTTGGCAGATGTCATACAAAAAACATTATTTGATATGACGTATCATGAACATCTTTCATATCATTCTGTTCTTCCTTTAATCTTATTTTTTGAATCAAACGATATGGAGCTTATTGAGATTATCAGGATAGATACTCATGGTGGTTCTATTCGGGGTATTGCACAGGTGAAGAACGGTCCTTATAGTATAGGAGAATCAGTGAAAAGCGCGATTCGAATTGAAAAAGAACTTCATTTAGATAAAGCTGAGACATATCAGACATTTGCTAAAAATATTAACGAAATTAGAGATAAATTTCAGACGTTAATTCGTCAATTAAAACGAGAAAACAAAACAATAGCAGGTTATGGTGCGCCTGCAAAGGCTACAACGCTAATCTATCATTTTGGACTCGACCAATCTTCAATAGATTTTATTGTTGATGATAGTCCATTAAAACAAGGATTGTACTCACCTGGAAAACACATACCCGTATTACCATCTCAAGCAATCTATGAGAAAAAACCTGATTATCTAATTATATTAGCATGGAATTTTGCAGAGTCAATAATGGAAAAGCACGAAGCATATAGAATGAACGGAGGACATTTCATAGTGCCACTACCTACTCTAAAGGTGATATGATATTGAATGAGTTTTTTATTAAATCAGATATTGAGGAAATTCTACAAGGAATACAGACAATTGGGCAAGATATTTCTAATAAAACAATAGTGATAACTGGCGCTAGAGGTTTCCTAGGTCGTTATCTTATTGAAATTTTCAAACAAATGAATGACAAACAGTTGAATTCTCCAGTAAAGGTATTTGCCGTAGATAATCTAATTACTGCTGGAAAACTGGCACAACAGTCAATTGATGATTCAAATATCAAATTTATTGAGCATGACGTCACAAAACCATTTTCTTTGGATGAGGAGATACACTACATAATTCATGCAGCTGGTATAGCTAGCCCACAGTATTATCAAAAATATCCACTTGAGACACTTGAAGTTGCCATCAACGGAACTAAAAATATGCTGCAATTAGCTAAGCAAAAAAATGCTCGCTTTACTTTTTTTTCATCTAGCGAAATTTATGGTGATCCAGACACACAAAACATACCTACAAAAGAAGAATATCGAGGTAATGTTTCATCACTAGGACCACGTGCGTGCTATGATGAAAGTAAACGTGTTGGAGAGACATTATGCTATATTTTCAGCGAGCATTTTGGAGTCAGAACTAACATAATACGACCTTTCAATTTTTTTGGTCCTGGAATGCAAGAAAAAGACTACAGAGTGTTGCCAAATTTTGCAAGCAGGATTAAATCTAAAAAACCACTGAAAATCTACGGGCGCGGAGATCAAACCAGAACATTTTGTTATATTACAGATGCGTTAACTGGATTACTCCAAGTTATTTTGAGAGGGAAACCAAATGAGATATACAATATTGGAAATCCTAATCCAGAGATATCCGTGGTTCAGTTAGCTGATATGATCACAAAGGTTCTTGACTACAAGATACCATACGAGATAATTGGCTATCCAGACGAATATCCCGCAAATGAACCAAACAGGCGATGCCCAGATATTCAAAAGGCACGAGTCCATTTAGGATATGAACCAAGAGTATCATTAGAAGACGGTCTAAAACGTTTCTTGTCTTGGACAGACATGAACTACATTGGAGAGTAGATTTTGCTAGATAAAGCATACAAGCTTAGTGTCATTATTCCGGTGTACAATGAACAAGATACAATCATTCCGATCTTAACAAAAATTCATGAACAAAGAATTGATGATGTGGAATTAGAAATAATTGTAATAGATGATGGATCCACGGATAATTCATTAAATTTACTAAAAAACAATAATCATCTTTATTCTAAACTTGTACAACAAAAAAATAATACAGGCAAAGGCGGAGCTGTTAAAGAAGGCCTCAAGATTGCAACTGGAAATTACATATTATTTCAAGATGCAGATCTTGAGTATGATCCTTCTGATTATGAAAGATTGCTATTGCCAATCAAAAAATTTAATGCTGATCTTGTCATAGGTAGCAGATTGATCGCACCACCATTAACTAGAGTTCATTATTTCTGGAACAAAAAAGGAAATGAAATAATTACAACAATTTTTAATTTTTTGAACAATACCACATTCACTGACATCTACACTGGTTATTTGATATACAGAAAGAATCTGATAGATCCAAATAAGCTTAAGACGGTAGGTTGGGAACAACAAGCTGAGATTTTGAGTAAGATAGTGAAGACTGCCAGAGTTTACTATGAGGTTCCAATTTCATATTATGGTAGAACGTATGAAGAGGGCAAAAAAATTCGTCCTAAGCACGTAATTGGAATAATTCTAGCCATGATAAGAGAAAGACTCGGTATAAATACATAAAAATTCTTATCATTTGACATCACCACGTTGAGATCAGAGATTAGGTTTGGAGTAATTGGATGTTCTTCTGTTGCTAAGAGGACTATAATTCCTGCAATAATCAATACAAAAAATGCACATTTACAAAGAATAGGAAGTAGAGACGCAACAAAAGCTGAAAAATTTGCTAGACAATTTTCATGTAAACAATTTGGCACTTATGATGATGTGTTAAATGATGAAAACATAGATGCCGTATACATATCACTGCCCATAGGATTACAGGAAGACATTGCAATTAGAGCTGCTAAAGCTGGAAAACACATTATTTGTGAGAAATCAGCTTGCACGTCTTTTGTGGCAGCAAGGAGAATGCTAAATGCTTGTGCTAAAAATAAAGTAAGAATATTAGAAGGATTTTCATTTAGATTTCACCCACAACACGAGTACTTTACAAAAATTATTCACAGCAAGTCATTTGGAAAACCCCTATTGTTTACGAGTAAATTTTTGATTCCGATGACAGAGGATTTCAATGATTTTAGATTCAAAAAGGAATTGGGTGGAGGATCTCTAAATGACTTAGGTTGCTACATAATTTGTGCTAGCAGAAATATGTTCAACTCTGAACCAATTTCTGTGAGATGTAGCCTATATCAAAGAAAAAAGAGTCATGTTGATTTACACGGTAATCTTCTTTTAGAATTCACCAATAATCGCTATGCATTTGGGGTTTTTGGATATGAGCATGATTATGAAGCAAATTATGATATGATTTCCAACAAGAACACAATAAGATCAGAAATTTCATACAACATAAGATCCGAAAGAAAACCGATCATCACATACAATGGTCAAAAAACAAAGATAGTAACGTTACCTGCAACTAATCAGTCAATTCTGATGATTAAAAATTTTTGTGATGTTCTAAAACATACAAAACCATCATTGTTTCCATATGAGAAAGACCTCTCACATCAGGCACAGATTATGGAGGCATGTAGGATGTCAAACGTTAGAAACAAAACGATTAACATAAAAGTAATTTAAGTAGATTTACACATGATGGTTAAAAAAATTGTAATTCCTGCTGCAGGCCTAGGTTCAAGATTACTACCCATTACAAAAGAAATTCCAAAAGAAATGATGCCGATATTCCTAAGGAGTAAATCTGGCGAAATAATTGTAAAACCACTGATACAAGCACTATTTGAAAAATTTTTTCAACTTGGAATCACAGATTATTGTGTAATTGTTGGTAGACAGAAAAGGGCCATCGAAGATCATTTTACATTAGACAGAGAATTACTACAGAGCTTAAAGGATGAAAATCCTTTGAGAAAAGATCTTGAGCATTTCTATGATATGTTGAAAAAAACCAAAGTTTTTTGGATAAATCAACAAAAACCGAGGGGTTTTGGAGACGCTGTATTATATTCAGAATCTTTTGTAGGAGATGAAGAGTTTCTTGTCAGTGCTGGAGATACTTTAATTCCTGAGAGCAAGGACATGATGACAAAACTGATGAAAACTAGACTAAAAGGAAAAAACGATGCGTTAATTATTCTAAAGGAAGTTGATGACCCAAGAAGGTTTGGAGTGGCAGTTGTTGCAGACACAAAAAATGGTTTATTGGTAAAAAATGTGGAAGAAAAGCCTCAAAAACCAAAATCAAATTTATCCATAATCGCTCTATACAAATTTAGGCCTTCAATATTTTCTGCCTTAAGAGACATCAAACATGGACAAAAAGAATTACAATTAACAGACGCAATTCAAAAACTAATAGACCGTGGCGGTAAGATAAATGCCATATTAATGGACAAAAATGAACGCATTATAGATGTAGGTACTGCTGAATCGTATTTGGATAGTTTTAGTCATTAGCAGTGTTATTATTTAAAGAGAAACCTCCAACCAGTTTTAGCGCAAATAATCCTATTGAAACTCCATACCATCTTGTAAAAATTCGGATCATTATAACCACAATTAACGACGTAGTAACATTAACTCCTTGAAGAGTAAGAAATCCGGCCAAGCTTCCTTCAACCACGCCAATACCAAGAGGTAAGAAGGAAATAACTCCAAAAATTATAGATGTCGCATACATGGACGTTAGATTGAAAAAATGGATTGTAGATAGATCAAAAGACAAAAGTACCAAGTATACTATCAGGCTTTCCAAAATCCAGAAGATAACAGACAATGCAGTAGCATGGACAAAAATTGGTTTCTTGAAACATGATTTGATTACTACTTGAGAATCAGGGAATTGAGAAGAGTATTTTGATAGAATCGGGATTTTAGATATGAGATTAGAAGATTTTTTGAATATAAGTGATGATGAGAGTACGATTATTATGAAAACCAAAAATGACGCAGATGCAATCATTACGTATGGAGCGAATTTAAAATACAAAATTCCAATAGACCCAACAATAGTCAACCCCATTAACGTGTAGAATTGTTCAGCCACTACTACTGACATGACATTTTTCTGAGATATTCCAAATTTTGTCTTTACGAAATGAGCTTTGAATAATTCGCCAACTTTTCCAGGTGTAATTGATAACGCATATCCTGCCAGAGTAATTTTGAAGCTATCTTTTTTTGGGATATTAATTCCTAGATTTTTTAACAGTAAGTGCCATCGTAGAAAGAGAACGAACCAAGATAAGGGTGCAATAACAAGAATCGGTAAATAATAAACACTTTTCAAGGAATAGATTTTTTCATAGATTTGCTTCAGATCAGAAAATATCAAAAATGCGGCATAGAGCGAAATAGTGTAGACTATGATTAGGAGTAATTTGTTGTACGTATTCATTTGGGGTTTAACCTATCAAACAATTTGTAATCGACTACAAATATTTTGACTCGTAATTTTTGATAACCCATAGAAATCAGTATCAGATACTTTTTTCATATAATGACATTTTTCCTTATTTGTATATATGTCATTTAAAAATGGGTGAAAATATTATTGCAACTTGATTTCCATGCAAGTTCCTTCTTTTGACCATTTAGATTGTATGTGATATGCCCACTCTAAGAGAACAAGTCAAACAATTACCGATGTACAGCATAGAATCTGTCTTCAGTAATAATTTCAATGCGATACATTAGAGGATTTAATTTAAGTATAATTATCATAGTTATGAAACGATACTAATGATAACAGCAGCAATTCATCAGCCAGGATATCAACCATGGTTAGGATTCTTTAAGAAAATGATCAGCTGTGATGTGTTTGTGTTTTTAGATGATTCACAATATGAAAAAAAGAACTGGTATAACAGGAATTACATTAGAACCAGTAACGGTTCAACGTTACTGACAATTCCAACCATATCTAATTTTGATTCTAAAACAAATGAGGTCAAAATAGACAATACAAAGAATTGGGCATTAAAACACAAAAAATCAATATTAACAAATTATTCAAAGGCAAAATACTTCGAAACTCATAAAGAATTCATAGAAAAGATTTATGATAAAAAATTTGACTTGCTTATCGATATTGATATTGAGATTATCAAATACATTATGGAGAAATTAGGAATAAAGACTAGGACAATTTTTTCATCAGAATTACACATTTCTGAGACAGGATCGGATAGAGTTCTAAACATTTGCAAGGCTATTGGATGCGAGTATTATATTTCAGGAGCGACCTGGGCAAAGAATAATCTAAAGTTGGAGGATTTTGCAAAAAACAACATTAATGTACGATTTGAAGAATTTCAACATCCGACATACACACAGTGCTATCATCCATTTATGCCAAATATGGCGGCCATAGATCTATTATTCAATGAAGGAGATAATTCTCAAGAAATACTAAAGAACGTTAGAAATTTAGTGATACCATAAATGAATAATAAAAAATTCGGACTGCGTGTGAGAAAATTAGCTGTGAAGGTTCTTGGAAAAGTAGGAGTAAGAGAAAAAATTATCGAGCCACCGTCAATAGAGAGTAACTCGCCTTTTGTTTATTATGCATATTTCGACACTATAGAGATCATACATGGTATAGAGGGAATAATCGGTTCGACAGAGCTTCCTAACTCATTAATTATCAGGCCAGGGAAATTCAAATTCGATGAGAAAACATATGATCTCAACAGAGAAGGACTATACAGATTTGTTTATCCAGGAAAAGAAAATCATCAGAGAATTGTTTATGAAAAAAATATTGACGCACTTCTTTCAGGTATTTCTTGGATATATTCACATGGAAATTCTGATGACAACAAGACGTATCAAGAGATAAATGAAAAAGTATTATATTCAAAAATTTTTGCCACGTGCGGTTCAATATCAGAATGGGCAAAGAAAATACTTGAAGAAAATAACATTAAAGCAAGAATTGTTTCCAGTTTAACATTAGAACAATGGAATAGTTACGATAACGGCCACATTTTACTTGAGGTGTATAGGAATGACTTTAAAAAATGGGTTGTTTATGATCTTGACAATAACTCGTTTTTTTCAACAAACGGAACACCTTTATCATTAATAGAATTTTCTACACATTCAGCTGTTTCAGATTATATGATAAACTATTTGGCCAGTAATGTAAATGTAGATGTTGCAAATTTTGTAGACGACAAGACAGATTATGATTATGCCTTTTTAATAGAAGCCAGATTTGCAAATGAGAACTCTCGTAAACAATGGTACAAACGAGTTATGCAAGTCCCACTTATTGGAGACGGCAAATTCAATTATTTTTTCAATGATTCAGACATATCTCGTGTAATGAGTTATTCAAGCTATTACAAACATATGAATAAAGAACAATTCCTAAAGCAGTTCTATTCTGAATGATGTGTATATTATTTTAGGAGAAAACGATGAACATGATATGCTTCTGCATAGTCAGATCCTACTTCACTGCCACGGATGTTTGCCAGAGCAATGATTTCTTGTCCGTCTCTATGATCTTTTCTAATTTGGCTTTTATACAAATTCATTGCAAGTGCTTTCTTTTCGATCTCCTTTTGTGACATTTCGAGATACAGATTTGGTGAGAATCTTCCAAATTCATTATAAGGAGACCAGAAATTGTTGTCTGGGAATTCGTACGATAACAATAATTTTGTGAAATGAGATGATTTCTGAGGATGAGCACGTAAAGCAATAGTGGTTGCCTTGTAAACTTCAGCATGATCCTGATGCGTAGAGAAAATTGTAGGCATGGCAACTATAGTGGGTTTGATTTTCGATATTGCAACTTTGCTTTTAGATTCTATTTTGTTAATAAGAAATTCTAGTTTTATTTTATCAAGATGTTCAATTTGATCCTTATAATATGCAATATCATAACCGTCCACTCCTAGTAGTTTAACTACATTGAGAAATTCTTTTTTCCATTGCTCTTTTTGTAATCTTCCGGAGCCTACTTTTGAATATCCACCTAGTGTAAAGACTAAAACGTATACTTGACCCCCATTTTCTTTGATTTTATTCATCAATCCAAAGCATCCTAGAATTTCGTCGTCTGCATGAGGAGCAATTACCAAAAGTCTCTCTCTAGCAAAATTCATATTAAATTTTATTTTCTAGCAACATAAATAAATTTATAATTTTGAGATGATTTACTTTATTTTTATGAGCATGTTTATTTCAGGATTTGATGAGATTAGTTTTAATATCAATTATTCAGATAAGGGTGTTGTTAAAAGAAACATTAGGTATCCTAGTTGACCCTGTTAGTAAAAGTTCACTCAAACTAGCGGACAATAGAATTCGTGATGGTCACATAATTGACGGTGTTTTAGTTTCAGAATCAGGTAATGAGTATATCATTCAAAACGGTATTGTTGATCTGATGCCTAAACGTAGTGATATTTCTATCGACAAAAAATTATTAGCTGCATGGGATAAATTACAAGATAACGGGGAAATAGTATATGCTAAATTTCCTGAACTAAATTGTGCAGTTAAAACTAGAAATGATATGAATGAATTCAAAAAGTTTTGTTCTTTTCATGGAGTTGTGTTAGATGTAGGATGTGGCCCACGTATGCCGATTTACCTAGAAAATAACAAAAATGTGAGATTAGCAATAGGTATGGATCCATTAATTTCTTTCAACAATAATTTATTATCAGATGTTGATTTATTTCGAGGTATAGGCGAGTTTCTTCCTTTTAAAGATGAAACATTTGATGTCATATCTTTTGCAACATCGTTTGATCATATGATAGAGCCGATAACAGTGTTAAAGGAAGTAAGACGAATATTAAAAAAAGATGGAACCATGTGTTTTTGGATAAATGATGACATACCAGCAAAACCTAGTATAGTCAAACGTGCGATAAATAAAGCAAAACGAACTATTTTTTCCAAAAAATCATCTAAAGAAATCATCACTACACAACTACAAAGAGAAAACGAACAGAAAGCAATTGTACAAAAAATGGAGATACCTGAAGGTGCAGAAGATCAATTTCACCTCAAACATATCAGGAATTCTGAATTTGATAGTTTGTGTCGTTCTGTGAAACTAAAACAAATTGAGAAAATCGGTCCAATTACAATAAATGATCTTTTTGTAAAATATCAAAAAGCATAATAAAATTTCTCCAATAATAGATATATCTAATATATTGATTGTTTCAGAGGGACATTACAAATGACCATAAGGATTCTTGCTATAGGGGATTTAGCAAATAATATTGTGATCTTAAGAAAATATGTTAAAAAATCAACGATTCATTTAGTGAATTTTCCTTGGGAGGGAAAAGGGACAAGCATTGATGTAAATGAAGATGTTGAGTTTTTTAATTCATTGAAAACTGTTGAGCAGGTAAGAACAATAAATGACATTAAAGACAATTTTGATTTATGTATGGTAGTTTCTCCAGCGGGGGCAAGAATTGCTTATTTAGCAGATTTGAATTATGTGTGGTATTTTGTAGGCGATGCAATAAGAGCTCCTATGTTCGTAAAGAATGTAACAGATAACTTGGTGTTAAAACAGCCTTACTACAATCTGAATTTCTTGGAAAGGCGATTTTATAAATGGGTTTATGATAACGCAGTGGCATGTGTGACATGGGGGCCAGAATTATTTACTCATTTACAAAAGTACAGAAAAGATGGGACAAGGATAGACGTACTTGCTGTCGATACAGAAATTTTTAATCCAGATGTAAAACCACTTGAACAAAAAAAGGAAAAATTTACATTTTTTAGCCCGCAAAGAATCGGTTTACCAAAAGGTTACGACATAATATGGAAGGCACTATCATTGTGTAAATCAGATTTTGAATTACACCAAGTAAATTGGTACGATAGAAAGACTCCAGAAGAAGAACAAAATTCACAGAGATTACTTGATGCCATTCCACATCAGGTAAAATTGATTCCCATGATGAATAGAGAGAAATTAGCTAAATACTACGCATTTTCAGATGCGGTGATAGGACAGATGCGAATTGGAATAGGTGCAGCAGTTGAAAGAGAAGCAGCGTTGTGTAAAAAACCAGTATTACAATATTCTAACCCAAATATGAGGTACATGATTGATGGAAAGTCACTGTCAGAGCCTTTTCTGCCAAAATCACAAGATCCGCAAGAATTAGCAGATCTCATAGATAAAATAGTTGAATCAAAAGAATTTAGAGAACAATTAGCAGAAGATGAATATAATTTTGTCAGAGAGATGACAGATCCAGACAAAGCTGCTGCCGAATGGGATGATCTTTTTGTAGATCTATCTAGGAATTACAAAAGTATCAGGAAAGATTCTTCGTCAATAGTAATTAAGTTTAGGATATTATTTTTTGTAATTGCAAATAGATTACACATTAAAAAAATATTAAAGATGCTAAAGCATAACTAATTTCGTAAATCTAATTTATCATTTTATTTAGATAATTTAGATTGTCTGGGATGGTTTCCAACATAACCACCATCAATTAATAGATTAATTTTTTTCTGCAATTCATATATCTCATTGATTTCTTCATTTGTTAATTTTTCATCTCTTGACCATTTCATCAAATATTTAGTGAGAACTAGATACATCGGAAAAATAACTTCCACGTTGTAACCAGGCGGTAGTTTGAAAAGATATGGGTTAGATTCGGCATTTACATCTTGTTCAGAAGAAAACGCAGCACTTTTTTTAAAGTGGACATAACCTATAGCTACAAGAATTGGGATCCCAGTACTTACAACTACACCAACATATACAGAGAATGTAGGAAATATCTGGGTCAGATAAGGTATATTTTTTATTGCAAGATAATAGGTTGTGACTAAAGTGTTTATAGCTGCAAATATGAAAGCAAAATAAGTGCTCCAGCCTTGTCTGAAATAATACCAAGCACGAAATGATAATTTCTTTACATTCATTCATTTTCTACACTGCAGAGATATATCAATCATAACCAATGTCATTAGTTGAATTACCGCATGCTGATGGTGTCTGCATTTTCTCATAAGTTTATACAAGTTTGATTTGATTTTATCAGTAAGATTGAGATTGCTTATTGGTGGGGCAAGCTCCAAGTTTTTTCATCTAAAAGAACTTGGTGACGCACTCACAGAATTCAATATAGAATACAAACTGGTTCACGATGTAGAAGTTGTAAATGGATTTCCGAGTAGAAATATCAAAGATTGGTTTCAGACACTCAAGAAATTCAATGAACTAGTAGAAGAATTCAGGCCTGATGCAGTGTTTGTAGATAGACAGGTACGTTTTGGTTTAGCTGCAGTCAAAGCTAATCTTCCTTTACTTGTTCACCTAAGAGGAGATTATTGGTCAGAGGTAAAATGGGCAAGAGAGACATTATACAAAGATCTCATAAAAAGAAATGTGTTATGGTGGAAAAACAGGATCGCAGAAAAATGTTTTACAAATAGCACGCATATTTTGCCTATTTGTGATTATTTGAGTAAAATTGTAAAAACACGCTATCCAGAAAAACCTATAACAACTTTTCATCAAGGCATAGATCCTAAAAGATGGTATCATGTTGACGGTATGGAGTTAAAACATCCATGTGTGGGTTTACTACAAAGCTCTATGATTTGGGGAAAAACACAAGAGATGTTGATTCTAAAAGATATACTGGAGGCATTTCCCAATGTTACATTTTACTGGGTCGGAGATGGGCCATATAGAAAAGATGTTTTGCCATTATTGAGTAAACATGATAATTTCAAGTGGTTAGGAAGTATGCAATATCCAGATAAAATAAGAGAATATCTGTCAGAAATTGATGTTTATGCGCTAATAAGCGGGATAGATATGTCACCATTAACATTACTTGAAGCACAACTAATGAAAAAACCGGTTATTGCCACAAACGTGGGAGGGATACCAGAGTTAATGAAAGACCATGAAACCGGTTTTCTAGTAGAAAAAGGCAATCAAGGTGATCTAATTGAGAAATTATCAATCTTGTTAAACGATAGCAAAAAAGCAAAGTTGATGGGTGATGTTGGAAAACAATTCGTTGAGGATAATTTCAGTTGGAATAAAATAGCCAAGAATTTAGTTTCAGTATTAAAAACAGTCAAATGATATTATGAAATGAATCCTAAGAAATAATTACTATGATAAAACGGTATTTGGCTTCATTTCTTTTGTAACAAATAATCTAAACCAGATTTCAAGTGCAAGTAATCCAAGGAATTTGTTTACATATTTGATGTCAGCAGCATCGTCAACTTTTCTCAAGTGTTTTTTTATCCAATCATTATTTATCAAACCAGCTTTTGTTGTTCTTGCATTAGACAAATAATACTTGCAGAGATCGTATCCATAAGAATTGAAGAAATTTTTTGTATCTACCGAGAATCCCTGTTTGTTTTTGAATAAGAGTTTATTTTTTATGTACTTATCTAGAATATTTCTGAGTAAGAGTTTTCCTAGTTGTTTTTGATCATCATATTTTAGTTCATGCGGAATATGTGTCGCATATGAGATCATTTTTTTGGATAAAATTGGTGTGAGTGATTTTATTGCAAAATGTTTATGTATTTGTGAATAGAGTGGTAGCCAATTATACAGTAATTTACCATTAAAATCGGCAAGAAAAACTTGTGCTAGTGGAGGTAATGGATTATCAAAATATGGTTTTAGATACCCATACATTTCATCCCATGAAAAACGAATCTTTTTGCCAAATACTTCAGTTTGATCAGGAACCCAGTCTCTTTCGTGACATTGAAGATATACTTGGATTTTTTCCTTGTATGGAGAATTCGGATTAATTAAGGATAAGAATTTTTTATATCTAAAAGTGTATCCACCAAATAACTCATCGCCGCCATCACCGGATACAATGACATTAGAAAGTGTTTTTGCTTTTTTTGCCACATGATACCAGTGTAGATCCCAAAAAGGTAGTTTTGTTACACTGATTGCCTTTGGTAGCTCCCTGAAGTAATTTTCTATGTACATGATTTGATGATTGGCACTAAACTTATCCGCTATGATACGTGCATCAGTTGATTCATCAACACTGTTAGCAAATTTTACTGATAGAGCATTGATTTTAATATCCGCAAACGATTTTCTGAGTAAACAAAGTGTTAATGTGGAATCTATACCACCACTCAGAGCAATACAAACATTTGATGATTTTAAATTTCCAAGATTTTTTTTAATCGAATCAACAATAATTTTTTCAACATGGTTTTCAGGATCAGTAACTTGTTTTTCTGTAAAATCCCTCCATGTAAGTTTGGGGAGAATTGGTTTTTGTGTGTAATCATACCTAAAAGTGAGTATGCTTTTGATAGATTTTGGGACTAGAGTGGTTTTAGACTTTGCCACGGCCTAATCCTCTATAAATCAAGCCTGCTTTCTTTGCTGCATGTTGATCTATTATTCCCCTAGAATCAACTACTATTGGGGTCTTCATTTTTGTAACAAGGAATGTTGGTTCTAGATCATGAAACTCTTTGTGTGCCGTTACGAGTATAACAGCATCAACATCTTTTAGAACATCAACTAGATTGTGTTCTGTTTTTATTCCAAATACTTCAGAGGATTTGAAATGTGGATCATATATTCTCACATTAGCTTGTAATTCTTTTAATTTGTCAATAACTTGTTCAGCTGGAGTAAGCTGGATATCTTTTACATCAGGTTTGTACGATACGCCCAAGATCAAGACATGAGAATTTTTTATATTTTTTCCTGCTTCGTCAAATGCATTTTTTAGAATATCAATTACATGTTCTGGCATTGACTCGTTAACTTCTCTACTTGTTTTTACAATTTTTAACGAATTTGCATTTACTCTTTTTGCAAGATTTAACATTTGATATGAATTTACTGGAAGGCATGGTCCGCCAACACCTGCACCTGGATAATGTACTTGAAAATTATATTTGGTTTTTGCTGCTTCTAATACTTTCATTATATCAATTCCTATTTTTTCAAATAGTACAGCTAACTCATTAACAAATGCAATGTTGATATCGCGAAATACGTTTGTGGTCAGTTTTACTGCATTAGCAGTCTTACAGTCAGGCATCGGGATTAGATCAACGGTAAAAACATGTTTGTAGATTCTAGTGATTATATTTGCAATTTTATCATCTATTGCTCCAACAAGTCTTGGAAGTCTTTCAAAATCATTCATGATTTGGCCCGGATTGGCAGTCTCAGGGCACACACCTATACCAAAATTCTTTCCAGCAATTAACCTGCTTTTGTCACCTTCTATGATTGGAGTCATCTCATCCTCGACAAATCCAGGTTCTACCGTACTTTCTATAATTACAAGCGAGCCAGGGGACAGCAGATCATGAAGTTGTTTTCCAACAGATTTCAGAGCAGAATAATTTGGAACTTTGTTATCATCCATTGGGGTTGGCAGTGATAAGAGTATCACATCAGATACAGGAACTGCATCCTCGATCTTTGTTGTTGCAGTAAATTTCTTATCTCTTATTACATTCTCAAATATGACATCATAACCAGGTTCATCTTTTAGTGGGAAAACTCCAGAGTTAATCATTGAGACTAGTTGTGCGTTGATATCAACGCCTGTTGTTGGTAACCCCGAATTTGCGAAGGATAGCGCTGTTGGTAGTCCAATACGTCCTATACCAATTACACATATCCTTAACTCTCCAGATTGAATAGATTGTACGACTTCAGCTGTACTCATGTCCATAATTTTGGTACTTTTAGTCATAACATGCTTCAGGTCATGTTCAATATCAATTCTTTATTTAGTTTTGTCTGATTTTGCTCAAGACTTAAAGATGTCCCGACATCATCACGTTTTGTGAGATTTGTAGTAACTGGTGGAGCAGGTTTTGTTGGAAGCTATTTGGTAAAAATGCTCGTCAAAGAAAATCACAATGTTACAGTATTAGATAGTCTGTACAGGGGCAAGCTCGAAAATATATCACAAGTTTCCAAAGATATTGAATTTCAAAAAATGGACATTAGAGATTTTGATTCTATGAGAAACATAATAAAAAATTCAGATGGAGTATTTCATGAGGCAGCACTTACAGATGTACAGGAATCATTTACAAAACAAGAAGAATACGTAGATGTAAATGTACGAGGCACTGAAAATGTATTCAAAATCGCAAAGGAGTTTGGAATCAAAGTAGTTTATGCTAGCAGCTCAAGTGTCTATGGCAATCCAGAAGGAACCCCCATAACAGAAGACAGCGAGCGTGCCCCAATCAATCCATACGGCAATACAAAGCTGGAGGACGAGTTTTTAGCTGAAAATTACACCAAAGATGGCACTTCAATAATTGGTCTTAGATACTTTAACATCTATGGGATAGGCCAAACTGGTTCTTATGCAGGTGTAATTACCAAATTCATCAACAATCTAAAAGAGAAAAAGCGGCCCATAATTTTTGGTGATGGGCAACAAAAAAGGGACTTTATCTTTGTAGAAGACATTGCAAGAGCAAACATTGCTGCAATGAAAAGCAATATCAAACGTGGTTTTTTCAATGTTGGAACCGGTCTTACCACATCCATTAGGCAGCTAGCAGATCAGATGATTGCCCTTTCAGGATTAAATCTAGAACCAAAACACGAAAAGCCTCTTGCTGGAGATGTATTTATCAGTCAAGCAGATACAAATATGACAAAAAGACTCTTGTCATGGGAATATCAAACCAAGCTGGACGAGGGCCTAAAGATATTTTTCCCCTTGTGAATCATTCCAGGAGTTTTTTGTAAAATTCAACATATTTTGGAAGCCAGAAATTCCAAGTCATATTTTTGTTTACAAAATCAAATGCTTCATGTGTTAGCTTTTTTGCCCTTTCCTTGTCTTCTAGTATAGAATTGATTTCAGACAGCAGTGTTTGAGGATCTTCTGGTGGAACCAAAACTCCGGTTTTGCTGGTGACTAGTTCCGGTATTCCTCCAACATTTGTTGCAACCACAGGGATTTTGAGGTAAAATGCTTCTTTTACAACAGTTGGCAAACTTTCCATTCGCGATGGAACTACTAACATACTTGAGGATTTTAGCGTAGACATTGCTTTTTCCCAGGGAAGATTTGTGCAGTAAACCACATTTCCTTTGATTTGTGATTCTATTCCACGTAGAATATCAATTCCTTTTTCATAACTGTCTCTGCCAACATATACTATCTGTTTGTCCTTTTTTTCTACATCAGAGATACCATCTAGCTTTTCTGCATCAATTGGACTGGGGAGATATTCAAAATCTACCCCTAATCTTTCCTTGTAGGTTTTTTGTGTCATTTTGGAATCAGTTGTTAACTTGTCTGCCCATTTGAGTGCATTTTGTTCTGCAGATTTAGCAGTGTCGCCTAACGCACTGGAATGAAGGGCGTTTACCTGATCACTGAACACTCCATGAATAGAAAGAACTCTTTTTTTTGCTCTTGCTGTTTTCATTGCAAATGCAGAAGGCACATTGAATCCATGTGCAATATCATAGCTTCCCTTGAAAAAACTCGAGACAGAGCTAGTAATGACAAAACTTGGATTTTTGAGATTCTTGATTGGGATTTTTGGTGGATCCACAAAATCAACTTGTATCTTTGATTTTTGTAGTTGTGATGCAAGCATCGCTGCATGTCCACCGATTCCTCCAGAATATCGAGGTGAAATAAAAAGAATTTTCAATGAATCAAAATTGTTTGTATTATTTTAAAAGGTCTTGGATTGATTTACATCAATGCTTGTGATGCTTCGTGCATCATCTGGCTTTTTGCACATCCTGCTGCAAGCTCATCGCCTTTTCCTCTTCTCATGAGGCCTCTGTACAAACCATCTTCTAGTTTAACACCTTCTCTTTGTTCCCATTCCTCAACAGTGATAGAATATTTCTTTTGGATTCTGTCTCTGTACCATTCTGGAATTACATTGAATGCGCAGAATGGAATGATTCTAAGGTCTGGAGTCAGATAGTGAATATCACATCTTTGGAGTCTTTCGAGGTCTTCGTTGTATTTATCTTGGAAGTGCATCATGCCTAAGAATAATCCTTTGACATGCCAAGAGCCAACTGCATCAAATGATCTCTTCATTAGAATATTGCCAAACATCTTTGCCAAGTCTAGGCCTGCTGGTTGCTTTTTCTTGTCTACAAAACTAGAGAGTTTTCGTACAACTTCTAGCATTGTAAAGTATTTGTTTTTGCCAGAACGAATTTCTTCTGCTTTATCTTCGAATAGTTCTAGCATGCCTTGAATGTCTGCAAATCTTGGTAGTGGGACGAACTTCTTTGTCTCTGCATCTTCAAAGACATAGGTTCCTGCACCACATGCAAAGTGAATCGATAACTCGTATTTTGGTTTGCTAGAAAATGCTTCAATAACATTGGTCAATGGCATGCAACTTGGGACTGGGAACCAGTCATCAACTGTGACTTCGCCGTTTGTTTGCTCTTCGATTCTTTGGATACAATCTGGAATTGTGATTCTGTATTTTTCACGTTCTGCCTTGCCCATTCTTCCAGTCAGTGATACTGGTTGGAAGTTTACTGCGTGAACTACATCCATGTTCTTTTGTGCATATCGAATAATGCCACCTAATTCATGGTCGTTAATTGATTTGATTACTGTTGGAACAAAAACTACTGTTGTACCTGTTTTTCTGCAGCTATCCAGTGCATAAGGAATTTCCCAGTGGTTCTTTGGATTTGTTCTTGCGGTGACGCCATCAAAGCTTAGGTATAGATTGTTGCATCCTGCCAGTCTTACTTCTCGTGCTGCTTCTGGGTCTAGTGCATGTCTGATGCCGTTTGTGTTCATCTGGACATGGTCAACGCCTTCTTGCTTCATTATTTTGATAAGATCAGTGATATCGTCTCGGAGCATTGGCTCTCCGCCAGTAATTTGGATAGAGTTGCCTGGAATTGGTCGCTCTGCTTTTAGTGTCTTCATCATTGCACGAACTTGGTCATGTGATGGTTCGTACATGTATGCACCTTCGAGTCCTTTCTTTACATAGAAAAAGCAATACCAGCATGTCAAGTCACATCTGTTTGTTACGATCATGTTTGCAAGACCGCTGTGAGACAAGTGATTTGAGCATAAACCGCAGTTATTAGGACAAGAACATTTTTCGATCATTACATTTGGTGCATGTGCCCCTTTG
>OMIR01000093.1 GCA_900299125.1 Nitrosopumilales archaeon | reverse complement strand
TTAACGTGAACGCAGCAATTGAGATTTTGAACTAGTGAGAAGAAAAAGTGTTCAATGTCCTCCTTGGACATTCCTTCAATCTGGGATCTCTTGATTGTGAGGTTGATTTTGCCATATGGTCTTCTAACCAAGTCAATAGATACTTCAGCAAGGGATTCATCCATGGGCACGCATGAATTGCTAAATCTAGCAATTCCAGTTCTGTTGCCTAATGCTTTGTCAATAGCACTACCAATAGCAATGCCTGTATCTTCGATTAGGTGATGCATGATTTTGTCATTTGATTTTGCTTTTACAGTGAGATCAAGCATGGAATGCTTGCCAAATGATGTGATCAGATGATCAAAAAAATCAATCCCAGTGCTAATTGAGGTTTTGCCAGTGCCATCAATGTTTACCTGAACTAGAATTGAAGTTTCTTTTGTATTACGCTGAATTTTGCTTGTTCGAGCCACAAGCACAAATCTAGTTCGCCAGATTTAATGCCTTTGGAATCTGGTCAATGCTTCTGAGTATGATATCGGCATTGTTTTTTTCAAACAAAATCATTTTGGATTTTTGATTCTCTGCAGTTCCATAAATTCCACAGAATATGGTTTTATTTCCTAGCTTGCTAGATTTTTTTGCCATCATCAAGTCTTCCATAGAGTCACCCACATAGATGCAGAGTTTAGATTTAAGACGATTTTGCGATGTGATAAGTGATTTTGGATTGGGTTTTGCCATTTTTCTTGGATGGTCTTCCAAGAAAAACGAGGAGGAAATATCAAATTTTTCAAATAGATCATCTAATGAGTATTTTGTCGATTCTTTACCTCGTCCTGTAACTATGGCGATTTTTTTTGAGAATCTTTTTTCTAAAATTTCAAGCAGATTTTTCTTAACAAGGACTAGATCATTTTCAATTAGTCCCTTTTTGAATAGAGATTTTTTATTAAAGATTTTCTTGTATAATTTTTCTCCATAAAACATCTGATCAAATATTTGATAGAGGGGATTAGTAGAATGAGGTCCCGGATAGTCTAGTTTTGTGCGTATTTCTGAAATATCTGCTGATATTGAATCAAGATATTTCTCAACAGATCTGATTCCAGTACTATTGGCATTTTGGATTACTTTGTTGATGAATTTTTTTGGTTCAGCTGATTTTCTTGTTGCTGCTACAATACTAATTATGGAGGCATAAGTTACATCGACTTCGTCGTTGAATCCTCCAGTTGCCTTAAAGCCTGAGATTATTTTCGAGGAAACTGGAATGGATTTAATTCCCATCATCCTATCCAATACGTATTTTGTAGTATTTCTTATTGCCAGATCATATGATTTTGAGACATCAACTAGGACTCCATCACAATCAAAAATTATTGCATCTATTTTGTTTAGATTTTTAATGGAATCTTTTCTTAGCAGGATCCCGCCATTTTTGTAATATTTCATTTCAAGAGATCACGTATTGCCAGTAGAAACTTGGAATTCATGTCCTTTGTTCCAACAGTTACACGCAGACATCCTTCATGATCACCGATTTTGCCCAGCTTACGAATTGAGATTCCCTGTTCTAATAATGCAGTGTAAATCCTTTTGTCAGCTCCACGCGCATCAAATAGGACAAAGTTTGCCTTGGAATCAAAGACATCAAAGGCTCCGGTTTCTCGTAGTTTTTTGATAATTCGGGTTCGTTCCTCTTTGACAATTCTGGTAATTTCTTGAATTTGTTTAATTTTTTGGAGAGCCAAAATTCCAGATTCAATTGCCATGGTATTAAGTGGATACGGATATTGAATAACTCGGGTAAAAACTTCGATGAATTTTTTCTCTGCTAAAACATATCCTAGTCTGAGTCCTGCTAGACCAAATGTCTTTGAGAAAGTCTTGACAACTATCAGATTTGGAAATTTTTTCGTAAATTGAGCAAGTGAATATTCAGAAAATTCTCCATATGCCTCATCTACTATAACAACTCCATCGAATTTTTTTATGAGCTCGATGATTTCATCTTTTTTGAATTGAAAACCAGTTGGATTGTTAGGTGAATCCAGATAGATTATATCAGCTTGCTTTGATTTTTTGATAAAATCCTCAATGTTCAAGGTCATGTTTTTGGCAAATGGGATCTTTATTGTTGGTATTTGATAGAGCTTGCATCTTTCTTCAAAAAATCCAAATGTCGGATTTGATGTGAGAATTTTTGTTTTCTTTGATGCAAAATGAGACAGAAACATGTCCAATATCTGATCAGAGCCGTTACCAACTCCGACCATCTGTTTTGTTACTCCAGTATAATCAGCAATTGATTCGACAAGTCTTTCCATTTTTCCAAGTGGATATTCTCGTACGTCAGAGTTTTTTTGCGCAGTATCAATCAAGTCTTCCTGGATTTGTTTATTGATTACAAAGTTTTCATTAGAGTCCAGCTTTAGTATACCAGAGTGATATTCTGGCTTTTGATATCCCTGAAGCTTGGAAAGCTCTTCGATTTTTTCTGTGAATTGTTTTTTTGTCATAGTCTCATTTTTACTGCATTATAGTGATTTGGTAAATCCTCCGATAGTGTTAGAGCTTTGAGATGTTTATTGATCTTTTGTAGCTCTGACTTTGATGATTGCATAACAGTTTTGATTCTAAGGAAATCCAAAATTGAAAGGGAGCCTCTAGACCTTCCAAATTGATTAGTTGGTAGAATATGGTTAGTGCCTAAAAGATAATCACTTGCAGAAGATGGTGTGTATTGGCCGATCAGTACTAGTCCGGCAGAGTTTATTTTCTTGGATATCTCGTAAGGATTTTTTGTCATAATTTGTATGTGCTCTGGTGCAATCTTGTTTGCAAGTGCAATAGCGTCAGAGAGTTTTCCTACCGATATGAATCCATTCTCTTTGAGACTAGAGTAGATAATTTCTTTTCTTGGTATTACAGATACGAGTTTTATAATTTCAGAATTTACTTTATTGGCAATATTATTTGAAGTGGTGATTAGGCAACAACGTGTATCAGAGCTGTGTTCTGCCTGAGATATAATATCTAGAGCAACTAGTTTTGGATCTGCAGTATCGTCTGCAATTATGACTAGCTCAGTCGGTCCTGCAAGCATGTCAATTGCGGTTTGATTTGATACTAGATATTTTGCAGTTGTGACAAATGCGCCTCCAGGTCCAACGATTTTGTCAGCTCTTGGAATTGACTTTGTTCCAAATGCCAGAGCGGCTATAGCGTGTGAACCACCAACCTTGAAGATCTTATCTGCTCCACAAATATCTGCGGCAACTAAAATGAGGGGATCGATTTTTCCCTGTTTGTTTGGCGGCGTCACAACTAAAATCGATTTTACTCCAGCTAGTTTTGCAGGTACTATAGACATTATAGCAGAGCTTGGGTATCTGGCAAGTCCTCCAGGAACGTAACATCCTACTTGATCTATGGGTTCAAAAATTTTAGTGATTTTTACCCCGTCAGTCTTTATTGTTATTCTTCCAAGCTTTTTCTTGATTGCTAATTCAGTCCTAGTCAGCCTATTTTTTGCCTCTAAAATTGAATCAATTTGTTCTTTAGTGATTACACCATACGCATCCTGGATTTCTTTTTTTGAAACTAGGAGATTTTTAACGCAAACTCCGTTGAATTTTTTTTCAAATCTGACTAGTGCCTTATCGCCGTCTTTGTGAACTTGTTCTAGAATGGCTTGTACTGCCGGTATGTTATTGCTCTGTCTAGATTTTTGAACTAGAGAGAATGCCTTTTTGATTGAAATTATTTTCATCAATTTTCTTCGTCACGCTTTATCTCCTCTAGCTCCAATATTTGGCGAGGCTCGTGCACTACCAGTCCTTGAGCGATTTTACGAAGTTTTGGAATCATTTTGTGGAATTCAGACTTGGGAATTATCGTGTTAATTCCATACCAACCTTTTTGACTCAGTGGGCTAACAGTGGGTCTTTTCAGTGAAGGTAGACTCGAGAGTAGCTTTGGAAGATTTTTTTCCTCTACATTAAGATAAATGTGCAAATATTTTCTTCCTTGTACAGCACCTCGCATCACAGTGAGAATATCGTAAATTTTTTCTCGTTTTGTCTTGTCTCTTAATGCATTCTTGTTTGCTATCAAATGAGCAGTAGATTCCATTACTGTTTCAGTGATTTTTAGCTGGTTTTGCTCAAGTGTTGTACCTGTTTCCGTTACATCCATAATTGCATCAACTGCATCCGGAGGCTTGGCTTCAGTTGCCCCAAAAGATAGGTGGATTTGAACACTTTTGTTTGTTCCAATTCTCATCCATGGTGTGACAATTTGAGGATCCTTGTTTCCATAGAATTTTTTGTATGATTTTTGTTCCTTTAGATACTTTGATGCGGTAGTAAGATACTCGGAAGATATTCGAAGGATTCTTTTTTGTTTTGCATATGAAGCAATCATTTCATCAATGGATTTGAATTTGTAATTATCAGGAATCGCAATTACTAGTCTAATTTTTCCAATCTCAAGATCCAAAAGTGCCTCTACATCTGATCTTGTCTCAGAGATCCAGTCCTTTCCAGTAATTCCTACATCATACAGTCCGTCGGAAACAAACGTTGGTATTTCCTGTGGTCTGAGCATTTTAACAGTAATCTGTGGATCATCTAGAACCACTCTGTATGTGCGGCTTTTTCGAGAAACTTTGGTCCATGATTTTTCCATTAGCGCAAAAACTGCTTCCTCTAGGCTGCCTTTGGGAATGGCAAATTTTACGCCGACCATATCTAGAACATATCATTAGGGTCTATATTTTTGGTGTTTAGCTGCCCACAAGTTCTCGGGCTCGATTAATTGAGATTTTGCCCTCTTGTACCATTTTTGATGCTATTGCATCAATTTGTTCAGGCGTTGCACCGGCAGCTGCTGCAATGTTTCGTGCGTGCAATTTCATGTGTCCCTTTTGGATTCCTTCTGATGCCAGTGCCCTAATTGCACTAAAGTTTTGGGCTAGTCCTACTGCGGCTATAACGCATGCTAGTTCGCTAGCAGAGGCAACTTTAAGAATTTTAGCGCATACTTTGGCAGTCGGATGAACATTGATGATTCCTCCAACAATTCCTACAGATAATGGTAGTTCAATTTTACCAACCAAGTTACCGTTCTTGTCTTTGCTCCACTGTGTAAGTGAGCGATATTTACCAGATTTAGCAGCATATGCATGTGCAGCTGCCTCTATTGCACGAGTATCTTGTCCGGTCGAATTTGCAGCCGCGATTATTCCATTTAGTATTCCCTTGTTGTGTGTAACTGCACGATATTGATCATTGTCTGCAAACTCAAATGCCAAAATAATATTATCGACAATTTGTTCTCCGCCAACTTCATCTTTATCAAATATGGCACTACCACTAACGATTCTTCTAGTAGAATAGTTGGATAAAATTCGCAACAATGCCTTTCCACCAGTAATTTTTTCAACCAGAGACGAAATACCTTCACACATTGTGTTAGTTACATTAGCTCCCATTGCATCCCCTACATCTATGAGAAGCTCCACAATCAACATTGCTCCGGAAGGTGTGATTATTTGCTTGCAAGATAATTCCTTTGCCCCCTTGCCCATTTTGGATAGAGTACTACTTTTTGTATTTGCCAAATCCAGAATTTCCTTGGAATGTGACAATACATTTTGCATGGCGTCTTTGTCCCTTATGTTGACTAGTTGAATTTGTCCTATACTGTAAGACTCCTCATTTTTCATTCTAAAGCCGCCATTGATTTTTGCGATCTTGGCTGCTTTTGATGCCGCAGCTATAACAGATGGTTCTTCAATAACCATCGGAACTAGATACTCTTTGTCATTTACGAAAAAATTAGTTGCAATTCCTAGTGGAAAAGAGAATGTGCCAATTGCATTTTCAACCATTTTATCTGCCTGGTCAAATCCTATGCCACCATTTTCTTCAAGAATCTGCCTTTCTTCTGAGGTGAGTTTTGCAAATTTTACTATCTCATCTAGTCTTTCTTTTCTATTTTTTTCAAAAAATTTTGTGGCCATTTATTTTAAAATTCTTAATAGTCGGTCATCAGATTTAGCTGGAAATCCTTTTCCATCAGTATTTGAGGTGATAACATAAAGATAACCATCAGGTCCTTGCATAACATCTCTAATTCTACCTAATCCACTCAATATGCTTTTTTGTGATTCAATACCTGAATCTCCAAGAGTTATGGCATAAAGATTGGAACCTCGAAGTGTTGCCATGATTAGCTTGTCTTTGTACTCTAGACGGTCTCCGCTATAAAATATGATTCCGCCAGGCTCTATGCTTGGATCATAGCAAATTACTGGGGCTGTAAATTTTTCATTTCCACCGCATTCTTGTTCTGGCCATCCATAATTTTGACCAGGCAGAATGAGATTAATTTCATCACTTTTTGTTGGGCCTAGCTCCGTTACAATCATGTTACCATGATTATCCCAAGTCATACCCTGAATATCACGATGACCAATAGATAATACGGGAGAATTTTGGAATGGATTATCAGTGGGGATTGTTCCATCATCGTTTAATCTGAGAATTTTTCCCTCTAACGATAAAGGATTTTGTGATTCATGTGATAATTCCTCTGATAGTCCGGTAGCGATGTATAATTTGTCATCAGGGCCGAATTTTATAACTCCACCATTATAGAACTGAGAGCCAGGAATTTTATCAATAATTGTAATTGCGTCTAGAATTTTATTCTCTGATTCTGTGATTCGTAATACCTTGTTCCAGAGTTTTTCATTTTCTGTATAAGTATAGTAAACATACAAAAAATGATTATTCTCAAAATTCGGATGCGTTGCAATACCTAGCATGCCGCCACCGTAAATTTTGGCAACTCTAATTGATGCTAGAGGTTCACTTAAGAGTACGTCTGATTTTATAACTCTGATATCACCTTCTTTTTCTGTAAGAAAAATCTCATCTTTAGAAAATGCAATCGCCCAAGGTTTTTTGAGATCTGTTGCAAGTGTCTTAATTGATTGATCTTCAGATGTAATTGGCGGAGGTAACGGTGGGGGTTGTGATGGAGATGTTAGAATAATAATCGAGGCAGCAACTGCTGCAAGAATTCCTGCGATTCGTAGTTTTTTATCCATAATCAATCAAGTCTGGAAAATCCTATTAATTATTTGCAAAAATGAGAGTGTATATATCACTGCAAGACCCAATTTAGTCAGCGGGGTGGGGAAGTCAGACTGTCTTTCAGGACCAAGTCATCCCGGCGGGCTCATAATCATCTATGATGCGAAACCCGCAGATCAGTAGTTCAAATCTACTCCCCGCTAGTATTCAATTATAATTTGTAAACCAAGCTGATGTATCGTTGAATTTGATTTCCCTGTTTTTGAAATCGATTCTTTGTTGAGGTCTTGTCAAATGTCTATGTGCCGAAGATTGTGGAATGTACAGTTGATTTTTTATTTTTCTTGGTAATATCTGCAGGACTTTATTTGCCGCTTTATTGCCACACTTAATGCATTCATATCCCTGATTTCGTCCCTTTGATTTCATTTTTTTATTACAAGCAATACATGAAGGGCTAGTTAGAATTTTCATTTTTTCTAGTTTCAGCACCTCAAAGAATTCTATGTTGAGTACTCTGCCATGTTTAACGGATGCTCTGCGAATTCCACCACCTACACGAATTTTATCGCCAATTATTAGCTGAGATGCCTCATTGGTAATACCAGTGGGCTTGTAGATTAAACATCTAAGATTATAGCCATTTTTTGTTATGAGAAAACTGATGTGTCCTCCCTGCAGAGTTTTTGGCTGCTCTGATACTATTCCCTCAATGATTCCAGAAGAATATGGTTTGATTGATGTGATGTCTAGCTCGTTTTGGAGGTGATCACCAGTACCCTGATTAGATTTGAATATTAGATGTCCAATTGGTTTTTCTTTTGTCTGGATCATTTTCGCGGCATTTAGAAGAGAATTAGTATCCTCTCCCCTGATACCAAAAAATACAGGATCAGGTCCGCGTGGGGCAAAGATAATTTTCTGTTTTTTTGTATCAAAACTATTGAATGTTTTTGGGTATGTTTTTTCCTGCATTTGCTTAACACTAGAGGCAACAATTTTACGTTTTTTACCAAATTGTGATTTCTTTCTATAAGTGAGAAGCTCAAATGTATGATCATCGAATTGGTAGCCAATCGCACCTAATGCACCTACAAGGCCTTGTCCATTTCCGATGTGAAACGATTCAAGTTTATTTTTTGTAATGAAATTTTTTATTTGTCTTCTGCTGATAAGACTCCAGAGTGCTTTCTTACTAATCTCCGTGAATTCCTTTGGGATGAAGTGGCTTTCATAAAATACTACTCCTGGGTTTGCGCCATTTTTCAAGTCCGAGAATTTTCTAATGAATTTTTTAACTTTATTTTTTACTAGTCTGGGATTATTAGTTTGAATTTTGAGAGATACAGCACCATTTCCACGGGTTTTCCAAGGTATGTTTGGATTAAACCTAATTAGCCTTGGATAATCGAGGAACTTTACGTTATCCTGTTTTAATGAATGAACTAGTTTGTATGCAAGATATGTGGTACACATTGCTTTTGGCGAATCTGTATCATCAAATCCAATATTGAGAATTGTAGTTTTCAATAATATTGTTAATCATAACCGACATTTGTGATTTACCATAGTTTGGTTTAAATTAAAATCAAAGTTTTGTGATCCATTCCATGATAATAATAGATGAGAAAAAGATTTTTCAGATTATTGAAGAGCTCAAACCTGTGTCCGTAGCACTAAATGGTCCTGACGGAATGTTACCTCGAGTTCAGGAAACTGCCATAAACATAATGAGTAGGTTTGGAATTCCAGCTTATGTTTTGGCAGATACTACATGGGGTACATGTGATCTTAATTCTAACGGTGCCAAGGTATTGGGAGCGGAAATTCTTTTCAATATTGGCCACACCATTAACATGCCTAGTTTTGAGAAAAATGTCTATCTAATTGACGCTTTTGATGATGTCACCTTTGATAGAGTGGCTGAAAAATGTATTCATATTCTTAAAGGCAAAACAGTCTCGCTAGTAACCGATAGCCAGCACTTAAACCAAGTTGATGCTGTCAAATCAATTCTTGAAACCAATGAAATCATAGTAAAGATAGGTAAAGGAAAAGGACAGCTAAATGACGGACAAGTATTTGGATGTGAATTTTATCCAGCGATGGAGGTAAAAGATCTTGTTGATGCAAATATTTTCCTAGGGCAGAGTAATTTTCATGCTGCCGGTCTTGCATTATCAACTGCCAAACCAACTTATGTTTTAGATCCATATTTCAATGAGGTAAGAGAGGTAACAGAGTTTGCACAAATGTTACAACGAAAGGCTACTCTTTCAATTTACAAGGCGGCCGAAGCTCAAACTTTTGGCATTATTGTTGGTTTGAAGGAAGGTCAAATTTCCAAAACATTTGCTCTAAAATTCAAACGTGAACTGGAGAAAGAAGGAAAGACAGTTCAGCTATTTGCTCTAACAGATATAACAAATGAGAGACTTCGAAATCTAAAAGGAATTGATGCATTTATTCAAGTTGCGTGTCCTAGAATCTCAACAGATAATCAGTTTGACAAACCAGTATTATCTACACCACAAGCAAATGCACTATTGAGAATATTACGGCATGAAAACATTGACGAGTATTTGCAGATTCCACACTGGCTTTGATTTACATGCTGACAATAATGTTAATATTGAAGAACTCGAAACATTTTTCGATAAGGAAGTAATTTGAGAGTAGATAGTTTAGTTTTCTTGAATTGATGTAAATGGCTAAAAAAAATAATTCTCCACATCCTAAAAAGAACGTTATAAGATATCCCAAAGCAAGAATTCATGTTAGCTGTATCATTAAAGACGAAGACGGCGACATTGTTGGAATAAAGGGAATGAAGCTTGGAACAACATCTGTAGTCAAAGACCAAGTTTGGACTGCTGAAGAGATCTATGAGAAAAGCGGACAGAGTCCAAATTTTTCACAGACGCATTCTTTTTGGGCCAGAGACAAGGACAATAATGAATCAGAGTTATACTGTAAGAGAAAGAATGGAAAGATTTGCCTTGTAGCACCTTCAATAGTTGACGATGACGGTAAAGACATTCTAAAAGACATTCAAGTGTGCGATTCTGAAATATAGCCATAAAGAATTATTAGCTAACTAAAAAAAAGATAGTCATGACTGATTTTGTAATGCCTGGCGATAAGCTTGGATTAATTGAAGAAATTGAAGGCGGTCCAAATACCTTTGATGACGGTGAAACAATACGGGCTTCATCTGCAGGTATGGTGGATTTGGACAAAAAATCCAGACTAGTTCACGTCAGAAACGGCAGACAGTTATCAATTCCAAAAAAAGGCGATATTGTTATTGGTACGGTTGCCATGATGCTTCCATCGATGATTGCAGTTGCAATTCATTATCTTAATGGAAAACCAAACTCTTCTGGTGTAGAATGCATTTGTCAAAACCCAGACAGAAAAAGAATCATTGCAAGAATGAATGACGTAGTAGCATTAAAGATAGAAACTCATCTCAACGGAACAATCCATGCAACAATTGACGATCCGGAGCTGGGTGTGTTGTTTACAAAATGCAATGCTTGCTCGGGTAATGTTGTACCACTCAGGAATGGGGTCAAGTGTCCTAATTGCGGATATATGGAAGATAGAAAAATATCCACGAATTATGAAAAGTCAGACTTTGTAAAACTACGTGACTAAAATGCCCAAGATTTCGTTCCAAGGAGAACGAGGAGCATATAGTGAGGATGCGGCAGTTACATTTTTTGATGATTCTGAAACCATACCTTGTCATACATTTTCACAGGTAATAGAATCAACTGAGAATGAAAAAACAATGTATTCAGTTCTTCCAGTAGAAAACTCTCTGGAAGGAAGTGTGGGTGAGAGTTATGATTTACTACTATCAACTAACCTATCAGTAGTCGGAGAGATTTACTATAGAGTCAAACACTGTCTAATAGGATTTGACAAACTTGAAAATATTGATACTGTATATTCACATCCGCAGGCATTAGGACAGTGTAGAAAGTTTATCCAAAAATACAAACTAACGCCAATTCCAGCATACGATACTGCAGGTAGTGTAAAAATGATCAAGGAATTAAATAAGAAAAATATTGCCTGTATTGCAAGCAGGCGCGCTTCAGATATTTACGGCGTTCCTACAATACTGGAAGGAATTGAAGATAATACAAACAACTATACGAGATTCTTAGTTTTATCAAAGACCAAGGTCAACGATGGTGACAAGACATCCATAATTTTCTCGGTAAGACATGAGGCTGGCAGTCTCTTTAACATACTAAAAGAGTTTAACGATTACAAAATTAATCTAACAAAAATAGAATCAAGACCTAACAGAAATACGCCTTGGGAATACAACTTTTACGTGGATTTTGATGGAAATCAAAATGATCAAAAAATATCAGAGTTATTAGAAAAAATCAGTAAGCAGTGCCTGTTTCTCAAAGTACTTGGAACATACAGAAAGGCAAAACTGCCTTAGAATCCCTTTGGCTTTCTGACGCTAAATGCTGCACTAAAGCCGATTATTACTACTCCGGCAGTGATTACCATCAAGTGATACGTAAAGAGGAGAGGATCAGTGTTCTTTTGAAACATGCCAGTGATGTGAACCTCTGTTTGTCCGGCATTTGTAATTTTGATTTTGTTTGTACCATCCTGTGGCATTATCCAATCAAATGAAATTTCGTTTTTGTAATCATTATCTTTCTGAACGGCATTAGCTGGAGTCTCTAGCTTTACATGGAATTTTTCACCAGTAACCTTGAAGCTTTGTTGGGAGTTTTTTGGTGCAAAGAACTGATATGATACAGATTTTGTAATGTCGATTTTATCATCTAAATTAACGGTTTGGAGTCCAATGGAGCTGATTAACGCATAAGCACCAATTGCAATGATTACCGCACCAATTCCAATACCAGCTAATGTGAATTTATTGAGCACGAATAATTACCATATGAGTGCAATAAATAACTTACATGAGATCAACGTCATGAGGTTGGCTTTCTGCAAATCCAGCTCTAGACATTTTGATGAATTCTGCATTTTGCTGCATTTGAGGAATTGTATGCGCTCCACAATAGCTAAGACCTGAACGTACACCGCCGCTGAGCTGCTTTATGATATCAGTTACTGTGCCTTTGTAAGGTACCATTGCCTCGACTCCTTCTGCAACATAGTCATTAAGATCATCATTAATTGCAACGTTTCCGGTTTCTTTGGATTTTCTTCCAAGAGCTGCATAAAATGATGCCATGCCTCGATAGATTTTGTAGCGTTTGCCATTTTTCATGACAAAAGAACCAGGACTCTCATCAGTACCGCCAAATAAACTTCCTACCATCACAGTTGATGCACCTGCTGCCAGTGCTTTTGTTAGATCACCAGATGTTCTAGTTCCACCATCAGAAATTATTGGAATGTCGTATTTTTTTCCAATCTGAGCACAATCATATACTGCAGTTAGCTGAGGAACGCCAGAACCGGTAATAACGCGAGTAATGCAAATAGAACCAGAACCAACACCTACTTTGACTGCATCTACGCCAGCTTTTATGAGATCTTCTGCACCATGTGCAGTTGCAACATTACCTGCAATTAACTCGCAGTTTGGAAATGCCTTTTTGATATTTTTGATTGTAGTAATTGCGTTCTCGCTATGACCGTGAGCAATATCTACAACAATTGCATCTGCATCTGCATTCAAGAGAGCCTCTGTACGCTCCATAAAATCCCCCTTTACTCCCACAGCCGCACCAACTAGCGGTCTTCCTTTTTTGTCCTTTGATGCATTTGGATAGTTTTCATTATGAGTTATATCCTTACTTGTAACTAGTCCCTTTACATTTCCAGCATCATCTACTAACGGAAGTTTTTCTATTCGATGTTCTCTGAGGGTTTCCTTTGCCTCTACTAGGTTTATTCCTGGCTTGGCAGTAATAACGTCCTTTGTCATGATATCTCTTACGAGTTTGTTAGAACCGGATTCAAACATTACATCCCTATGAGTCAAAATTCCGGCCAGTTTCGAGTCCTTGACTACAAGCAAGCCAGATACACCTTTTTCATTCATATAGTTAATGGCATCTTTTGCAGACTGGTCAGCAGATATGGTGTATGGTTTTTCTATCATTACACTTGCTGAACGCTTTACTTTGAGAACTTCTTCAACTTCTTCTTCTATAGTTAGGAATCTGTGAATTATACCAATTCCGCCCTCTCTTGCCATGGCAATTGCCATTGCAGATTCGGTAACTGTATCCATGTTTGCACTAATTAGCGGAATATTAAGTGAGATGTTCTTTGATAATTTAGTTCTAAGATCAGTTTGCGATCTTGTAGTAATGTTAGAATATTTTGGTACAAGAAGAACATCATCAAAAGTTAATCCTTCTTTAATTTCCAAACCTTTTAGAGAAGATTTTGATTGCGTTATAAGCCTTTCCTGATTTGTTTTGATAATTTTTGTGCCACCAAAATTGCGTCTTTGGTTTGAGAGACATTATGAGTACGAATCACACTTGCTCCATTTAGAACGGATATGGCTTCTGCAGCAATTGAACCAAACAATCTATCCTGCGGTTCCTTGTTTAATATCTCTCCAAGAAATGACTTGTTTGAAACAGATATCAAAATTGGAAGCCCCAATTTCAAGCAAGACAGATTCTGTAAAATATTCAGATCCCTTTTGTACCAATCAGTATTGATTTTTGTAAAAAATGGATTTTTACCAGTTTTTCTAAAAAATCCAACGGCTGGATCTACTACGATTTTGTTTTTTGATATATTTTTTGCCAAATGAAGGCTTTGTTGCAGCAAGTATCTAGTTTGAGCGATAGGATTTGAAATCGATGATTTCCCATATGCACATATGATAAGTGAAGGATGATGTTTTTCAATGACATCTTTCATTTTTTTGTCGTATTTTAGTCCAGAGATATCATTAATGATTTCAGCGCCATTATCTAATGCAATATTTGCTACATTTGATCTGCAAGTATCCACCGATATTGGCAGATTTGAGGCATTTTGAATCTGTTTTATTGCATCCAGTATTCTTTTTGTTTCCTCTTTTTCTGATACTAGTGTTGATAGATAGGGAGCAGTAGACATTCCGCCCACATCAATAAAATCAGCACCGTCATTTTCCATTTGTTTTACAGCTTCGCGAATCTTTTTTCCATGTTTGATGGATTTTTTAAAGAAAGATTCGGGGCTTGCATTGAGTATCCCCATAATTCTTACAGGACTTGTTCCACCTACAGACACAGAAGCTAGCTTGTTCACATCGTTTATGACAAAGGATGCTAATTTTAGAGTTAATGATTCGCGGATGGAGTAAAAAGTACGAAGAGATTTTACAAGATTTTGGATATAAAAAACAAAATGACCTTAGAGCTGGTTACTTACTGGATTCATTACTATGCAAACAATATTCATTTCTAAAACTTGGAAGAATGATTTCTGGAAAAAATGTATTTGTAATTGGTTCTGGTCCATCACTTGGATCTTCAATACCAATTTTAAAACAATACAAAAATATCGTAAAAATCTGCGCCGATACTGCATTAGATATTTTGATTAAAAATGGGATCAAACCACAAATCATCATTACAGATTTAGATGGAAATCTGAGCTTGATTCGAAAACAAAGCAATTCAAGTGTTATTGTAGTTCACGCACATGGGGATAATATTTCAAGATTAGAATTTGTAAAAAATTTCAAAAATTGTCTTGGAACAACCCAAACAAGGAAAATTGGAAAGATTGAAAATTTTGGAGGATTTACTGATGGTGATAGAGCAGTATTTTTTGCAAGTAGGTTTGGTGCAGCAAAAATATTTTTGTTTGGTATGGATTTTGGTTCAAAAATAGGAACTTATTCTCGTACAAAAAAATCAGAGATGAAAATAAAGCGAAAAAAACTAGTTCATGCAAAAAAACTCTTAGAGTGGCTTTCATCTAATACCAAATCCGATCTTTTTACACTTTCAAAGCCAATAAGGGGATTTAGAAAGATTACATACAAGCAGCTAAAACTTAGTGTTCAAAGCTAGAATGCGTTTTAATACCTATATTATCAAATGAGAATCATGCAGTTCTCAGAAGAGCAGATCAAAGATGTTTTAGAAGTTAAAGAAAAATTGTCATCTCAAATACAAAAGCACAAAGAAGAAATCGAGATACTTGAAAAGAATTTGGCATTAATCAATTCCCTACTAAAACAACAAAGCTTCACAAAGGCATCATCATTAAAAGAAACAACACAGAGCAAAAAGGATGACTATTCAGTACCTATTAAGAAAAATACCGATGGTTTTTTGATAGGTAATGCTCACATCAGTCCTGATCAAGTTCTAATTGTTTTAGACGATACTCTAAATCTAAAAGAAGATATGCATCCTTTCAAGTCGTTTTTCCTTGAGAGAATCATAGGAGAAATGAGAAAAAAAGACATTGCAGATATTGAAAAAGGCATCATTACTCAGGATGAGATGATTAACTGTCTGATAAATAAGGACGGTGCGTCATTACGGGAGATAATCATCAAAAACTATCGCCAAAAAGAGCGCGTCAATGAAATTCTTAACACGGCAACATGGTCGCTCTCAAAGATGATTGAAAACATCAAGTGATAAAATGGACAAAATAGTAGTTCTGGACTTTGGTTCGCAGTATAGTCATCTAATATGCAGAAGAATACGAGAGTTCTCAGTTTATGCAGAATTAGTTCCGTTTGACATATCAAATGATAAACTAAAACAAATGAATCCAAAGGGAATTATTTTCTCTGGAGGCCCATCAAGTGTATACAATAAAGATTCTCCACGCCCAGATTCCAGAGTATTTGGGATGAATCTGCCATTACTTGGAATCTGCTACGGCCATCAATTAATTGTAGATAATTTCGGTGGTAGGGTAAAACGCTCTAACAAAGAATATGGTCATTCTACACTGACAATTGATAATAGTGCCTCGCTTTTAGGTGGAGTCGGTGACTCGCTTAGAGCTTGGATGAGTCATGGTGATGAGGCAGAAAAGATTCCAGATAATTTCAAGGTCATCGGACATACAGAAAGATCTCATGCAGCTGCAATTGCAAATGAAAGTGAATCGATCTATGGGATACAGTTTCATCCCGAAGTGGTCCATACTGAAAATGGTATAAGAATTCTCAAAAATTTTGTCCTAGATATTTGCAAGGCAAAACAAGAATGGACTATGGAGGGATTTATAGAAAAAACTGTTAGCGATATATCAAAAATAGATGGAAATGTATTATGTGGTGTTAGTGGAGGAATTGATTCCACAGTCGCTGCACTATTAATACACAAAGCCATTGGTAATAGACTCAAGTGCGTATTTGTTGATAATGGATTATTACGACTAGACGAAGAGCATGAAATCGAAAAAATGTTCAAGGAAAACTTTGCAGTTAATTTTAGTCCAATTAATGCAAAAAAGAGATTTGTTGATGGATTAAAAGGAATAACAGATCCGGAAAAAAAGAGAAAAATAGTTGGGGAGGAATTTGTGAGAATTTTTACAGAATTTGCCGAAAAAAATGGTCCTTTCAAGTGGCTTGCACAGGGAACCCTATATCCAGATGTAATTGAAAGCGGGGTTTCAAAGGGACCAGCCGCTGTAATCAAGACTCATCATAATGTAGGAGGACTGCCAGACTGGATGAAACTTGAAGTCCTAGAACCACTAAGAGAATTATACAAAGATGAAGTAAGAAAAGTTGCTGCAATTTTGGGCGTTCCAAAAAGATTACTAATGCGTCACCCATTTCCAGGTCCAGGTCTTGCAGTACGAATAATTGGCGAAGTTACAGAAAACAAATTACATATCTCAAAGCTTGCTAGTAAAATTGTAGAAGAAGAATTGGAATTATCCGGATGGTATGATAAGGTTTGGCAGGCATATGCAGCAGTTGGTGATGATAAGGCAGTTGGAGTTGTAGGTGATGAGAGAAAATACGGAAACATTGTCATGGTCAGAGTAGTAGAATCAATTGATGCGATGACTGCTGATTGGACCAGATTACCACATGAGATTCTTGCAAAAATAAGTAACAGGATCACAAACGAAATTGATGAAGTTACATGGGTTTCCTATGTAATATCAAGCAAGCCACCTGCGACTATAGAGCCCCAATGATAGAATAATTACAAAATAAAATTGAAGGAAAATATTCCATGACTACTGCTCAAAAAATTTCAGAGGCTGAAAAAATTCTTGCGCAATTAGATTCACCTGACAAGTTCAATACTTTTCTAGGAATCATACATGAGATTTTTCTTCATTTATTAGATGAGTATAATGTCAAGTTTGGCTTGAAAATAAATAAGATTGGTCTTGAAAAATTCAAATCAGTAGCAAAAAAATCAGCAAACATTGATGCAATTAATTTTCTAATTTGGTATGATAAAGAATACAAAAACTTGAGAAATGATCCTCAACTTGGTCAGTTCCTGGAAAAAGAATACACGATTCCCGAAAACATGAGAAAGATCGGGTCTATACTATTAGATGAAACTAGAAAAATTGTATATCAGGCATACGAAAAATACTAGAGTAATGCAGCACCAAATACACCGGCAGAATCACCTAACTTGTTCTTAAGTATGGGCGTATCAAATTGGTCGCTAAAGACATTATCATAGACTTGATTCTTTCCTAAAGTATAAAGAAAATCAATATTTGATAGACCGCCACCTAGAACAATCACATCTGGATCCAAAATATCTATTACATTTGCTAAACTAGTTCCAAAATTACTTAGAAATTCTTCTTTCCATTGGCTTGATGTAGAGTTGTTTACAATATCAGGTAGTGATTGTATTTTTCCTGTGAGCGCTGTCCATCTTTTTTCTAGAGCAGGTCCGCTGATGTAAGTCTCTACGCATCCACGCTTTCCACAATAGCATGAATTTCCATTTTGGTGCAAAGTATGATGCCCCCATTCACCAGCAATGTTAGTTCTTCCGTGATGAATTTTACCGTCAATAATTATTCCACCACCAACCCCAGTTCCCATTATTACCCCAAAGACTACTGAAAATCCAACCGCTGCACCCATTTTTGCTTCAGCCATAGCAAAACAATTGGCATCATTTTCCATTGCAACTTTATGATGAAGTGTTTTTTCCAAGTCATCCTTGAGCGGCATACCAATTAGACATCGAGTATTACTATTTTTGATAAGACCGGTCTTTTTAGAAATGGTTCCAGGGGTACAGATGCCTAAAGAATAATCATCTGTGTTTTGTGTGATTTCACTAATTAGTGAAGCAACTGATTTGAGAATACTTGTGTAACCATTTTGTTGGTTTGTTGGAATCCTTTTTCGCTGAATTACATTTAGTGATTCATCAAGGCAAATTCCCTCGATTTTAGTTCCACCTAGATCAATGCCAATTTTGTACACAGTATTTCAAGTAATGAATAATGTTTTAGAGTTTATTTTTTGCCAGAGACTGCAATGACGTCATCGATGCGCAAAATCATGCATGCTGCCTCGGTGGCAGATTTAGAAATTTGCTCTTTAACTGCTACTGGCTCTACGATATTCAATGATAGCATATCGTCGATTTTTCCCTCTTTAGCATTGATTCCAGACCATTTTCTTCCGTTGCTCTGTCTTGCTCGAAGATTTGCCATTGTGTCGATTGGATCCATTCCAGCATTTTCTGCAATGGTTAATGGAATTACTTCAAGTGCTTCAGCATATTTTCTAATTGCTAACTGCTCTCTTCCTTCAAAGTTATCAGACCATTCTTTGAGTTGTGAAGCCAAGTAAGCTTCTGGAGCTCCACCGCCTGCAACTATGGCTGGTTTTTCAATAACATCTTTGACTACCATTAATGAATCATGCAAAGAGCGGTCAACCTCATCTACGACTCGCTGCGAACCACCCCTAACAAGTAGAGTTACAGATTTTGGATTTTTACATCCTTCAATGAATACCCACTTGTCAGATTCTACTTTCTTTTGTTGAACGATTTCAGCGTGTCCAAGGTCTTTTTCTGTCATATCATCAAGGTTTGTGGTGATTCTTCCACCAGATGCCTTTGATAGTTTGGTCATATCAGATTCCTTTACACGTCTAACTGAGAGAATTCCATATTTTGCAAGATAGTGTTGTGCAATATCATCAATGCCTTTTTGACATATCAGTACATTAACACCGACTCGTTGGAGTTTATCGACCATTGATTTGAGCATTCTGTTTTCTTCCTCTAGAAACATTTGCATTTGAGTTGGGTCTGTGATTCTAATTTCGGCACTCATTTCGGTTTTTTCTACTTCTAGTGCTGCGTTAAGTAAAGCAATTTTTGCTTTTTCAATTTTGGTTGGCATTCCACTGTGAACAACCTCTTTGTCAAGGACTATTCCTTTGACAAGCTCGGTTGCTTGAATAGAGCTGCCTGCCTTTTTCTCTACTTTGATATTATCAAGGTCAACTACGTATCTGTCACCTTTTTTTTCTGCAACTCTCAATACTGCATCAACTACTAGTTTTGATAATACACTGGAATCTTCAGAAATTAGTTTTGACTGCATGCTAGTTGTTGCAATTTTTAATAGTGATTCTTCATCAGTTGGCTCGATTTTCTTTGCAATTTGAGATAATAATTCCATTACTTTATCCTGTGCTGCCTGATATCCTTCAATTATGACAGAAGAGTGTACATCTTTAGCAAGTAACTCTTCGGCTTTTTCAAGCAATGCACCTGCAAATACAACAGAAGATGTAGTTCCATCTCCTACTTCATTATCAATAGTTTTTGAGATTTCAACCATCATTTTTGCCGCTGGGTGCTGAACATCGATTTCTTTTAGAATAGTTGCACCGTCATTAGTAATAGTAACATCTCCAATAGAATCAACTAGCATTTTGTCCAAGCCTCTTGGACCAAGACTTGTTCTGACTAGATCGGCCACTAGTTTTGCAGCCATAATGTTGTTTTTCTGTGCATCCCTGCCTTTTTGTTGCAGAGCACTTTCCTTTAGAACTAGAACTGGTCCTTGCGGAGTTTGCTGAATTGAAGCCATGCTAATGGAAAAATTCTCTTTAACCCTTTTTTAAAAGTTTGCTAGGCAAGAGGAGATATGAGAGATCTCTTTTTGACGTCAATAATTCCAGAGTGTAAAATCCTAATTGATGGCAAAGCAAGAAATGGCAAAAATAATGGCATTAGATGAGGTCTAGAGAATTTGCAGTTTGCCTCTCGCAATACATGATTTATGTTCGTAAATTTTTCGAGCACGTCATCAAAGGAATTTTTAGATAATATTCCAGCTATTTGTAATGGTAGAAATGATAGAATCTTGCCCTCTTTTACAATCACCATTCCACCTTGAGATTTTATTAGATGATTTGCCGCAATAGCCATATCTTTTTCAGATGAGCCAATTACGATGAGATCATTTTCATGAAAGCTCCAAGTGGATGCAAAGGCTCCAATATCTGCACCAAAGTTTTTCAAAAATCCAACTGCTTTTTTCCCAGAACCATAAATTCTATCAAATGCCGCTACTTTCCACACATCTTTTTCTTTCGAAGGTATTACATTTCCGTCTTTGACTGCAAGTTCAGTTGTAGCGAGTTTTGTAATGATTTCACTTTCCATTTCAATTAGGTTTGCAGTAACGTTAGGATTTTTGCTTGGAATAATAAAATCAGATTCTGATAGTTTCTCGAGTTTAACAGTTTTGGTGATCCATGAGGGAATGGTTTGCTTTCTAATTTTAGTTACAATGCTACCATTTGATACTACTAGTTTGCCACCAACAAATACACGTCTTGGTTTTTTTGTTAGATCATCAAATATCAACATGTCAGCTAATTTTCCAGGTGCGATTCCACCAATGTCTCTTCCCATGTTATAGTAATCAAATATCGTCTTTGATGCGCAGCTTATAGCGTCAATCTTATCCATTCCCATTGTAATTGCCTGATGGACACAATGATCAATGTGTCCAAACTTTGAGATATCAGACGGATCCAGACCATCTGAGCAAAACATCAGTCTTGATAGATATGGTTTGTTTTGGAGAATTTCTGGTATGATATTTTCTAAATCCCGACGAATAGAGCCTTCTCTCATCATTACCCACATACCTAATCGTAATCGCTCCATAACCTGAGAATAATCAATTGGCTCATGACAAGAAAAAATTCCAGATGAAATGTACGCATTTAGTTTTTTATCAGAAGCCCCCGCGGTATGACCATTAATGATACAATCATGTTCAAGCATTTGAGCGAGTTTTTTCATCGTACTTGGATCTCTGCTTGTGACCTTTGTCCAAGAAAAGACCTCTCCTAATCCTACAATCCCATCAAGTTTTAGTGCTGATTTTTCCTCTGATTTTGATAGTGCTTTTCCGTGACTGAACTTTGGGTCAACAGGTATCCCACCAGGCGTTACAGAAAATATTCTAATTGGTAATCCAGCGCACAATTTTATGAATTGTTTTAGTCCTGAAAATCCACAAACACTGACAATATCGATTGGATCTGAAAAAAGGCTGGTTGTTCCGCAAAGAAGTGATTGCTTTGCAAGCTCAGAAGGCATTACAAACTGGTCAATGTGAATATGTGGATCAGCAAATCCCGGAGTGAGAAATTTTCCTTCCAGATCTATGATTGTGGTATTTGGTCCTACAGTATGAGAGGCATCTGGTCCGACATATGCAATTCTATCTCCTAGAACTACAACCTGAGTTTGATTGTTAATTTCTCTTGTGTAAACATTTACCAAAGAGGAATTCTTTAGAATGATGTCTGCCTTTTTGTCTCCCATAGCAACAGCATTTAGTGAACCTATCATGGATTGAAGACTGGACACGCCAGTGAGTTTGCAATACGCTCTATTATAGGTTCAATGAGTAGCTATTGTTTAAATTACCAAGTCGAAAGGATTCCTCTATGAACGTACCCAAGGAAATGAACAGATATTGTCCTAAATGCAAGACTCATACTGCTCAAAAAGTATCCTTGTACAAGGCAGGAAAAAGAAGAGGTTCTGCAATCGGTGAACGACGACACGAAGAAGACAAAAAAGGTTATGGCGGACAGAAATTCCCAAAACTTGCAAAGCCAGCAAAGACTACAAAAAAGCAGACATTGATTTTTGCTTGTCCTACGTGTAAAAAGAAAACTATGAAACATGGTATTAGACTAAGAAAATTGGAGTTAATGGCATGACAAAACGATCACATATCTTGGTTCCAAAACCAAAGAGCAAATTCCAAAAGGTACAATGCAAAGAGTGCAGTGTAGAGAATATTTTGTATTCGCATGTAACTACAACTGTCACATGCAAGTCTTGCGGTAACGTAATTGCAGAGCCAACAGGTTCTGTTGCAAAAATTAACGGAACAGTTTTAGGAATTTTGGAATAGATCATAATCTGACTTTGTGTTCAGATTTACTGCGATTCTTTTATCATCACAGATTATGTTATCTTCCTTATTAGAACCTCTTGGATTAACAATAGAAATTCCAGTGTAATAGCAAATAGTTCCATTTACATCTGTTGTATATTCTAGAGATAGATTGTTTTCATCTAAAAATTTTTTTGTTACGACAAAGCTTTGCCAGTCCTTATTTTGATATTTTGAAACTAGATACCTGATAATATCTTGATCTAATAACGGAAGATCACCCGAAGTGACAAAAACTGGTTCATCGAATTGTGATAATACAAATTTAAGATCAGAAACATAGTCATTTCCTTTTGTAGAAATTACTTGCACGTGTTCTGATAATATTCTGGCCGTGTTTGGTGAATTTGGACTAGTTGCAGCAACAATTTTTGAAAAACATTGAGAATTTTTTAGAGCATCAATTACATGTAGTACGATTGGTTTTTTGTATTCTAGTAGGAGTTTTTCACCTTGTATTTTCATCCTAGAGCCCTTGCCTCCAGCCATTACTAGTCCAATCATAAAGACGCAAAGACAAGAAATGCAGATACTCGAGCCAGTTCATTAGTAGCACCAAGAATATCACCTGAAATGCCTCCAAAGCTGCGCCTGGAGACTCCAGCAATTATCAATGTGATAATTACTGCAACGCCTAGTGCTACAAAACCTGAATTATTCTGAAATAAGGCAATTGTTGAAATTGTAATAACAGCTGCAATAGTTAGTTTTTTTCTATCCCTCATGGATTCAATAAATGGCGAATTAGAGCCTTGCCAAGCAGAAGGACCAATACTAGTACAGATCACCATACAAAATTTTGCGATAATTTCACCAACTAGTATTGCGTAAAATAGCTCAAATCCCCTCATAAAAGAAAGAGCAATTACAGTAGCTGCAACATAGAATACTATAGAAATAATTCCCGCAGAACCAACCTTTGGATCCTTCATTACCTCTAACTTGCGTTCCTTTGTCCCCTTGACCATTAGACCATCTGCAAAATCAGATAATCCATCAGTGTGATGTATTCCTGTAATTAGTACTAGTCCTGCAGCTACCAGTAGTCCAACTATTAGAGGTTCTAAAAATAATGATAGCCCCCAACCTGCAAAACCAATGATTAATCCAATTACAATTCCAATTACTGGAAATAGATACATGTGTTTAGCACTAGTTTGTAGATCTGAATTTCCTACTGGGATGATTGTTAAAAATGAAAATACAGAACTAAATTGCTTAAACATGGATCCACCATCCCACATAGCTTAACAAAACTATTGAAGGAATTGTTACAATTCCACAAAACAAAATACAAGTAACTTTCATTAGTTTGATAGCTGATTTGAAATGATCAAACCCTAGATCGGTTGTACCGCTACCCAAAGAATAATGATCTATTTTTTCAAACTTTGTTTGTAATGCTCCAGCCATAGCTGCCATTGGAATTCCTGCATTTGGACTGGAAGTGTTTTTTGCATCATTTTTTATTGTGCATAAAGCGCCTTTCCAATCAGCTCCGATAATCATTGCAGCTAGTACCATAACATATCCCGTTATTCTGGCCGGAACAAAATTAATTATCTTATCAGAATTTGCTGCAAACCAACCAATGTTTGAAAATATCGAGTTTTTGTATCCAATCATAGAGTCAAATGTGTTAATTGTTCTATACACAAATGCACCTGGCAATCCAAACAATCCAAAATAAAATAGCGGTCCTGTAACACCATCTACAATATTTTCACTTGTGGATTCGAGAACTCCAGAAACAATGTGATTTTTGTCTAGTTGTTTTGTGTTTCGCTTTACTAGTTCCGCTAGTCTATCTTTGGCTTGCTCAAGGTTGTTTTGGTTTATAGAATCCATCACTTGTTTTCCATATAGCTCCAATCCACGAATTGCAATTGTAGTCTTTAGTAATATTGAACCAATTACTATCATCGAAACGGTTAGGATGAAATCGTCAACACTAGAAATTATTTCAAATAATACAAGCAATAATGCAACCAATCCCGTAATGGATATAGTAATAATTATTCCACCAATTTTTTCTATTTTTGGATTTGTAGATTTTGCAAATGGAATCACTTTAGCAATCAAAGTTCCAACCCATGCAGTAGGATGAAATTTTGTTCTAGGATCACCCAATACCAAATCCAACAGTATTGCTCCGATAGCAATCAAGATTGGTATCATTGAATTAACCTCTCTACTGATTTAATGTCAATATTCCGTAGTGTTATTTTTGCCAGCTTTTCGATCTCTGTATCTAATTTTTTTTTATTTTGTTTTCTGAACAGACGAATTTTATTATCTAGAGAATCCTCATTTGGCAACTCTAGATCAACTAGAGGCATTACACCAAGTATGGATTTAGAAGTGATTTGCTTAATTCTTCTAAATCCAGGCTCTAAGAGTTTTTTATCACCTCGGAATTTGTTTATGATAAATCCCCTGACTAGATTTTGATCTTTTTGAGATAATAACATCATTGTTCCAACTATGCTTGCAAAGGTACCTCCTTTTTCAATGTCCGAAACTAGAATTACTGGAGAGTGAGTCTTTTGTGCTAGTATCATATTTGCAATATCATATTTTTGCAGATTGATCTCTGCAGGAGAACCCGCACCCTCTAAAATTATTAGATCATGTTTTGATTTTAAATAAGAAAATGATTCCATTGCAACTCTAATACCCTTACCAAGTACGAATTTCTCATAGTAATTTTTAGCAGACATTTTTTTGAATGGTTTTCCTTGGATTACCACATTACTTTGATAGTTACCAAGTGGTTTTAGCAAAATTGGATTCATGTGTGGGGATATATCGGCTCTTGCTGCAATTGCTTGGATTGCTTGTGCCTGCGATATCTCAAATCCATCCTTGTAGGAAAAATTAGACATGTTTTGTGACTTGAATGGAGCAACGCTGTAACCAAGATTTGAAAAAATTCTGCATAGTGCAGTTACAATTGTGGTCTTTCCTGCTCCTGAAGATGTTCCTTGAATCATTATTGTTCTAGTCAAGATATTTTCTCCAGAGCCAAAACTAATCTTTGGTTTTCTTTTCTACTCCTTATTGCTATTCTAATATAATGAGAATCTAATCCACGAAAATTACTACAGTCTCTAATGAGAATATTTTTCTGTAATAATTTTTTTTTTAATATTTTGGCGGGTTGTTTTGTTTTAATCAATATGAAATTTGTAGCAGTATCAAAACACGAAAATCCTTCAATTTTGGATATTGAATCTAAAAGAAATTTTGACTCGGATAGAATTAATTTTCTTGTTTTATCTAGAAATTTCTTATCAGATAGAGCAACAATTCCTGCTTGATGTGCTAAAACATTGATGTTCCAAGGTATCTTGACTTTGTCTAGTATTGCGATCATTTTTTTATTTGCAACTGCATATCCAATACGAAGTCCTGCTAATCCAAATGATTTAGTCATAGATCGCAGAACAAAGAGATTTTGATATTCGTTGACTAGATCAACTACTGATTCTCTGGGATTCTGGGTTAGTTCAATGAATGATTCATCAACAAATAAAATACTAGATCTTGTTTTTACTGCATCAAGTAATTTAATCATGGATTTTCTAGGTAATAGTTGTCCTGTTGGATTGTTTGGATTACAAACAAAAATCAATCCATTTTTGGGTATTTTTTTTATTAAATTTTGAAGATCAGATTCAAGATTTAGAGTTGTAAAGAATTCTACTTTTTTGCAATACATTCTTGTTGCAGCTTCGTATTCTCCAAATGTTGGACAAACTATGATTGCATTAGATTTAGGTAATATTCTGCAAAGATCATAGATGAGCTCAGTTGCACCATTTCCTATTGTGATGTTAGATATCGGTAAACCAAGATATTTTGATAGTGCTTTTTTTAGACTGGCAGAGTTGTGATCTGGATATGTGGGGATTTTAGAATAATCAAGTGATTTTTTTATTATACTTGGAAATCCCAACGGATTTACGTTTGAACTAAAATCAATAATTTTAGAGTTAAATTCTGATATTGAATATGGTCCACCATGACGTACTGGATTGTGAGATTGGATGTTTTTGGCAAACTTCACGAATTAAACCCTGCTTTGATGGGTTTAGTTGTTGCGGTTGGAGGCTAAGAATTATTAAATGATCGCACAAACTTTTTCCTTGATGAAGAAGCGAGTAGCAATACTAGGAGCAACTGGAGCAGTAGGCCAAGAGTTTCTTTTATCTTTAGAAAATCACCCATGGTTTGAAGTAACTCAGCTAGCAGCATCAGAGAGATCTGCTGGTAAAAAGTACATAGAGGCAATTCGTGACCCAAATTCCGGAATTATCAAGTGGCAGGTAGGTGGAGATGTGCCAAAATATGCACGGGATATGCCAGTTGTTGCAATTAATGAAATCAAAGTATCAGAGTTAGACCTTGTATTTTCCGCAATAGAAGATGATGCTGCTCGTGATATTGAAACTAAATTTGCAAAGGATGTTCCAGTAGTATCTACATCTTCTGCATACAGATATGAAGAAGACGTTCCAATTTTGATTCCAGGTATTAATGATGAACATGTTGAATTAATTGAGCAACAAAAAAAGAACAGAAACTGGAAAGGCTATGTTTTACCTTTGCCAAACTGTACCACTACAGGTTTAGCAATTACTATGAAGCCTCTATACGAGAATTACGGAGCCAAGCGAGTGATTATGACTTCAATGCAAGCAATTTCCGGAGCTGGTAGATCACCTGGAGTATCAGCACTAGATGTAACTGATAATTTGATTCCATACATTCCAAAGGAGGAAAATAAAGTGAGAGTAGAGACTGCCAAAATTTTGGGTAAACTAAAGGATGGTAAAATAGAACCTGCAAACATCAAGGTCAGCTGTACATGTACCAGAGTCCCAGTTATTGATGGTCATACAGAATCAGTCTTTGTTGAAACATCAAAGCCTGCAAAAGC
>OMIR01000092.1 GCA_900299125.1 Nitrosopumilales archaeon | reverse complement strand
GCCACAGGTTCCAAAACGTAATTGTTGTTTTCTATACAATATTGTAAAATTTGGCAAATTTTGTTAATTCGATATGGATACGATTTATCTGGGAGAATTTTTAATACATATTTTTTATCAGTGTTGGTTAAAAGATAGTTTTTACTATTGGTATTATTTCCCTTCTTAAGTGGGATAATGTTGGTTTTTCGCAGAAAGGGATAGTAATTATGAATTAGTTTAGATTGTTTATGTGTAGTCATATTGCAAACGAATTGTCTGATTTCTATTCGAACATTTCCCATTTTAAAAAGTCGCCTTGTGCAACGTTTTGGTTTATTTTTTTATTAAGAAGATTGAATCCCTCAGATACAGATATGCCGCTATTGCCAGGTCGTTTATAATCTAATACATCTAACGTGATCTTTTCTCCAGCACTCAGTTTTCTTTTTGCAACAAAACTTCGTCGTGCGTTCTCTTCAACTCGAGACTTATGTAAAATTGAATCAGTTCCCATTGCAGCTTCTATAGATCTGATGTTCGAAATGAAATTACTAATCTTGTCAGTTTCTAGAGACATGAAGTGCTCTACACGTTTTATGTTACGATTTGTTGTGATAGTTTTTTCCAACATATTACAACCAAGTGCAACCGCTGCGTAATTCATTACATCTGTTGCGGAGTGATCAGAAAATCCAACCGGATAGTCAAATTCTTTACGGATTCTTTGTAATGCATGCAGATGAATTCCAGAATCTTCTGCAGGATATCCAGAAGGACAATGCATTATGACGATATTGTTGTTTTTGTTTTTTTGGCATATTTTAATAGCAATTTCAACATCACTGATTTTTTCTCTAGCATCCAGAATGACAGGCAATTTAGTTTTAGCAATTTTGTCAATCAATAAAACATTGTTAACGTCACCTTTGCTTACTTTAATGGCATCTATTCCAATATCTACCAAAAAATCGACTGTTTCCGGAAAATACGGTGCAGTGATAAACAATATTTTTAGTTTTTTAGCATATCTGATCAGCTTTGTCCATTCCGATTTAGTTAATTCTCTTCTTTTTAATGCGTCATAAACTCTTTCTTTTGTTTTGCCAGTTTTAGTTCCGAACTCAATCATGATGTCTTTATTGCCCATCATCCTATCTGAGTCTCCAGGAAGAAAAGTCTGAAATTTTATCGCATCAGCACCTTCTCTGGCTGCAATTCTAAGCATTGTCATTGCCTCATGCAAATTTGTATACGTGGCCGCTGGTTCAAGGGAAATCAAGCATGGATTTCTATCCCCTACAACTTTATGACCAATTTTTATACCCTTCAAATTGTCAATCCTTACAACCAATTTTTGTACTAGTGATATACATTAGTTTCCAGCTACTTGACTTGTAAACCATAATCTGTCTTAACAAATTGTTTATTTATGTCCAAAATACTAGCATTTGTTCTAATGAATTTCATTATGTCTTCCAAACCAAATAACTTATCATACGGATATAGATTTTCAGCAATTAACAACAAAAGCGAATAGTCTTCAGGATAGTCCAATGTGAGACGAATATTTGACAAATCCTCATTGTTTAGTAGATCATATTGACGTATGTTGTTATTTTGCAATATGAATTTCGTTGGAGGTAAAGACGCTTCATAAAATGCTTGTTTGTTTATGAACTCATTCATTTTATTATACCATGTTTTCTCCAATATATCACAAGTCATGATTTCAAAATCTAGTCCGTCTGGATAAGTTCTTTTCTTTACATTGCTCAGTATATCAAAATTATTAGAATTGAAAATTTGTATGCCTTTTTCTATAACTTTTGGATCAATTAATGGACAATCGCCCGTGACACGAATTATTCGATCCGGTTTAAAGATAAGAGAGGCATTATAAAATCTATCCAAGATATTTTCTTGACTACCGCAAAAAAAATCAATACCAATTTTCTTGGCTTCATCTATTAATGATTCATTAATATTCTTCGGCCCTGTTACAAGTACAATTTTTTCAATATTAGGTACAATACGTAATCGTTCAACCATGAATTCAATAATAGATTTATTACATATTTTCAGCAATACTTTGTTTGGCAATCTAGTCGAACCTAATCTTGCTTGTAGATAGATTTGATTTTTCATTATTGTATCAATACAAATCCGGCATAGTTAATGTCTCTGTTATTTTAATTCATCATTAATATGATCATTAGTTGACTTGATTTTTTTTAAGAATTCAGTCCCTAATAGCTGTGTAATACTTTTATTTCTCTCTAAAAATGTTACAACTTTTTCTTCTGGAATTTCAACGTCAACAAGAAAAGAACCCATGTAAAAAAGATCCCCAAATTCAAATTCTAATGCGTCATAATCAAAAAAGAAGGTATTTTTCATCAAAACTTGAACATACTCACTTAATTCTGTTGAATCACTGATTTTGTTTTTGACTAATTTTTTAATTATTATTGGTAATTCTTCTGTAGAACGTAATCTGTGTACTAGAGGAATCATTGAAAAGCTTGTATCAGACAGCACAATAGACGGGACCTGATAGAATAGAGATTCGAAGCTGGCTGTACCAGAGATTGAGATTACTAATGATGCATTTTTTATCATATCAATTGTGTTTACAGTTGGATGTATCAAAACAACGTTTGGCAGATTCATTAATTCATTATAATATGAAATATTCCTCCATTCCCGTGAGGCCATAGCTTGATGTTCTTTAACAAACAATTTGTAACCGATTGGTAGAGATTTGACAATGCTCTTTATTACTTCCAATTGATTTGTATAAAACGGAGCAGTTATGAGTGTGTAACGCTCTGGATCTTGCGAAAGCGTGAACAGAATATATTGCTCAGCAAGATTTGGGGATTTAACAAAATTACTATCAATAAACTTTTTTCGATAATGTGTTACTAGAACTTCCCAAATAGTATTGAATAGTACTCTTATCTTGAATCTTCCATAATAAGAATAATGGGTAGAAATATTAGTATTTTTATTGAAAAATAAAAATTCAAAAGCTGCTTTGAGTAATCCGGTACGGGAAGAGAGGAATTTCGTATTGATTTGAACACTAAGTTTGTACCAACCAAGATCATTCAATATTGTTTGCAGCTCTAGAAAGCTCTGTACAGGATTTGTTATCTGCATTTTTTGGGGAATAAAATCAATATTATCAGGTAGTGACGATACAACCCATCTTTTGGCCAAACGTGTAGCAACAAGAATCAGAGTTTTTACTCTACGTTTCTTACATAAGAGATAAAATAAGTGATTATGATGCATGTTAGTATCATACATAACAACATAATCCGGTTTTACTTCATCTAGAATTTTTTCAAATAACTTGCATTCCTGTTCAAGAATTGATAATACTTCATCTTCTGTGAAT
>OMIR01000091.1 GCA_900299125.1 Nitrosopumilales archaeon | reverse complement strand
GACTACTTTGATAGGATGGAGGTATAGATCACAAGCTTCGGCGAGTGGTGAGCCTGCCATTACTAATAGACCAACGCACTGGTTAGCCACATTACATAGAGACTATGCGCGATGATTTTTTCATCAAAATCAACCCTAGTGTAAACTAGGTTTTGATTTTAAAATTACACGACTACGAATCTTTTATTATACACGAATTGATCAATTTCTCAATGAGTGATACAACACAATACCAATTCTATGAATCAAAATGTTCACAATTGACACAGGAAAAAGACATACGTTTTGCTGGAATAATTAATGAATCTGGCAAACTTGTGGCAGGTGGTTTTAAAAAAGGAATAACGCCGCTTGAAAATAATGAAAACAAACTAGAAGATTTTATGGAATTTGCATCAAAACTATCCCTGAGAAAGGAATTTGATAAATCACTAGGACCAATTAATTATCTTGCAGCAAGAAGGGATAAACTAGTTCTAATTAGTTTCCCATTTCCAATCAGTCGTATTGTTTTACTCATATCTGCTGAACCTAGTGTTGACATTGAGAGTCTTGCAAAAAGAGTTGTAACAATCTTTAGTGTGACAACATAAAACACTGCCTACTGATTCAGTTTTTGAGATGATTTTTCTAGAATCCTCGGGGTTAGATACGATCAAAAGGGCTAAAATTTATCTACTTCATAAATGGATAATAGCTAATCCATGCTAGAAGCATTTGTCAATGTTGATGGCAGCAAGATTAGATACCTCAAGTCAGGAGCTGGCAAGAAGAATCTTTTACTAATTCATGGTCTTGGGGCATCAGCGGAAAGATGGGAATCAGTAATACCTAGTTTTAGCACTGACTATACTGTGTATGTCCCTGACTTGATAGGATTTGGACTAAGTGACAAACCAAGTGCTGATTATTCTACGGAATTTTTTGCCAACTTTCTAGCATCATTTTTAAGAGAAATTAATGTGACAAATTCAATTGTTATAGGCTCTTCACTTGGAGGACAAATTGCAGTTGAATATGCATCTCTCAATCAGAAAAGCGTTGAAAAACTGATACTGGTCTCACCTGCAGGTGCAATGAAGCAATCAACGCCTGCATTGGACGCTTACATTATGGCTGCACTCTATCCTGATCCTGAGTCTGCAAAAAATGCATTTTCTATGATGTCTGGATTAAACAAAGACGTTAATCAGACCACAATTGATGGATTTGTTCAAAGAATGCGGATGCCAAATGCAAAATATGCATTCATGTCGACAATACTTGGATTAAAAAATTCACCAGAAATATCTACAAAGTTAGAAATTCTCGAGATACCTACTTTAGTAATTTGGGGAGAGCTAGACCCTGTTATTCCAATTAGATATGCACAACATTTTGTTAAAAATATTCGTGATTGCAGATTTTATCAAATGGAGGGCTGTGGCCATACACCATACGTTGAATCACCAAAGGAATTTGTGAAAATTGCTCTTGATTTTATACGATGAGTGTGCTATCTTTAAATAACAAACTTGCCAAATAATACCAATGATTGGTACTAACAACCAAGACTATTTGTCAATGTTTCAAGAATGGGTCCAAAAAGGTGGACGTGCACAAGCAGAATTTATGAAAGCATTTTCTGAATACATGGCAAGCAATCAAAAATTTGATCCAGTAAATTCAATCAAAGAACTAACCGAAAAATCATCAGAGGTCCAATCAAATCTCATGTCCAATATTTCTAATGTTCAAAAAAACATGATGGAACAATTCTTTAACATGGGAAATCTAATGCAGAATTTTGCCGGCTGTGGCGCATTCAAGACTACAATTGGCAGTAATGGCAGAATTTCAATTCCAGAGGCAGAAAGAGATGCACTCAGAATTAACGAGGGAGACCTTGTTCAGGTTGTCGTAATTCCACTAGAGAAAAAGAAACGTCAGTCTTAGGACCTTTCTTTAATCCACTGTGAAAGCTCTGGCAAAATTTGTTTTTGTGAGAATGAACTAGCAATCATTCCAACATGGCCAATAGGATACACTCTCATTGTTTTATCTTCACTAGAAACTGCATAGTAAATCGGCATACTGCACTCAGGTGATACTAAATGGTCGCCAACCGCAACCTGCACAAAAATCGGCATGGAGATATTTTTGAGATCGATCTGTTTACCGCCAACATACATTTTATTTTGAATTAACAAATTCTCTTGATAGATATCTCTGATCCACTGTCTGAATAATTCGCCTGGAATTGGTGGTGTATCACTAAGCCATTTTTCAACACGCAAAAAATTATCAACAAAATCTTTATCATGGATATTTTTGAAAAATTTATAATATTTTTCTAATCCTTGTTCAAATGGCTTTAGAATTGAAAAGCAATAATACATGAATTCTGGGGGCATATTTCCCATCGTATCTACTAACATGTCAATTTTCATGTGTTTTGCCATGTTGCTAACAACGGTCGTATCCTTCCAACCATCAATTACGGGCGCTGTGACGATCAAATTACGCACCTTTTCGGGATGTAATGAAGAATAAATCGTGGCTATAGTTCCGCCAGTACAATACCCTTGAACTGAAATATTCTTTACCTGCGATTCTTTTCTTATGTAATCTACGCAGTTATCCATGTACAAATTAACATAGTCATCAAAATCAAGATACTTGTCAATATTTGATGGAGTCCCCCAATCAATCATGTATACGTCAATACCTTCTTGGAGAAGTTTTCTCACCCAACTCTTTTTTTGCTGAATATCCAAAATATGAAAACGATTGATAATTGCATAACTGATCAGTAATGGTGTTTTGATTTGTTTTTCAACTAGCGGCCTATAGTGGAGTAATCTAATCTTATCTTGTTCTAATACTACGTCGTAGGGAGTTGATTCTAGAGATATTTCATCAGGTGCCGGAACAAGTTTAGGTGCTTCTGATACATTTTTTGAAAAACTCAAAAATTCTTCTACTAGTTTTGGATCAATTACTTCATTCTGCATTCTGCCCACCATCATTTTTTTCAAGTTTTGTAATTCGTTTTCTTAATTCGTGAAGTTCTTTGTAAACTTCATCTATTTCTTTTCTTGTTGGTAATTTCATTGATTGCAAGATTACATTAGTAATATTTTCCCAGTGTTTGCTTAATTCTAATTCAGCTGATACTAATTTACCGTAATTATCTCCGAATTTTTCAGAATCAAAAAGCTGAGTAAAGTCGTTTTCAAAAATATCTATCCAGACACGCTTGTAAGCTTCAAGATTCTCAATATCATGTGGTATCTGTGGAATTTTTGCATTTACTTTTTTTTGCGAATCGATCCAAGTTTCTGATAGCTGTTTGTAATATTCTGCAACTCTATTGTTAAATTCAATTAAATCCTGATTAGCATCAATTAATTCTGTTATGACCTTTTTTGCATCATTTGCCCAATTCCTAGCAGGACCTACTGAAGTTAAGGCAATGGGTTTGCCAGACATTAAATGTAGTAAATCTGTCCAGAATACCGATGCGTGTTTGAAATAATCGAGTGGAAGATTGACGTCATTCGACATGCTCATTAAATACACAAGATCTCAATAAATAGTTCGGCTTCCTATATGAATTGTCTATTGAGGAGAATCTAAATGGAAAAAGAAGCACTAATTGAATCTGTAAAAAAATTGAACTCATCTCTGCGATTTGTCGGCCTGATTAATTCCAAGGGTCACTTGGAAGCTGGTGGTATGATTGATGGAAAAAGTACATTGGAAGATAGTAAAAAAGATGAAATGCTCTACATGGAACTAGCCCTTCGTGTGAGAATGCGTCAGGAATTTGATCAAGAATTAGGCCCTGTTAAATTTGCAATGTCTTATAGAGACAAAGTTATTGTCATGAGTTTTCCAATCAACAAGGAAATTCTATTGATTTCTGCAGAAACTAGTTTGGATTTTTCCAAATTTCCTTTTGAGATACTTAAAATATTAGAACAATACCGCAAGTGAAAACATCAGATTAGTTTAAGATGCGACTAGATTATTTTTATCCAATGGAAAAAAATATCCTGATTTTTCTGAGTCTGGTACTAATTGTAGGATTGATGCCAATTATTTTTGCCGAAGTTAGTATTCCAGAAAATGAACTAATTGGATACTATGACTCACAAGGAATTTACACAATTGTAGGTGCAGTCAGAAATACGGAAAACTATCCAGTATTATCCACTGTACATCTCGAAATTTTAGATGGTGATAAGAAAATCTCTGTTGATCAAACACTACCCGTGGTTTTTCCAAACAAAGACATTCCATTTAAAATCAAGGTTAATGATGTTAATGGAAAAACAGCAATGATATCTAACCATGATATTTCTTTTCAACAAGCATTGGATGCAATCGAATCTAAAATTCAAGTAGTCTATGATCGGACGCTAAAAAAACACTCTGATGGACACTTGACTGGGAAAATAATTAACAATGGAAATTCAACCCAATACAACATCAAGGTCTATGCAACTCTCCATGGAGAAAATAACACGTTTGTTGATACTGCAAAAAGCATAGAAAAGATCGATAAAATAGTGCCTGGGCAAATATTCGAATTTACCATGTATCCAGATCCTAATACTGCTCAAGATGTTAACTATTACAGCTGTTTTGGGATTGGCGATGAGACAATCACCCCACTAACTGCCATACGATTTGGCGAGAAGTTTAATTTTCGCTTTGATTCTTCGGCATCATTTGTAGTTGGTGGATTTGATAAAACCGGAACTAAATTATCCCTTGATGGAATTAATTCATTTAAATTTCCAACATATGTTAATTTTGAATTTCCAATGACTTCAAAGAGTGAAAAATTTTCCGTCACTATGAATGGAAAAATAACGCCTTTTGTTCAAAGCCTAGACGAACAAGGAAATTGGCATGTTGCATTTGATGTTCCAGGTTCAACTCAGGCCAAAATTTTGATTTCAGGATTTGAAAATTCTAATTCTATGATATCAGAAAAAATCGAACAAGCTCAAGAAATGGATAAATCTCAAATCTCTAAAGATTTAACAGAATTTGGATTAGGAAGAATTCAATATGTTATTGTTATTTTGTGTGCGATTCTAATTGGAATTGTAATTTTTAAAATTTCTCAAAAGAAAAGAAAACAATCAATAAAACAAAACAAAGACTAAATCAAT
>OMIR01000090.1 GCA_900299125.1 Nitrosopumilales archaeon | reverse complement strand
GGCATATACTATCTCGGAGGTGATGTGGGATTTTTTGAGAAGGGCCTGGATCTGTTCTACGTATTTTATTGATTTATCTGATGCAGAGTTGTTGTGCACAAGAAGGTATACGTGCTCTGCTTTTAGCTGCTTTGCAGGCAGGATGACTCGATCCACCTCAAAACCAACTGGACAAATGTGGATTCGCGGGTTCAGCAACGGATTCATGACATCAAAATTAAAGATACCATCAGTAAATAAGATTTTATGAATATCCTCTCTTTTGTTGTAAAATAGCAAATAGTATCCATAGTATCCTTGGCAAGTCCGAGGTGGCTATATCATTTAACCATTAACTAGACAAAGGTGAAAAAAATGAAATGTGAAATCTGCGAGCAAACTGCCACGGAAAAGCACCACATAAACTACTTTCCTGAACGGACAGTAGGCGTGTGTGCCTTTCATGGTGATGACATACACCGCAACTCTGGAAAATATTCTGGATTGCTCATGTATGCAAAAAACGACGCAAGGGAATTCTATGATCAAAACAAAAGAATTTCCAAATTCCTCAAATACCTCAGCGACAAACGAAAGTCATGTCGTTGACTTTTTTCAATTTTTTTAGGGTGAAACCATGACAAAAATTACATTTTACGGCGGAATAGATGAGATCGGAGGAAACAAGTTCCTAGTTGAAGACAAAAAGACTAGGATCTTTTTGGATTTTGGAATGCAAATGAGCAGGGCAGGACAATATTTTGCCGAATTTTCAAACCCAAGACAACTAAACGGAATGGGTGATTATTTCGAGTTTGGATTGTTGCCTCGCCTTTCAGGACTATACAGGCGTGATTACTCTAGACATATGGAGTTCGACAATGATCACAAAAAGGAAACTGACTTTGACGGAGTGTTGATCACTCATGCCCATGTGGACCATGCAGCATACATTCATTTTCTTAGGCCTGAAATTCCGATTTACTGCACCGAAGCAACCAAACTAATCATGCAGGCATTGCAAGAAACAGGTGCCGGTGCGACTTCACAATATCTTAACTACAAGGAAAACTTTGTGATTTATGACAACTCCAAGGGTACAAAGAGCAGGGCAACCTCTGAGAAAAATCGGCAAGAAATTGAAAGGACTGTAAAAATAATCCATCCATACAAAAAATTCCAAATTGATTCAATCGAAGTCGAACCAATACCCGTAGATCATTCCTTGCCAGGTGTTTGCGGCTTTATGATTCACACTTCTAATGGTAGTTTTGGATATACTGCCGATTTGAGATTTCACGGGAGAAGAAAATCAGAAACTGAAAAATTTGTTGAAAAATGTGCTAGCTCAGAGCTAGGCCATCTTTTATGTGAAGGAACGCGAGTTGATAAGACTAGTACAAAGACAGAGCTCGAAGTTGAGACAGACGTAAAACAAATGATCGAATCTACACAGAAATTGGCTGTCGTAACATATCCTGTGCGTGATCTGGATAGATTACTATCGATTTACCATGCTGCTAAAATGGCGGGAAGATACCTTGCAATTGACACAAAACAGGCATATCTTTTAAAATTATTTGAAACATCCGCCGACTATGCCGGAATTTATCCAAGACACGATGATCCAATAATCAAGGTGTTTACTTCACGAAAAAGCTGGGGGCTGATTACCAAAGACAGGGAAGAATGGACCGATAAATTGATTCTTGCAGATTATGATGATTGGGAGCAGGAATTTGTATTTGGTAATAATTCTGTAGATTACCGAGATGTTGCCAAAAATCAAAAAGATTTCGCGTTATATTGTAGTGATTTTAAGCTTCATGACTTGATCGACATTAGACCTCAGGAGGGCTCTAGTTACATTCGTTCATCCACAGAGCCTTTTGATGAGGAAATGAGATTGGACCATGAAAGAATAAAGAATTGGTTAAAACACTTTGGACTAATTCATAGTAGCTCAGATTGGCACGTAACACATGTCTCAGGACATGGTACTGGAGATCAAATACAAAAAGTTGTTCAGGAAAGTGATTCTAAAAAAATAATACCAATACATACTGTAAACAAGGAGTACTTTGACAAGTGGCACAAAAATGTACACCATGTCCAGCTTGATGGCTCTGTTGATCTGACTTAGTCTGTTAGATCCTCCTAAATGAAAAATCAATTCACTGCTGTGTAATTGTTAGTCGGGATTTTATTCCCAGGGTATTTTCTCCCACATGCCAGATTTGTATAATTTCAACGGAATCCATTTGCAACTGCAGTTGGGATGTAAGAGGTTGTCTTTGTTGGAACCAGTAAAATAAAAAGAATCTAGCGTGGGAATTTTGATTTTTTTAAAACTGTTGGACCAATTATAGGTGTAATTGGTACCTTTATCGCCCTGATAAGTGAAACTTTGACCATCCATGAATTCTGTAATTTCTGCATCAGTCCAAATTTTTTGACTGACTTTGTAATCTATCTGGGAACAAGCTGAACAGCAATTCGATTCTCCCGTTGATAAGAATACATATCTAATTGGAATTATCATGTTGTCAACTGCATCAACGAAACTTGTCCCTTTTGGGCTCTTTATTGTTGAATCAAACTCATATCCTTCTATTGGAGTCACACTTAATTTAATTGAAAAACCATTCTCGGTTCTTTGTTTTGAGAATTTTATATCGAGTGTCTTTTTTGATATTTTTTCTGATTGTTTCAATTGGTTAATTGCAGTATCTGTCTCTTATACACATCTGACGCTGCCGACGAAGG
>OMIR01000089.1 GCA_900299125.1 Nitrosopumilales archaeon | reverse complement strand
ATCTTTATTTACGATGGTGCAATTGGCGGAAACGGTGCCAGTAGAGCACTATACGACAGATTAGAAAAGGCATTTGAGCGTAGCCTTCTGATTGTAAAAGAATGCCCATGTAATAACGAGGCAGGATGTCCACGGTGTACATTCTCATATAGATGCGGGAATAATAACGAGTTTTTGCATAAAATTGCCGCAAGAGAAATTTTGCAGAAAATAAATGATGGAATAACTACAGACATCGTAGATCCGATTGAGGGAGATAAACCATTAGTCTGAGTTTATGATACTAAAGATTTGCGTTGTGATAAAACTACAATCATAGAAAATGTCAATGCCATAATCACAGTCCAACTTGATGGAAATTCAGGTGTCACCACAATAGGAAGTTTTATTGATTCTCCACTCTTATCGATATTTTTTATGACTAGGGTGACTGGTCCTTTGTGTTGCTCAAAAAATACTACATTCTCGAAGGCTCCACCTGCTTGAGCAATTCCAGAATTTTGATAGATTGGAACATCATTTTGAATTAGAGCGAAATCATAGTCGGCTTCTGAAACAGGCATGAGATTTCCATCACGGATTGTAAATATGAATTCGGTTTCGCCAGGCTTTGGATTTTCTGGAATCCAGGTCATATCAACAAAATATTTTCCTTCTTTGCCATCAGAGGAAATACTTTGAACTCTAATAGGAAACTTTGGTTTTTCATCTTTAGATGTCACAACTAAAACATAATCAACTGAAGACATTTCTTCACCATTGATTTTTTCTATAGATAGTATTACAGGGCCTAGATTATCCTTTGTAAAAGAGTAATCATAGAAATTTGTCTTTTCTGAAGCGCCGATTATTCCCGTTACAGATTTTCTATAAAGCTCCTTGTTTTTTTGTTTTATGACAAAATCAAATTTAGCATCCTCTTGAACTTTTGGAGCAAAATACCTGGTAATGTCAACATAAAAACGAGTTTTTTGTTCAGACATGATGGGAGTTGGTTCCCAAGACAGTCCAATTTCAAATATAGCGTTTTTAGTATATGCTGAGATTGGGAATTTTTCTTGTGTGCTAGGAGATATACTAAACTCCATTTTTGATTTATCTTGTATCGAATTTACAAAATTGGAAATTTCTTTTTGGTTTAGCTGTAGGTGCACTATTCTGTCTTCTCCAGAATAGTCATCAATTGTTATGGCAGAATCAGGTAGTGGAATTCCATTAATCAAACCATCATATTTTGTGACTAGTAATTCTGAAAATGTTTTTGGTATGTGTAATTCATGATGCACGACATTTGTTTGTGCAATATTATTCAGACTCCAATCATATGGCATTGAAAACGATACATTTCTAGATTTTTCATTAAATACAAAATCACCTATCGTGTCATAATATGACATTAAACCTAGTGCGTAATCCTTTTTTTGATAGGATATAGGATAGGTGGTTTTTTCTGCCAAACTAATTGATGCGTCGAATTTTACTGGTCTTTCAAGTTGATTAGAATCTGAATTTATTGTTAGAACTTCGATATGAAATTTGTACAATCCACCTGAAAGAAATATTGGGCCTTCTATTTTTAATGGAAATAAATCAGTGTTTTTCATCCATCCAAGATCACCAATATTTTTTCCCTGAAAGTTTAGACCCTCTGTATTTTTTGGGATTATCTTAATTGATAAATTACTGGAATCATCATGAAATTTTTCCTGAAGTAATTGTTTCCCATCCTTGCTTATTTCCACCAAATATGTGACATGTGGAATTACTTCCTGAGTGTTAGTCTCATATAGTTTTAGTAGAATTTCGTATTCGTTTGTTTTTGCATCATATGTTGGCGGATTGACAAAAATTGAGAGTGTTGCATTTTTGCCATCGATTTCTACTGGAGGTAAAGTTTCTCCTCCCATTCCGTGTCCAAATGACGGTTGAACATATACAGTGATAACTAAAATCAATCCAATCAGTAATAGTTTCACGGCATATTCTAGATGAATCCAGCTAATAAACGAAGAATCTAATCATAAAACTCGATAAACTGATCATTTGCTAAAATTTAGTTTGTATTTATTATTTGACCCCTAAGAAATAGTGCTTGACTAATAGTGCGTTTGCTAGTTCCACCAAAGCCTAAAAATTTTTTATTAATTAATTAAGAACATGATGTAAAAAGTCAACATGGACAAAGTCGCCCTAGTCACTGGATGTTCTAGCGGAATTGGCTTTGAGACAGCTTTGGCATTAGCAAGAGAAAACTATCACACCTATGCTTCCATGAGAGATACAAAGAAAGGCTCTAAAATCCAGGAAATTGCAAAAAAGGAAAACTTGGCAATCACAGTAATAGCACTTGATGTTGACAAGCCAGAATCCATTAAATCTGTAATAAAACAAATCATTTCAGAAAAAAAACGAATCGATGTTTTGGTAAATAATGCTGGTTATGGAATTTTTGGCTGCCTAGAGGATCTAACCATTGATGAGCTTAAAGCTCAATTTGAGACTAACTTTTTTGCAGTGGCAAGACTAATTCAAGAAGTTGCTCCAATTATGAGGGCTCAAAATTCAGGTACCATTGTAAATGTAAGCTCTGTGGCTGGTAAAATCGGATTTCCTGGTTCACCTGCATATATTAGCTCAAAATTTGCATTAGAGGGACTATCAGAATGTTTGAGATATGAATTATCACCATTCGGAGTAAATATAATAATCATAGAACCCGGTGTCATCAAAACAAATTTCTTTGGTTCAATGAAAATGCCAAAGAATCTAAATCCAGACTCACCATACAAGGACATTACAAACAAGGTAGTTGCTGGAGTCAAGATGATGGCAGAAATGGGTACGCCGCCAAGCGAAGTAGCCGAAGTCATAATTAAGGCAATCAATGAGAAAAATCCTTTGCCTCGATACCCAGTTGGAAATGACGCAATAATGTTTTTGGAAGCCAAGAAAATGAAAACAGATATCGAGTTTGAGAATTATCTCAAAAAAGAACTCTTTTAATTGGTTAAATTGATATATTGACAAAAGGCAGTTTTTATCAAAGTCCCCAAGACTAGGTATGAAATCATGAAATGGAAAACACTACAACATAACGGAATCATCTTTCCACCAGATTACGAGGCCCGTGGAATAAAAGTCAAAATAAAGGGTGAGTCGGTCAAGCTTGACCTGCTCCAAGAAGAGATGATCTATCAGTGGGCAAAGAAAAAGGATACACCATACGTACAGGATGTAGTTTTTCAGAAAAACTTTGTTGGAGACTTTGGTGCCACATTTGGTGGAAAATACAAAGGCTTGAGCATTTCCGATATTGATTTTGCAGATGCATTCAAAATTGTCGATAAAGAAAAAGATGCTCGATTACTTGTTACTAAGGAAGAGAAAAAATCTATGGCGCAAAAGCGTAAGGAATTACGAGAGAAAATGAAGTCAATTTATGGTAAGGCAATAATGGATGGGCATGAAGTCGAAGTTGCCAACTACATGGCAGAGCCTCCAGGAATATTCATCGGTCGTGGAGACCATCCAATGCGTGGCAAATGGAAGCCAAAAATAACACACAAAGATGTCACACTAAATCTAGGCAAAGATGCCAAAGTCCCACCAGGTAATTGGGGAAAAATTGTACATGAGCAGGATTCTATGTGGCTTGCATGTTGGACTGATGTTCTATCTGAAAAAATTAAGTATGTCTGGCTTGCAGATACTGCTGGATTAAAGCAAGAACGAGATATGGCCAAATACGATAAAGCGGCCAAGCTTGGCAAAGAGATAGACAAGGTAGAACAAAAGATAATCTCTGCCATGAGATCAAAAGATCCAAGAGAATCAAAAATTGCTACTGCGTGTTATTTGATTTATAGAACATCCATGAGAGTTGGAGACGAAAAAGATCCAGACGAAGCTGACACGGTAGGCGCTACCACGTTACGAAAAGAGCACGTAAAACTGGACGAAAAGGGAATTCATTTTGATTTTTTGGGTAAAGACAGCGTTAGGTGGGAAGAAACCATACCCGCTCAAGGAAATGACAGTATGCTCTATGAAAATATAAAAAAACTGGTATCCAACAAAAAGCCAAGTGATGAGATCTTTGATGGAATAACATCAAGACATGTGAATGAATTTCTAAGTGGCGTGGTAAAGGGCCTCACGGCCAAGGTTTTCAGAACTTATTTGGCAACTACTCAGGTTAAGAAATATCTCTCAGATAAGATAAATCTCAAAGACAAGACAGAAAATGAAAAACTCTACATTGCAAAAATGGCAAACCTTCAGGCTGCAATTATGTGTAATCATAAACGCACTATTCCAAAGAGCTTCGAAGCAGGACTAGAAAAGAAAAGAGAACAGCTAAAGAAGCTCAAAGAGACATCACCAAAAACACCAAAACAAAAGGAAGCACTCAAGATGCGACAGGAAAAACTTAAACTCTTAATAGACTTGCAAGAGAAAACTCGTGACTATAATCTCGGAACATCATTACGAAATTATATTGATCCTCGTGTCTTCAAAGCATGGACTACTGAAGTAAAAGCAGATTGGGAAAAACTCTATACATCTTCTCTCCAAAGAAAATTTCTCTGGGTCAAATCTATTGATACCAAATGGAAAGATATCGCTGCTCAATAATTTACAAAAGCAGAATCATTTAATTGCGCCATAAATTCAGTCGATTTTGTGCCGGGGTAGCTCAGCCTGGTTAGAGTGCCAGTCTTCTATCCCTCCGATAAAAGGGCATTACTCATAATCTGGAGGTCGTGGGTTCAAAACCCACCCCCGGCATACATTATTTTTAACACATACAAAAATTTTCTGTCATAACAATTAATTCAGAGGCATCTTGATCGAGATGTCTAGTATTAAAAAAATAGAAAAAAATTGAGAGAATAATAAAAATAAAAGATTCAACTAAGTTTAGTATCTTTTTTGAAATCTTGGTTTTGAGTGCTTTGGAAGACATTCCCTGAAATAAACAGGTCTGTCTGGTTTTGGTTCAAATGGTACCTCTGATGCTTTCCCACAGTCGGAGCAAGTACATGGGTACATTTTTTTGTCATAAGACATGTCTCATGTGTTTAATAATCCAAATAAGAATGATGAGATTAATCAGTCCAATAGATCTATTACTTTATGCTAGCATATCCACAATTCTTGCATTGATACCTAATGTCACCTTGTTTCAAGTCTATCTTACGAACTAGGACTATTACAGGATGATGACATTTTTTACACATACCGTTAGGAAAATTGCTATCATTAATCAACAGATAATGCATTACTTCCTAATTTAAAAAATCTATGAAAATCAAGAGGCTAGTTTTTCATCGATTATTTTTTGAAAGACAGAAAATGGTTGTGCTCCAGCTATTTGAGTTGTAGATTTGTCAGGGCCGATCACTACAAACATAGGAGTAGAACTAACTCCTATTCGGATTCCAATGTTCTTATTGTCCGTTACCCTGTTAGTATATTTACCAGAATCAAGACATTTGTTGAATTTTTCCAAATCAAGACCTTCAAAACTTGATGCAAGAATCTTTAGATTCTCTTCTCTTGCCCAACCATCATTTTCATGTCCTTGATTAGAGTACAAATAGTCATGATATTTCCAATACAGATCTTGTTCATTGGCACAATAGCTTGACTCATGTGCCTTGAGAGAGTCGGCCCCAATGATTGGCAAATCCATATAGATCATCTTTGCCTTGCCTGTTTGAAGATAGTTTTTATCAATCAGTGGTTTTGTCTCAATATTCCATTTCCTACAAAAATGACATTGGTAATCGCCGAATTCTATTATAGTGACAGAAGCAGACTCGGAACCCAGTATTGGAGAGCCATTATTTGTATTCAATGCAGTTTTGCTGATATTCAAATCAAGACCTCCAATTAGCGCAATTACACCAATGATAGCTGCAATTATTGCGAGTATTCCAATTCCAATGAATTTTCCCTTTGGTTTTGATTTAGCATTAGGTTTTTTGTTTTTTCTCACAGAGTTTGTCTTTTTGATTGTCGAAAAAATATTTTTCAGGTTTTGTGTGCTATCACAAGATCAACTAGATATTGGAGTTGTGCCCTATCGTGTAATTTGAGTTCCCAAGGAATACGACTAGATTTTTTAGTATTTGATGAAATTACAAATCCATAATTTATCAATTCAGCTCGTAATGTATCTGCATACAGTGGTTCCTTTACAGTTCTCGTGCCACGGTCATAATCATACGGATCAGATAGAATCAATTTACCATTTTTTTGAATCTGTGTCGATATCAATTTGATGAGTTGTTTGGGTTCGAT
>OMIR01000088.1 GCA_900299125.1 Nitrosopumilales archaeon | reverse complement strand
CGTTATACCTTGGTAATAGGCGAAAAGGAAGTGTCAAAATTGAATCTTTCAATTCGTGACAGAAAAACTGGGGAGTCAAAAGAGTTATCGTTTGATGATTTCGTCAATGAGATCAAAAATCAAACAAAGGATAAGCCATTTACCAAGCTTAATTTGGCAAGACTGGTATCAAAAAGACCTCAAATCATGGTTTAGAAATAACCGCACCATACAATTCTAAACAATTACTGAATTCCTACTCATTGTCAAAGAAATACATCTAACCTAAAGATACTATTAGAGTCACTATGAAATGAATTATCGGATATGAACAGATATTCGTCACATCGACAACCATGTTGCCCTCTAGTGGATTAATTTATTTTCTAGTTGTTTTTTTGAGTAGTTGATGAGTTATCTTGATTTGTATTTGAATAAGGATCCATTAATTATTAGTCCTGGGGAGAGTAATGCCCCAGTAGCTACTGTTTACGGAATACCTTTTGACTCGACTCACTCTTACAAACCTGGTTGCAGGTTTGGCCCTGACACAATACGCAAGGCATTCAACAATATTGAGATTTTTCATCCAGATCTGGGAGTTGATCTAGAAGGAGTATCAATAGAGGATCTAGGTAATGCGATGCACACTGCAAACGTGGAAGAAATGTTGGATATGGTCAGTAAAATTACTTCGGAATTAACAAAAAAAGAGAGATTGCTAATCATACTTGGAGGAGAACACTCCTTGACTTATGGTACCTATACGAGTGTCCCAAAAGATACTGGATACATAGTATTTGACGCACACTATGATTTGAGAGACGGATATGCTGGAGAGGAGTATTCGCATGCCTCATACCTGAGAAGAGTAGTTGAAAAAAACGGCTCAGATAAAATCATTCATGTTGGAGCAAGATCGTTTGTTAAAGAAGAACTCGCATTTTTAAAAGAAAACAAAATCCGCACAATTACCGATAGAGATATCCGCGATGGTAAAGGGCCAAGAATGGTCAAAGATGTGTTATCTACTTTTGATAAAACCTATGTTAGTGTAGACCTAGATGTTCTGGATCCTGCATTTGCTCCTGGTGTAGGTAACCCAGAAGCAGTGGGAATAACATCTAGAGAATTATTTGATATGATACATGCTATGCAAGGCAAAAAAATCTCAGTATTAGATATCGTCGAGTTGAACCCAACATACGATAATGGAGCTACCGCTTCACTTGCTGCAAAGATTATGTCCACTATGGTAGCAATGAATTTTAAATAGAATCCCGAAGAATTTACGGAATTGCTAAACAATTTTAGAGACGCGCTCAAACCAACACTTGAAAAACTCGGTGCAAAATTTGCTACTACTGGACTGTCTCCAAATTTTTGGACCACTCTTGGTCTGGTCTTGGCATTTGCATCGGCCACGGTTTATGCATTAAACGGCCAAATTAGTAACATTTGGTTCAACTCTGCAATAATCGGTGGAATACTATTACTCATTTCAGGATTTTTTGATATTGTAGATGGTCAAGTTGCAAGATATACAAAAAAAGTCTCCAAAAGGGGGGGATTTCTAGATTCAGTATTTGATAAAATTGCCGAGGTGGTTATTTTCGCAGGTCTTTTGATTGGCGGATATGCACAACCATTATTGATATTACTCGCCATAACGATATCATTACTCGTTAGTTATTCTCGCTCACGAGCAGAATCACTTGGAATGAAATTACAAGGAATCGGTATTGGGGAGCGAGCTGAAAGACTACTAGTTATTGCCATTATTGGTATGATTCCAGGATTAATGCAATATGCTATAGCCATAGTGATTGTTATTGCGGGAATAACATTTATTCAAAGAATTATTTTCACTGCAAAGAACATTAAAGAGGACTAGTATAGCTTACCTGTCTGTCTTCTAGAGTCAGCAGATCTAATTTTTAATATGCCGAAGTGAATTGCACACGAAACACAATACCATTTTAGAACTTTGGGAGATGCAATGTATGCACCTTGGGCTCGAAGTTCCTTTGCAAGAGATGCTTCGACAAGGTTGAGCCTAGATGTAACTTTTTTTGCCTTATCCTTTGGGACAGTAGCTCCACAGTTTGTGCATTGAATACGATCAGAAGAACCTTTACCGCCTTTTCTCCTTCCTCTACTTGCACGCTTTAATGGCATGGAAACCTGTTAGGTTGCCTCTTTATAATCTTGATGTGGTTAATCTGATTTTTTTGATACCAGATAGACCCCAAATTTATTTTCGACATCTATGGAATAGTCAGATATTTTTTCAAAATCATAGGTTTTGATTTCTTTAATCTTGGTGTAGAGTGATTCACCCACAACCATGGTGTTGGGTTTTGCAAGTGAGTTGATCTTAGAACATGTATTAACAGTAGAACCAAAAATATCATCGATTGCGGAAGTTGCTACAATTGCTACTCTTACTGGGCCAAACATGGCAGAAATTCTATAGCTGACTTCTGGAAGATGTTCTACGGATAATGACTTGTTAATCATTTCTCTGGCATTAATTAGTGCCATACAACATTGTAGCATTTCTAGAAATGGACCCTGCTCATCAGAATCAGTTTTCGGAAAGTAATACAGCAAAGCATCCCCGATGTTTTTAACTACAACTCCATTGTTTTGAGTTATAGTGTTTGCAGCAGAATTCAAAAATATGGAATAAAATTTACTAGTTTCAATATCTGAAAGTTTAGAAGTTAACTTGGTGGAACCGACAATATCAACGAAGCAAACACAGTAATTGGAACTGTATTGAGAAAACTGCAATAGGATGTCTTTTTGTTGTTTGATTACGTCCTCGCGTTCTTTAATTTTAAGCAGAGAATCCTGAATTTTTTCTGCCATCTGATCAAAAGAACGTGATAACTGACCAATTTCATCATCAGACGTGATATTTGTTCTGACGTTGAAGTCTCCTCCGGCAATTTGGTTGGCGGCGTTTTTTAGTTTGATTATGGGTTTAGAGATTAATTTTGACAGGAAAAATGCCGCCACTCCAACCAAAATAGTGATAATTGTGCCCATGACTATGATTTTATCTCGAAGATCAATTACTGGAGCAAACACTTCATCATTATCAATTTCAACAAGTAAAGTCAGTCCAATTTCTTTAATACAGCTTGATGCACCAACAACAGAAATTCCCCTGTAGTCAGGATAGGTCCCACGATAATTTTTTCCAGACGTAATACACTCAGCTACTGGTGGTGTAATCACTTTTTGTTTGAATGCGGCGTTTTTGATAAATCTTGAGTCTGAAATAATCAACTCGTCTTGATTCACGAGATAAGATTCACCAGTTTTTCCAAGGCCTTGTCTGTTTAAGAGGATCTGATCAATTAATTGAGTATTGGCAGTAACTATGGCGACACCGATTGGAGATTTGTCTTTTGACGTTTGATAAATTGGTGCGGCGGTTATTATTTTTCTTTTATTGTTTTTATCCTGAACGAGTTGAGTGAAAGATTCTTTGGAACCTTTAATGAAAACTGGGTCAATTAGGAAGTTTTTTGGATTTTTAGTATTAATTAATGCAAATAATCTATGCCCATCAATTCCTATGACTTCAACATTTTCCAAATCATTTAATCCTCCAATACTGGCCTCGAACGCTTGAACTTCAATTAAAAAATCAATTCTTTTTTGTGATATTGTATCTGCAAGTAATTCTTGATCAGTAATTTGGTTCATTTGTGAAATTGATTTTTTAATCATCGGATTAGATGTTATTACCTGAATTTGTTGAGTCTTTCCAGTTAGAATGCTTGAAATAGAATCACCTCTTACACCAGACTCACCACGAAGTTGGTTCATGACACGCTCCTCCAAAATCAGATTAGCATAATGAAATGAAACGAATACGGTTAGACCAATTCCAATGAATGAGACTAATATGACAAGAGATACTAGTTTTTTATCTATAGTTACAGGAATTAATTTCGCCATAGAAAATAAGCTCTTTTGTGTGCTTATCTCTTTTTCTAAGATTTCCTAACTAGATTTATGTTAGTTCATACCTATAGAAAACGATGAAAGGGTTATGTCATTTCTGCTTGAGATCCAACGTCGAGATTTTAGTTGAGCGCGGTCAAATCATATGTCCAGCATGTCTAAAGCAAAAAACTAAATCCGAATCTTAGTTAGTCAATGAAATGAAGTTTGGAATTTTCTCACATTGTACAGTAGATGAAATTAAAATTGATGATAAATTATACGAGACTCCTGGCGGGCCTGCTTGCTATTGTAGTCTTGCGGCAAAAAATCTGGGATTTGATGTGGAGTTGTACACAAAATATGGTCAAGATTATTCTTTTTCAGATTCATTAAGGAAAAAAAAGATCAACCTGCAAAACCCAGAATCTGCAAAGAATACAACCAGATTTAGGCTAGAAATTATCAACGAAGATAGAATTCTTTGGATTAAAAACATGTGTGAAAGAATTGAATATACTAAAACCAACTGTGATGGAATTTTGATTAGTCCAGTATTTGATGAGAT
>OMIR01000087.1 GCA_900299125.1 Nitrosopumilales archaeon | reverse complement strand
CTCAACGTCATGAGGTTTATTAGCGCAAATTGCCCCCATTGCACAAGAAACCTCAAAAAGCGCTGATGTCTTTTTTTCTACCATAGTGATGTAATCTGATTCAGTGGGAATTTTTTTTGCTTCAGCCATCTTTATGTCTAAAACTTGACCCTCACAAACTTCGACACAAGCTTTTGCAAGTCTTGCTACTAGTCCAGATGATATCTTTGAATCTCGCACTCTTTCAATTGAAACCATCTCAAATGCCTTTGAGAAAAGAACATCACCAGCAAGTATTGCTAGAGGAATTCCGAATTTTGTGTGAACCGTTGATACCCCATGTCTAATTTCGTCATTATCCATAATATCGTCGTGAACAAGTGTAAAATTATGTACCATTTCGATGGCAGCTGCAGCAGGCAATGCATCACTTAGTGAGCCTCCGAGCATTTGACAACTCTTCATAACCAAGAATGGTCTGAGTCTTTTGCCACCATTAACAATTAGATGAGCACCAGCCTTGTACAAAATATCAGGTTTGCCGTCAAGACATGACTTGAGATAGGAGTTGATTTTTTTCCCAGATTCTTCAAGTGTTTTTACCATTATTTTATTAACCTCCAATTATTTGTTGGAAAATGGAATTTTAATGCCCTTTCCAATATAGGTTGGTTTTCGACTCTCATCCATTTATCAAATACTTGTTTGTGTTTTTGAATCATTACATTATCTGATGCATATAAAAAATACAAAGCAACTAACATCCAAGGACAATAATTTTGTGGATTTCTATCAATATCTGATAAGAGTTGTTTCTGCTCAGCCCATTTTATCTCACTTATTTCGTCTTTGACCAAATTCATTTCAAAGTTATTTGGTACTTGACCGATTAGAGTACCACAAATCTCGTTTTCTGAACCCACGTTTTTGTATGGAACATGATATTCGAATTTGAATAGATAATCTAACTTGCAATCAGCACCTATCTCTTCTGGTAATCTTCTCTCTGCAGATGATACGTACGTTTCTGTTTTTCTGGGATGACTTGCAACAGTACCATCCCAATCACCAGGCCAAAGCATTTTGCCATCACTTCTTCTTGTGAGAAGCAATCGATCCTGATTATCAAATAATAGTACAGTAAACGCTCTGTGAAGTTTTCCATCTGGTAAATGACATCGTACCTTTTCTTCAGTGCCTATAGGATTATCATTACTGTCTACCAATATTAGAAACTCATCTGTCATATCTTATCCTCGAAATATTGTTCCCTCGAACTTGTTTTTCTGTATTGCATCTACCGCTCTATGCGGTTTATTTCCATTGACAAAGAATACCTTAAGACCCATTTTAGAGATTTTAATTGCCTCCTCAACCTTGCGCTTCATTCCTCCAGTAACATCCATTGATATTTCTTGTATTGATGCTTGCTGGTCTTTCATGTCGTAGATCAATTTTTTAGTATTAAAATCTGAATATAGTCCGTCAACATTGAGTAAAAATATTGATAATCTTGGGCGTAATGATTTTGCTAGAATACTCATGATTCTATCACCAGAGAGTATATAGGATTTTTTTTGACCGTACCATAAAGCATCGCCAAATGTGACTGGTGTCAAATTTGATTCAGCCATATTTTTTATTTGTTTAATCTTTGATATGATTGGTTTATCCCCTGCCATGAAATCTGTGGGAGGTAAACAGTATGGATTTAGCTTATTTTTTACCATTGAATCCAAAATTATCTTGTTAAGCTCAATCATCGAGTTTTTTACAATTGCAATTCCATGATAGTCGTATTTTGCAGGCTTCGTATGCATATCATATCTAACTGACCAATAATGCCCGAATGAACCACCACCATGAACTAGAATAACTGGTTCTGAGATCTTTTTGAGATTTTTTATAATTTTATCTATTGTTTTTTTCCTAGGTGATAGTGGTCTATCCTTATTTGTGATAATTGAACCGCCCATCTTTATGAGAATCATAATTGATTTCAGAAATGGACTCAGTTAAAAAGTATCTAAGGTGTTATTTCTTTAACACCAATACTGTCAATTTTAGTTGAAAAACACTCATACTTTGATAATGCATCTAAGGTGGCTCTGAGATTAGAATCGTCTACTAACGCAACAATACACCCACCATCTCCCGCCCCGGTTATTTTTGCACCATAAGATACACTTTTTGCAGAATCTATCATGGCATCTAGGGATTCATTTGATACTCCAATTTTGTGTAAGTAAGTTTGATTTACGAGCATTTTTTCACCCAGTTTCTTAAGATCATTTCTATTTAGTGAATTGATTGCCTCTTCAATCAATGATGCCTCATTTATACACAATAATGAGAATTCTTCAGCATGGGTTTCCTTGAATTGTTTAACTCGTAATACTACGTCACTGGTAGAGTGAATGATTTTAGAATTAGCAATCACCAAATAAAAATTGGGAATCACATCAATATTTTTAGTTCCGTTTTTTGTATATTCCATTATTCCTCCATAAGTACAACTGGTGGTATCGGCACCAGAAGCATTCTCAAAAACTGTTTTTTCTGCTTCTAATGCAAGTTTGAGTATCTCTTCCTTTGAAGTTTTTTTAAACAGACCGGAAATTGATCTAGCTGCTGCAACACAACATGCGGACGATGAACCTAGACCAACTCCAGAGGGTATCTCTGATTTTATCGATATTCTTATTCCTAAATTCGATTGTTGTAAAATTTTTTGTGCAATGAAAAATACAGGCCTGAATTTTGAATCAACGTTTTTGATTGATTCATTTTTAGAAATTGTAACAGTTCCTAGGTCAGACTCTATCTTAATTGTAGCAGAATCCACTAGCTCAGATTCTACTGTGATCCGTTTATCGATTGCACAAAGAATAGCTTTTCCACCGTATACTATGAAATGCTCACCAAAAAGTATGACCTTTGCTGGTGCAGATGCTACAGAAATCAAGTAAATACAATTGATGCGTAACCTACGACGGAGCTCGTATCACCTGTAATATCTCCGCTTGTAGCATACTTGAGCAGTTTTCCTTGTTTTGCACCTAATTTCTTACATGCAACCATAGTTGATGCAATTGCTCCATATCCGCACGCACTAATCCTCCTTTCGTTTAATATTTGGTAAAATTCTTCAACATCTAATTTCAAAATTGGTTCTATTAGTGAACTATCCTGTTTGTATGCGACCTCATTTGGTTCGTAATGAGTGAAATCAGATGAACCGATGATGATTATTTTTTTGGTTTTTGCAAGAATAGCAACTGCTGTGCCTACCTCTTTCATGCTTTCATAATCTTGTTCGTTTAGTATAATTGGTAATATCTTGAATGGTTTTTTGTAGAATTGCATCAACATTGGAATTTGAACCTCGATACTGTGCTCTCGAGTATGAGAGAAATAATCAATTTCGATTATCTTTGATATTTGGTTGATTTTTTTTGCAGATTCTGAATCGACTTCTACTGAACCAAAAGGCGTTTCCCACGAACATTCTTTCATAGTGGCAATATTACATCCAATGCCCCAATGATTTGGACCTAGTATTACCGCAAGGTCAAATTCTTGATTAGTAATACTACTGAAAGAGTGACTCGCTACTGGTCCTGAATACATGTAACCTGCATGAGGACAAATCGTACCAAATACTCTTTCATTATTTTGCTTGATTTTTCCTACTCCGAATTTGTTTGCAATGGATTGATTAATCGAGTCTTCTAGTTTTGATTTTTCTTTTGGATAGAACATTCCAGCAACTGCTGGTGTTCTAATACGCATCTATTCTAGTTCCTCTTCAGAAATTTTAGTTTCGAAATCATCTATTTCGTACTTCATTTGATCATTTTCGCTTAGCTTACCTTTTTGAATCAGTATTTCTCTCGCCAATAACCAAAATACTGTAGCTAATGACTTGCGACCTCTATTGTTTGCAGGTATAACGACGTCAATTTTTGATGTCACATTATCTGTATTGGATACTCCAATGACCGGAATTCCAGCATTTGTTGCTTCTGTGATCGCTTGAGAATCTACTTGAGGATCAGAAATTATTACTAATTTCGGTTCAGTGTAATATGGTAAAGATGGATTTGTAAGTGTACCTGGCATGAATCTGCTCAGCATTTTTCTAGCGCCTGTTATTTCACAAAATCTTTCTATTGGTGTACTTGCATAATCACGTCCTGAGCAAACAAGGATTTGTGACGGTTCAATTCGATTGATGAACTTGGAAGCTGTTTTTATTCTCGCCAATGTTTGATCAAGATCGATCATGTATAGTCCTTCAGGACTGGCTTTTGTGATAAATGGCTGCATGAAAGTTGTCTTAACTGTAGTTCCTACTCTGATTCCAGTAGATAGTATCTTTTTCTTAATGTCTTGTGGTTCAACTTGCTGACTCATTTACGATTTTAAACCTCTGCCATACCCGATATTAAACCATGCTCTGAAAGACGAATCAATTCGTTTAGTTTTGCTACTCTCTCACCACCTACTACGCCCACTTTGAGCATTTTTGAACCTGTGGCAATACCTATATGTGATATCTGATGATCAGTTGATTCTCCTGATCTATGTGATGTGATAACTCCAATTTTATTCTTGGATGCAATGGTTGCAAATTCCAATGCGTCATACAAACTTCCGGCCTGATTTACCTTGAGTATTACTCCAGTACATGCCTTTTTGCTAATGGCTTTTTTGAGAATTTTTGGATTTGTGACTGTAAGATCATCCCCCGTAACATAAGTCCTAGGAAATTTCTTTGCTAATATTGCCATGTGATTAAATGCCTCCTCATGTAATGCATCTTCTGCATAAATCAACTTGTATTTTTTTATTAGATTTGATGCAAAATCTATCTGTTCTTCAGGTGTATTTTCGAATCCAGCACGTTCGTAAACGTATTTCTTCTTTTTCTCATTCCACTGAGTAGTTGATGCAAAATCTATACCGAGCGCAACCTCTTTTCCTATTGTATATCCTAGGCTCTCTATGGCTTTAGCTGATATTTCGAGTGCTTGTTCATTATCCATCTCTGGGGCCCATCCGCCTTCATCACCCCTACCGTTTGTGAATCTGGGATTATCGCTTTGAAGTGTTTTTCCCAGTTCTTTATGTACTGCAAGATTCATCTCTATGGACTCTCTTGGAGTTTTTGCACCGATTGAGCAAACCAAAATCTCTTGAATATCGGGCGTTCCTGGGCCAGCATGCGCACCTCCACCTAAAATGTTTCCTAAGGGGAATGGAAACTTCCATCGTTTGGTTTGAGAAATCATCTTAAAGAAAGGCTCATCAAGAGCTTTAGCTGCTGAATCAACTGAAGCTATAGTTAATGCATATGCTACAGCTCCACCAATTTTTGAATAATTATTGGTATGATCTATTTTTCTAATTTGTCTCTGTATTGATTTAAGATCATCAGCCTCAAGTCCAACAAATTTTTTAATGTTTTTTGTTATGATTTGTAAACTTTTTTCAGGTTTGTTATCTACAAAACTCTGAGCCTCGTATTTACCTACACTAGCTCCTGAAGGAGCACAAGCTCTTCCTAGATATCTTTTGTCTGATATGACATCGATTTCTATAGTCTTACTACCACGGCTATTGTAAACTAGTCTAGCCTTTATCGATGAGATCTTTGGCAATCTATTCTAACTCAGATTGAACTTCCATGTAACGTCTTTGTATTGCCTCGTAGAATGGAATGATCTGTTGCATTGTTTCTACAGTTGTCAACATCATTCTTCTACAACAATATCTTTTCAAACCGAGTGAATCTAAAACTTTAACCGGTTCTTCACCCGATTTGATTCTATTTTGATAATCTTCGTATTTATCAGCAATTAGATTTCCACAAGTGAAACATCTGACTGGGATTAACACAACGACAAAAATCACGTAAGGTTATAAAAACCATCCATGAAATTTTGCTGCGGGAGTCGCCAAGCCTGGCCAACGGCGCTAGCTTGAGGGGCTAGTATCTTAGGATTTCGTGGGTTCAAATCCCACTTCCCGCATTTCTTATTTTTTAATTGATTTGATTAATTCGGCACGTCTAATTTCTTCAGTAATTGCAATTCTAGTTTCTTCAACTAAGATTCTTGCTACATCTAGTTTCCTTCTTGCCTCTTTGATAATTTTATCATAATATGCAAATGGATATAGAAGTAAATACAATTCGTCCATCTTCTCAAACATTTTTTTAGCTTCTTCAGATTTACCAACTCGAATCTTATCGTAAACATCTCTTCTCATCTCTCCAATACAATCCAATAATCCTAAAACGAATGATTCGTTTTTTACTTTCAACATCTCAGGACTTGGAATGTCTTTACCTTGAATAAGAGACAAAAATGAAGATGCCTCTACAAATTCTTGCTCTGACGGGATCAAATATTTG
>OMIR01000086.1 GCA_900299125.1 Nitrosopumilales archaeon | reverse complement strand
GCTCTTTTCCATAGAGTATTGCAGTGTAATCCCTCATGTCCTGACCTTGAACTCCAGAATAAATCCACAAAAACTGTGGACCTGCAAGAATTGGGATTTTTTCTTGCCTGGCTAGCTCTGATGCAAAGCTTGCCGACTCGAACTGGTTTTCTGAAATGTTCAATCCCAAGATCATTGATTGAATCATAAAACCAAATACGGCAAGTGATAAAATTACAATTACTGGCAATTTGTTTTCTAGTTTGGATTTTTTTCCCATATCTGAGATTAGTAAAGAGGCAGCAATGCAGAAAATCGGCAATAAAATTATCCAATGAAAGTACTGGGTGTATCCAATCACACTAAGAAATATCAGAAAAGGAACTAGCCAAAAAATGACAAACCAGTTTTTTCTAATTCCAGCATAAACAAATCCTGCAATTCCCAATCCAAAGAGAACCGGGTCAATTGCACCAAATGACAAGGCAGTGTGATGCATTCCTGTGTTTTCTCGCTGTGCTTGCCAGAGGACGCCTTTTTGCCAATAATCAAACTGGTCCAAAGAGATACTATACGCTGGCCAAATCATCGGAATGATAATTGCCGGCACTAGAGCAAATACAAGCATCTTTTTGCTCTTCTGAGTCGAATAAACCAGATACGCAATTAATGGAATCATTGTAAATGCCGGAATTTTTGTTAGAATTGCAATTCCTAAAAATACTCCAGAAAAGAAAACCATCACCGTTTTATGCTGAGATTTTTGCGAGTATAATGCCAGTAAAATCGATAATAACACAAATGGTAGCAAGAGTGAATCAAGCAATATTCTGCGAGTAATCCAGCTAATCGGCATTACGGCAAATAGTAAAGAGGCAAAGACTCCAATTTTGGTGCCAAATCGGTTCTCCGATATTTTGTAAATCAAAAAGGTGTCAAATACTGCAAGCAGTCCCATTATTACTCGAGGCGCCAGATACAGGCTTGCTGCACTATTTTGCTCCGAGATGAACGAATCAGGAAATCCTATTGAATATAGAATCGAGCCAAGAAAGAGCTGCCCAAAAAAAGGATGGTCATAAAACTTGTCATGCTGAGGGCCATGCCCCTGGATTACCCCCAGTGAGCGCTGCATATAGATTCCCTCATCATAGAAAATCTCTGGAAATCCCACAGGATTGTACAGGTGTGTAAATGCAGATGCTGCCAGGATCAGAATTAGCACTAGATTTTTGTTCAGGATTTTCGTGTCTGTTGTGCGCTTAATTTGGGTTTGTCAATTTTTGGCACAAAAATTTATCAATGGATTTTGCATATTGTTATCATGCGTGACATAAACGAAATCATGCCCAAGATCCCAAACATGAAATGGGGTGCGCTAACTAACAAGTATCCGACAAACAAAAATGTCAAGGAACTAGACCAAATGCTGCCGCACGACAAAAAATGGCATACTGTCTTTGATTACGAGGATCATGTTTTCGTAGATGATGTGCGCGTTTGGAAAAAGGACAAAAAATCCTGGACTTAGCTTCCCATCATTCCAACCATTTTAGGTGCAAGTCTATACTCTTTGATTACAGATATTCCATTATCTGCTGTAACTACTACCTGCTCTAGCGAGTTATCTTGCGGAGGAGAGAGGATTACTTTTTGTCCAGGTGTCAGAGTTCCCAGTTGCAAAAGCTCGCCGTTTCCAAAATTAACTACAATGTTTGTTAGCGGTTTGCCGCCGGTGTTTTGTATCATAACTCGGGCAGTGACAAAAAGATTTTGCGGGTCTTTGAGGGGATCAACATCAATTGAATAATCCTGCGTAGATATTACGCCCTTGCTCAAAGAAAGCACAGTTATGATTCCAATTGCAGCAATTGCAATAACTGCACAAATCACCAGAATCTTGTACGTGCTCACGCAGAAAAATTAGATAATCTATCTATTAAGACTATTCAGCCTTGTTCGGGTATGGTAGATAGTGTTGTAGTAGAGACTACATTTTTTGTCTGTCGAATTTGCTTTGTAATAATATCAGATACTGCCTTGTGGTTTGCGCCCACTACTTTGACGAATATATCATACATGCCAAATGTTCCATGAGCCTCTTTGACACCGTCAATTTTGAGTATTTCGCGCATTACGTCCATTTCATGAGCAGTTTTGCACTTTACTAGAACAAATGCGATTTCCATTATTCTCCCTTCATTTGCTCTCGGGTTTTAAACTCTGGCTTAATTCCCAGTGTCTCATAGTCACCAGTAGTGCATGTAAAGCACATCGAGTCATGAGGTATTCCAACTGCTGTTGCAAGATTTTGAGCGTCATTGTATCCCAAAAAGTCCGCTCCAATATCGCTTCTAATTTTCTCAATTAGTTCCTGATCTGTTTTTTGCGGGTCTGCGCCTGTTGCTAGCTCATCAGGGGATGGAAAGTCAATTCCTGCATAGCATGGATATTTGATTGGCGGATACGTAATTAGCATGCTGATTTTTTTTGCACCTGCCCTGCGTAGTGCTTTGATGATTGCCTTTGAGCTATTTCCTCGCACAAGACTATCATCAATTACTACAATGTGTTTGTCCTTTATGATTTCAGATATTGGAATAATCCAGCGATTAATCTCGACGCGGTCGGACTGGTGTGGTTCAATAAAACTTCGTAGAGGTCCTTTCTTGCTGTATCTGTCTTTGAGCAATCCCTCATCAAATGTGAGGCCCATCTCTTGGGCATAGCCTAGTGCTGCAGGCCTTGCAGAGTCTGGAACAGGAATTACCAGGTCAGCGTCCTTGATTGGGAATTTTTTTGCAAGAAATCTTCCAATGTTTTTTCTAGCGACATAGATGTTAGCTCCTTCCATTTTCGATGAGGGGTGTGCAAAATATGTAAATTCAAAAGAACAGTGTGAGCGCTGCTTTGCCTCTGAGAACATTTCAGATTCCATTCCAGTCTTGCTGAATTTGAGTAGCTCGCCAGGCAAGACATCTCTTACTAGTTTTGCTCCAATTGCAGATAATGCTGCGGATTCTGAAGCGACAACTGACAATCCCCCATCTTCCTTAGAGCCCAAGACCATTGGTCTAAAACCTCTTGGGTCCCTTGCTGCATAAACTGCATTATCATCAGATACAAATGTAAAACAATACGAGCCGGCCATTTCGTTTTTGAGAATAGATAGTGCCGCACCTAGCTTGCCATTAGTTGACATTAGCGATACTAGTCTCTGTGCTGCAATCATTGTATCACTAGAGTTTTGTGGTGTGAACGTGCAGCCGCCAACCATGTTTGCCAGCTCTGCCACATTGGCAATTGTGCCATTGTGCGCAATGCAAAGATCCTTGACTTTTAGTGGTTGTGCGTTTTCAAGGCTGCTCTTGCCAACAGTTGAATATCTTACATGGCCAATTGCTGCAGGAGACGCATATTCTTCTGTGATTTTTTGAAATTCAGATGATGCTGCAGATACTAGACCCAGTCTTTTTACCGGAGTCTTGTTAGGCACTGCAATTCCCCATGCTTCCTGTCCTCGATGCTGCAGTGCGCGCAGTGCATCAATTACCATAGGAATTACATTAGAGCCGTCTCTTGAGAAAATTCCAACTACGCCACAATTCTCTTTTACCTTAGGCATGAAGCACCAAATCCCTCAGTGAATTAAACCACTTTTCATGTGCCTTATCAACCATTAGATTGGCAACCTGATTTTCTTTATTTGAAAATATGATTTGATTTGCTGAAAAAGTGCCTATATGAGAATGAGTAGTGTTTGATTTTGTGAGCTCTGCTAATACCGGTGATAGATTTGACTTGTCCACTACAAGCAGATACCTAGAGTGGCTCTCTGAAAATAAAATCCCAGCATCATCAAGATTTTGGCTTGGGACTCTGTCAAGGGATATCACACATCCAATCCTACTTGTCATGCATAATTCAGATACTGCAATTGCCAGTCCGCCTTTGGCACAATCATGAGCTGCCTTGATTTTACCTGAACGAATTACAGAGAGAACGGCATGCATGTTTTTCTTGGATTCATCCAGATTGATTTTTGGTGCAACACCGCCAATGAAATCATGGATATATTCCAAATATTCAGAACCGCCAAGTTCATTCTTTGTTAGACCAACTAGAATCAGCTCATCTCCGGAATTAATCACCTGCGGTTTGAGTGGGGTTTTTTCAATTAATCCCAAAACACCAATTAGCGGAGTTGGCTTGATAGGTCCGCTAGGTGTCTCATTATACAAGCTGACCTTGCCGCCAACACATGGAATATCAAAATACTTGGAAAATTCCGTAATTGCCTTGAGTGATTCTAAAAATGTCCAAAAGATTTCCGGATTTTCTGGGTTGCCAAATTGCAGATGATCAACCATTCCAATTGGCTCTGCTCCAGTGCAGATGACATTTCTGCATGCCTCCTCAAAGCAGCCCATTGCGCCATTTTTTGGATCAAGATAACAATGCTTGGGATTGCCGTCAATTTTTACTGCCAAATATTTCCCATTATCTAATCGAAGAACTGCAGCATCAGAGCCTGGCTTGACTACTGTTCTAATTCCCACCTCGTGGTCATATTGGCCATACACCCAGATTTTGCTTGCAATATTTGGAGCAGAAAGCAATGAGAGAATTGTTTGTGATAGATCAGATGGTGGTAGGGGCAGTTGTTTTTCTTGCAGCACTCCAAGATATGACGGCTCACGTGCAGGCCTATCCAATAGAGGAGCATTTGCAACAATTTCTGCAGGCATTGAGGCCAAGACAGAATCTGATTCTCTAACTTGCATTATTTTATCGCCTGTTACCTTGCCAATCACAGAGCAGCTAACGCGAAATTTTTTGCAAATCTTTTCCAATTCAGGCAATCGCGCAGAATCTGTAATGATTAGCATTCTCTCCTGAGATTCAGATGTCATAATCTCAACAGGTCTCATGTTTGATTCCCTAGTGTGGACCTTTCTTACATCAAGATCAATTCCAACACCAAGTGCATCAGCTGTCTCTGATATTGCGCAAGAGAGTCCACCGCCTCCCAAATCCTTGATTGCCTTGATTAGTCCCTGATTTCTTGCCTCTAGTGTTGCCTCTATGATTAATTTTTCAATGAAAGGATCCGGAATCTGCACTGCAGAGCGGTCCTCTGTTTCCAGCGAATCAGATGCAAACTGTGCTCCACCAATTCCGTCGCGGCCTGTCGAGCCGCCCATTAATACTACAATGTCTCCAGCGTCTGCATGATTTTTAATCAGTCTGTTCTTTTTTCCAAATCCAACTGATGCCACATCCACTAGAGCATAATTGGAATAACACTTGTCAAATTCCACCTCTCCTCCCACAGTTGGAATTCCAAGACAGTTTCCATAATCTGCAATTCCTGTTACTGCGTTTTTGAATAGCCATCTTGCATGAGAGTCTTTGGTGATATCTCCAAATCGCAGTCCGTCTAATAGTGCAATCGGCCTAGTTCCTGCAGATAAAATATCCCTAATTACTCCGCCCACGCCAGTAGCTGCCCCGCCATACGGCTCTACAGCTGAAGGATGGTTGTGTGATTCAATGTGAACTGTGACTACATATCCATCACCCACATCCAAGACCCCCGAGTCGTATCCTTTTTCATGAATTACTCTAGTTCCCTTGTTTGGAAGCATTTTCAGGTGAATCTTGGATGACTTGTACGAGCAGTGCTCGGACCATTCCGCTGCAACAATGTGTTTTTCTATATCGTTAGGTTCTCTGCCTATTTTTTTGCTCAGATAATCCAGTTCTTCTTTTTGCAGGCTCATTTTCTTGCCCCTATTGTAGCAATCAGTGATTGAAATATCAAATTAGAAGGCGCCGAGTCCTTGGGATTTAGCTCGGCCTCTACTGCACGCTCTGGGTGCGGCATCATTCCCACAACATTACCCTCCTTGTTGCAAATTCCTGCAATATCAAAAACTGAATCATTAATGTTAGAGCCATACTGGAAAACTATCTGGTTATTTTTCTTTAGTGATTCTAGATTCTCTGAATCAATATAGTATCTTCCCTCACCATTAGCAATTGGAATTGGGATTTTTTGTCCGATTTCAAATTTGGATGTAAATGGGGTCTTGTTGTTTTTGACGATTAGCTCAGTCCACTGGCACATAAAGTTCAGCGACGTGTTTTTGAGCAATACTCCAGGCAATAGTTCTGATTCGACTAGAATTTGAAATCCATTGCACACACCCAATACCGGCATTCCTTTTTCTGCCATTTTTTTAACATCAGAGATAACCGGACTGTGTGCTGCAATAACACCTGCTCGGAGTCTATCGCCATAAGAGAATCCTCCTGGCAAAACAACTGCATCTAGTTCTAATGGAAGTTTGTCCTCGTGCCAGTAATATTTTACATCTAGCTTGAATACGTCTTGTAAAACATGAAACATGTCGCGATCGCAATTGCTGCCCGGAAATACGATTACGCCGACCTTCACAGTTGCTACTGAGCCTGTGCGATTATTAAATCAAATCTAGTGGGTGTCTGGGAAATTGATAAAAATAAAAACTACAAGATATGCCGTCATGCCAGATTTTGGATTTATGATCGTCTTTAATCTTTCAGATTAGAGTTTGGTGTATGGGTGTCAATTAGCGGTTAATTATTTTTTCACGGTAATACTGACAGTTACTGTATTACTGTCAAGACTGCCATCATTTACTTTGTAGGTAAAGCTGTCAGGTCCGTTATAGTTGGGACTTGGTGTGTAGGTAAATGAGCCATCAGAATTTAGTGTGAGGGCGCCGTGTGATGGTTCGCTTACTTTGACTGCAGTTAGTGAGTTGCCATCAACATCAGAGTCATTTGAGAGGACTCCCTTTGCTACTTTTACAGTCATTACAGTATTCTGTCGAGTAGAGTAATTATCAGCTATTGCTACTGGTGTATCATTTACTGAACTTACTGTAATGGTGACAGTTGCCGTATTACTGTTTGCTGTTCCATCATTTACTTTGTAGGTAAAGCTGTCAGGTCCGTTATAGTTGGGACTTGGTGTGTAGGTAAATGAGCCATCAGAGTTTAGTGTGAGGGCGCCGTGTGATGGTCCTTTAACTTTGACTGCAGTTAGTGAGTTGCCATCAACATCAGAGTCATTTGAGAGGACTCCCTTTGCTACTTTTACAGTCATTACAGTATTCTGTCGAGTAGAGTAATTATCAGCT
>OMIR01000085.1 GCA_900299125.1 Nitrosopumilales archaeon | reverse complement strand
GACTCTGGTAACTCTAGAATTCTAATGTATCCGCAAGAGAATCTGGTAACTGGCGGTGCTGCAACAGTCGCAATAGGTCAATCTGATCTGGTATCTAAAACAACTGGAACCAGTGACACGAAACTAAGTAATCCTACTGGGTTGTCATTTGACTCTTCAGGAAATCTCTGGGTTGCGGACAATAAAAATTACAGAATTCTAATGTATCTGCAAGAGAATCTGGTAACTGGCGGTGCTGGAACCAAACTATTAATTCAAAGTACCTGGGAATCGGTAAAATCACAATGGAGCAGAATATCGCCCACAGAATTTAATACTCCTCATGGTATTGCTTTTGATCAATCAGGAAATCTCTGGGTCTCAGATTGGAGTAATTATAGAATCCTGAAATTCAAAATGGATGATTTAGCCATCGGGGCATCAGCATCGATAGTTTTAGGCCAGACGGATTTTACATCTAATGATATAGGAAGATCTTCGACAAAAATACATGAACCTGCCGGAATAAATTTTGATCAATCAGGAAATCTCTGGGTTGCAGAACCTGGAAGCAATAGAATATTGATGTTCCCACAAGAAAATCTTGTAACAGGTGGAGAAGCAACTGTGGTTATTGGTCAAACCGATTTCACATCTGGTGGTTCTAGTACTCTGAATGAACCGTATGATGTGGCATTTGACTCTTCAGGAAATCTCTGGGTTGCGGATAGAAATAGCAATAGGGTACTGATGTATCCGTCAACTGATCTTTTTACTGGATCTAATCCAAAAGTGGTTATAGGCGCCTCTGCACCAAATGCAATAGCATTTGACTCTTCAGGAAATCTCTGGGTTGCAGCACAAAATCAAAATGCCATTCTAAAATTCCCTTCAGATAATTTAATTTCAGGTGCAACTGCTTCCGTCACACTTGGCGGAAATGTCTGTCCCGCATACTGTGAAACCACATCATCAACACTTTGGAATCCAAAGGATGTGGCATTTGACTCTTCAGGAAATCTCTGGGTTGCGGACACAACAAATAATCGATTACTTATGTTTGATTCTCAAAATCAAATTAATGGTGGCGCCGCATCAGTCGTTTTAGGGCAGCCTGATTTCAATTCCAGAATACTGAATTGGGGAAACGCCGTATCTTCTACTACTATGGCTTACCCTACTAGCATATTGGCTGACTCGTCTGGAAATTTATGGGCAGTAGACGCGACCAATGATAGGATCCTTCGATACTCTGATGTATCTGGTCAAGTAGAAAAGCAACTTATCACCGATGGAAACAACTCCCTAAATCTTGAAGCATTTACGACAGATTTTGATTTGAGTGACTCCTTTGATTCAACAAAAATCGAAGTCGAAGAGGTTACTACTAATCCTCAATCTACTGATCCGTCAGGAACGATAACTGGAAATTTCTTTGTAGTTGAATCAAATGCTCCAATTTATTCTACGAATGTAACTCTAACTTATTCTGACATTCAAATTTCTGGGCTAGATGAATCAACATTGACAATTAATAGATATTCAAATGATGCTTGGTCTAGTTTAACCACTGAAGTGGATCCAGTAACTAACACTTTGACAGCAGAATCCGGAGGATTTTCAACATTTGTTATTTCTGGCCAAAGTATTGTTAAACCGACATTTACTGCTCAAAGAACTGGGCTTAATACTATAAAACTGATATTTTCCGAATACGTAGATAGTAATACTAGTAGTGGTGAAGGCTATTCAATTTCATCTGGGACAATTACTGCTAACAGTGATCCAAATGGAGCAAGTAATATCATGACACTTACTACATCTGGACTCTCAGATACATCCTCGACACCAACTATAACTTACCATAGTGATGCTGGAAGTACAACTGATGTTGATGGCAACGAGGTTGATGATGGATTTTATACTGTGACATCTGATGGTGTAAATCCAACAGTATTGATTAAATCACTTAGCGCAACCAGTCCTACAAATGATAACCCTATCGCAATGATTGTTCAGTTCAGCGAACCAATCGTAGGATTTACTGAGGATGATATTTCAGTTAATCCTGGAAGTTATGTTAGTGATTTAGTATCAATCGATGCCTCGACTTATACTTTTAACTTAAATCATGAAGATATTCCTGGAACGATTACTCTGGATATTATGAACGGTGTGGTTGAAGATTTTTCTGGTAATGAAAATATCATGGCTTCAAAATTTACAATAGATTATGTTTCAAAAAGAACATTCACATTACTGGAAAGTGGCACTTCTACCCTATCGAAGTCTATAACTAAAGGCCCATACACTTTTGATGCAGGGCAATACCGAATCAATATGTCGATCGATGCCACAGTATTAATTGATTCGAAAGGCAAGATTATTCCTTCTAGTATGTCTGGGAAATATTCTGTTGATGGTAAAAACAATTCTCAGGATATTATTGACCAACCCTTACACAGTCTTAAGTTAGTGATTTCAACTAAAAAAAATTCAATTTCTTGGTCGTCATTTGAAGGAAGTGGAGATTTGAAATTCTCTAGTCCTGTAGATTTTACGAGTGCAGTAGATAAGACTGGTTTGAATAGTTCAATTGTACAGTTAAAGATAGGTATGGCGACATTCAAACCCTCTGTTGATAGTAGTAGTATAGATTTTCATTGACTGTATAGATAAATTTTTAATATTTTTTGATTAGCTCTTAAATAATTCTAATTAGACCATTCATAAATGGAAAATGTCATATTAGTCCTTTTCGGATTCTAAATTTCTGTTTTTTAAAAATAGGAAAACTCTAAAAAATGCTCTATTCTAACCATCAAAACCTCGGGGTATCAAACTAATTAGACAATTCCCCTCGAGGGAATCAGACTGGAATTTCTGGAAACAAAACCCCCACCTCCCCCTCTTGATTCCAAAATTTTTGGACTGGAAACGCATGTGTGTTAGTTTTGTGCCTAGCAGGAGTGATTTTTAGCTCAAAAATACCCCCTGATTTGGAAATATTGGAAAAGTAGTCCAAAATTCCAATTTTTCTATTAGTAATTTTGTACTGGGGCTAGTTAGACCACTCGTAAATGGAAAATGTCATACCTTCGTCTTTTTCAGATTCGACTAGTTTTTTCTCAATTATAGTTCTGCAAATTAGCGACTCGTCTTTGATAATATCAAGACCTGTCTCTACCTCTTTGCCTGATGCCATTGTGGGTGAGAGGACTGCTAGTAAGACATTATTTAGTGACTGGATGTCTTTTTTGGCATGAGCTGACTCGGCTCTAAGATAAAATGTAATACCTATTGATAGTGGCTTTGAGTTTATTCTATTTCTAACAGATTCAATGTTTTTTCCAAGCTTTGTCTCTATTGCTAATTTGATTTTTTTCTTGTCTTCTTTGACGTTTTTGCCTGCAGTTGCTGGAATAAAGCCTCTAACTGATATGTTTTGCAGTAAAATATCTCCCTTCATTATTAATAAATCAAAAATTCTTAATTTAAGCTAGGAATGATAAGAAAATCTGGCCTTCAAGCTTAGACTTTTCATTCAAATTTGATCGGACGATATCCTAGCTCAGAAATAGTCTCATTTGCGCCATCTAGTAGCCTTTGAAGGCCTAGCGCCTTGTCCTGATTCTCTCGTATGTTTTTTTTAAGAGAGTTCAGATAGTGGATATTTTTTTTCATCATTTTGGACCTTTTTGTTTTAGATAATTCTGATTCCTTGATGAGCTTTAGATTGGCAGAAATCTCACAGAGCTTGATTAGAACTGATTCCCATGGTGCTGCCTGTAATTGCTCAATGTATGATGATTCCTGATTTTTACCAGATTGCGAGCTATCTTTCATAATGCTAGTTGCCATGACTGCCACGTCGCGTCCAAATCTGGCAAATATCTCATCAAAACTTGATCTTGTCTGCGATAGTATGGCAGAGCAGAGAATCTGCTCGTGAGTAATTCCAATTGACTTTAATCTAAATACGACGCCCATGCAAAATGCAACATCTGCGCCTTTTGACCTGGCATAATCCTCACACTCTTTGAGTGTTGCCATCTAGAGAAATTATCGAGTATTGCCTTTAAGATGTGGCATTACTTTGGATGCAAACTTGTCAATAGAGCCAAAATAGTTTGAACCCCAGAATCTGATGACAAAGTGATTTACACCTGCTTTCATGAATCTTTCAAATACTGGAATTACATCTTCTGGTGTTCCAACAGCAACTGATGATCTTGCTATGGAGTCTGGAATTGTTGTTGCACCCTCTCTCATCTTTACGATCCAGTCTTGATTTGACATGGAATATTCTGTAAAGTATTTTTTGAAATCAAATCCGTCGATGGCTTTGAGATTGTGTACGCGTAATATTTCGGGCTTGAATAGTGATACTTTGACTGCTTCTTTCATTTTTGCCCATGATTCTTCTGCATCTTCGGAAAAGTAAACATCAATATCTATTGCATTTTGGAAAGTGTCTATTTCTTCTTGTGTTCTATTGTTTTCTTTCATTGATTTAAGAATTGTCTTTGCATGGTCTTCAAATAATTCAGGTGTGTATCCGATTGGTAGCCAACCATCGCCGTACTTGCCTGTCATTTGTAATGTTCTCTGTCCGCCTGCAGCCATGTAGATTGGTGGGTGTGGTCTTCTTACTGGTCGTGCTTGTAGACAAGCATCGTTTAGTTGGTAATATTTGCCGTTAAAATTGACCTTGTGTTCTGGAGTTGATTCGTATAGTAATTTTATGACTTGGAGTTGTTCCTCCCATTTTGAAACTGGATTATCAAAAGGAATGTTAAATTCTTTTAAATTTTGAGCCTCACCTGCACCAATTCCCAATGTTCCTCTTCCCTTGGAAATTCTATCCAAAGTAATTGTTGCAAGTGCAATGTTTGAAGGATGTCTTCTAATGGCATCTGTAACACAAGTTCCAAGCTCTACGTTTTGAGTAGTAGCTGCAATTGCAGATAACATAACCCATGGGTCAAGTACAGTGGCTTTTGACCACTGGGGTACATTGGAATGGTCCATATACCAAATTGAATCATAGCCTACTCTGTCTGCAAGCAAACAGGCTGTTAAAATCTGGTCTTCTGAAAAACCGGCTCGAGCAACGTTCAGACCGTTTTGAATTCCGAACTTTAACATGTTTTTTTCCAAGAGATTTCACCTATTTAAGTTTAGTAAAAACTAGAGAACCTCGTGCATAATTTTGGATAAAATCTGAACACTTAGAGCTTGCCGTCTACGATATCTTGAAGACATTTGATAACGTCTTGCTTTGTGACAGGTTTTGGGTTTGGATCCAGATGACCCTTGTCAGTCATGACAACATCTGCTGCTTGGTCTAGTGGAGCCTTTAGTGACATTCTATCGAATTTGAGTTTTTCAATTACTTCTTTGAATTGCTCATAGAAAATTGATTTGTTGAACTTGTGTGCTACTGTGGTGCATGAGGATAACGAGTAACCATGTGCAACACCTTCGTTGGAGAATACATACGAGAGTGCATGTCCTAGAGTAGTAGAACAATTACCAAATCCAATTCCAGATAGCATAGAGCCGTATGGATAATTTTCTGGTTTGTTGTTGATTATTGCATCATATAGAACCTCAAATGCCTGCTTGCACATTGTTCTGGTAAATTCATTACCTAACTTGGAGTCATAACCCTCAGTTGCTTGTGCACATGCATCGCAAACAGAATTTTTAACAATTTGCTCAGGAGTGCCTTCCATAAAATAGGAATCAACAATTGCCCTATCTGCAAGGAAGCGGTCCTCTCGCAAAAGTTTCTTTTTGCCGTCAAATTTTAAAACACAATATGTTGTCATTTCTGCTCCAGTGCCAAAAGTTGTTGGGATGAGTGTTTTCTCTAACTTCATTTCAGCTCCTGCATATTTTGCAACATCCAAAGAGCTTCCACCTCCTAGTCCTATGATACAGGATGGATTTTTTGGCTTGAACTCCGCTACTACACTGTTTACAGTTTCAATTGATGGCTCTGGTTCTACTTTGTCAAATAACATGTAATCTTTGATACCCATTCTGCCAAGCCACTTTTGAGAGAT
>OMIR01000084.1 GCA_900299125.1 Nitrosopumilales archaeon | reverse complement strand
TTCTGGGAAAAACTAGAAAAAATGGGAATCGAGCATTTTGAGCAAGAGGTAATGCGTGGTCATTACTACTTGCTTGATTTTGCATTGGTTATGGAGTTCATCACCAAGGCCGAGTACCAAAAAATCATGAAGGAATTCAACGATCTGAACGAAAGAGACGCCAAGAGGCACAAAGAAGTTCTAAAAAAATATGAGGCAAAATACGGCACGGATGATAGAAAATGGCCCCCAGGCATATACAATGAAATGTGCATAGAAATAGAGAGCTGACTCTACTCTTTTTTTTAAATCTCTAGATCGAGAACAGAAATTCTAATCTTTTTTGGAATCCAAGTAAATCTTCAGTACGTGGTTATTTTTCTAGATTCTATGAAAGTGAATGCCCCAATCTCTTCATCTTTGTAAATTTCAAAGCCTAATTTTTTCAGTTCATCTCTTAAATTTGCTAGCCTCTTTGAGAGTGAATTTGTAGTTTCTGAAATGAATAGATATTGTCCTTGAGCAAGACACCTTTTTACCTCTATGAGATAATCTTTCCAGTTTTTTCCCATTAAGGACAAAGAAAATATTGCAACATCCAATCCGCCATCTTTGACATGTTCAGATACATCACTCATATCACATGAGATTATGGTTGAATCTATTGCGACATGATCAATACTAATTACGCGGCTTCCAATTGCTTTTGCTACTAGTGCTTCACCACACCCAAAATCGCCTATTATGAAGCGCTCCGAAAGTTTTTTGATTCTCTTTATCCATTCTTCGTATGGAATTATAGTCCAATTCTTTCGTTCTTCACGATAGTTTCTATGATATTCATGCCATTCTTCAGGATTCTTTAACATTCTTTTATGAGTAGTTCGAGAATTTTCAGTGTTTATTTTCTGATTTTGTTTTGAAAAATCACCATACTTTGATTGTCTTTTTTTAATTTCAATAGGAGTTAGAATTCGATTCAGATCTCTTCTGGTAACACACGAAATTTCTCCCCTCTCTAATCTCTGAAGCCATTTTATTGCTTCTTTAGTTGCCTGATTTGCTGAAACTAGATTCTTTTCAGGTAAAAGTCCATCTACAGCACAATCTGCGAGTGTACGCTTGAATCTGAGCCTATTTAGCTTCATCTCATCATACTCGTATCCGCCAATACTGGCCTTGATATGGTGAATGTCTACTCTCTTTTTTCCTTGGCCAGTTCGGACAATTCTACCTATGATTTGTTGGTATAAGGCATGAGTCCATGGCAATGTATTGAAAATCAGATTTGTGCAAACAGATTGTAAGCCGTCCACTCCAGTTGAAATTGGTCTTGATGCAATCAATACTTGAATTTTTTTTTCAAGAAATCTATCAAGACCTGTATGATCATCACCTGTGTAAAACCCATAGCTGAGTTCTTTTTCTTTTACGGCGTTTCCTATTTTTTCTAGAATTGATGGTTTTCCTGGAATTGCCGTACCAACATACTCAGAGTAGATGATTGTCGGACCAGAAATTCTTGATACAATTTCGGGAATACGTGCATCAGTTAGATATTGTTCTATTGCCAATGGACGAGAATTTAATTCAGCTAGACTGATTCCAGTTGGTCTATCTGCTTCTACATTTACAATGTTTTCTACTACAGAAATTTTATAGTTTGGTCTTTGTCTAATCGAATTGGTTGTAATTTTTTCATATAATGTAACTGCATTTGGTACTGTGGGTTTTGTTGAAACATCATCATAGATTTTTCCACTCATCAATTCCAAAAGTGATTTTCCTTCACGAATATTATTTACAACAGGGGTTGCAGACAGCCCAAGTACCTTCACCTTGGGGTTTTTCTTTCTTGCTAGAGTTAAAAGATATTCAAGAACTTGACGTCGTTTAGATTTAGTTTCATCTTGTGTTACTTTGGAAAAGTGAATTTCATCAAGTACAATAAAATCAATTTTTTGTTTTCCTAGTCGTGCAACGTCACTGACTGATGACTCTTGATTCAATTTATCATAATTTAGCACCCAATATTGAAATCTGTCTTTATTTGTTTTAGATGAAAACACATCTCTTCCGGTTATTGGTTCTGAATCAGAAAAAATTTGTTTTGCATTTTTCTCCCAGTGAGAGACAACGTCATTTGGGCATACAATCAGTGTTACCTTGCTATCAATCACACGGCTGGCCAAGATGGCTGAAAGTGTTTTTCCAGCACCCGTTCCAGAGAAATTGCCAAAATATGGTAGTTGTTTTATCTTGTATGCAACATATTTTTGCATTAAAAATGGTTCAACTAATTTAGAATTCCAACTAAAGATGTAGTTTTTTGGGATTTTCAGATTCTTTGCAGCATTGTAATCTTTTAGAAAAGTTCCAACAACCAAATCTTTGTATTTGTTCCCAGTTTTTCCAATCTTTTCTAAATCACTAACAGTTTTTTGTTCATCTAGAAATGCATCTTTCCATAATTGGTTAATTGAATATGTCAAATAGAATTGAATTGCTTCCTCATCAACAGAAATGGAATCCAAGATCTCAGTTGTAGACAGAATTTGTTCAACTGGGGTAATTACATCAGATTCAAGTGTTTCTTGATCCTGAATTAGTGATGCAAGTTCACTTGAACTGGCGGTTTTAATTTCAGCTTCTGTATCTGTCTGAATCTCTTCGGGTGCAAAATGAGAAATGTCTGGAGGGATTTCAGAATCTGAATAGGCATATTCCTCAATAGCTTCTAACCCTCCTTTTGTCTTGCTTGCTTTTGCTAGATTATTTAGAAAGTCCTCATGTCTATTACTTGATAAATTTAGAACTCCTTTACGTAAGAGAAATGAATAGAGTACTGCTTCATCCCACTGATAGATTACTTTGCTATCGATTAATGCCTTAAGGAGTTCTTTGACCTTTCTTGGAGACCAGTTTGGGTCTTCAGTTCCTAACCAATCATAAATGTCAATCCAGTGATTATGTTCTTCTTTTTTTTCCATTGTTTTCCCCCCATTGTTTGTAAACATTCCATGGCGCGGCAGGAATATCATCTGGCTTTTGGCCGGATTTGCAATACTCAGTCCACTCTATATGATGTTTCAATTTCAAATTTCGTATGAATTTTCGAGCATCCTCAAATTTTCGGTATTTCCTATTAAAAGTAGCAATAGAGTCAGTACCTAACCAGTCTCCCAAGCTAATCCAGCCCTTATTTTTGTATGTCTTGTGCGGCAATGAAGGAATATTATCTGGTCTTTCATCAGATTGTGCATATTTTCTCCACTTTGTGTTGTCTTTTAGATTTAATTTTCTAACGAAATTTCTCGCATCATTAAAAGACAGATATTCTCTTTGCTGTGTTTGAATTCTTCCTGTACCTAACCAGTCTCCCAAGCCTTTCCAATCTTTTTTGTAAACTCTTTCAGGGGCTGCCGGTAAATCTACAGGTTTTTGATCCGGCTTGCAATATGCCTTCCACTCTATATGATTTTTCAACCCCAAACCTCTAATGAAATTTCTCGCATCATTAAAAGACAGATATTCTCTTTGCTGTGTTTGAATTCTTCCTGTACCTAACCAGTCCCCCCAACTTTTCCACTCCTTGGCATAAAATTTCGATGGTGATGAGGGAATATCATCTGGTTTTTTGCCGGATTTGCAGTAAATCTCCCATTCTCTGACATTATGAAATCCTAAAGCACGAGCAAATTGTTTAGAGTCAGTAAATGATCTGAATTTTTTATTTTTGGGTGCAATGCTCCCCGTACCCAAAAAATTGCCCCAAGAAATCCAACCCTTATACATATAGGCACCTTGAGGATCTTTCGGAATTTCAGGTGGAATTTTTCCTGTTTTAACAAATTTTTTCCATTCAGATTGTCCACTGATTCCCAGTGCTTTGACAAAATCTTTAGCCTCTTTATATGAACTAAATTTTCTCTTTTGATTTGCAATGCTCCCCGTACCCAAAAAATCTCCCCAAGAAATCCAATCCCCAGATTTTTTAAACACTTGATCTGGGTTTGATGGTATATCTTCGGGTTTCTTGGAGGATTTTACAAAAACTCTCCACTCATTTTGGCTTTTGAAGCCTAACCCTCTGGCAAATTCCCTTGCAGATTCAAAATCCCTAAACTGTTTTTTCGCCATCTTTTTTCCTCTTGTTTTTTGCATAAACATGCCATGGGTTTGCAGGTAAATGTTTTGGAATTTTTCCTTCTCTGTGTGCTTTAATCCAGTCTTGCTGTGTTCGTAAATTGAGTTTGATTGCCAATTGCTGTGCCTCTTTTTTGGCATCTTCTATTGGAGGGTATTGTCGCAATTGTGGAGCGATAGTTCCAGTTCCCAAAAAGTCTCCCCACCCCTTCCAATCTTTTTTGTATGTAGTTGGTGGATTTTTTGGAACCTCTGCAGGTAATTTGCCATTCTGAACTAGTTCAACAAATTCTTCTTTAGTTTTTATTTTTGATTTCTGAACATATTTTTTTGATTTTTCAAATTCCCAAAAAATCATCTTTGAACCTCGACCCGTTCCCAAAAAGTCCCCATAACCTCTCCATCCTTTGTTTTTGTATACTCTTTCAGGCATTGATGGAATATCTAATGGGCGTTTAGCTGATTTTCTATATTCAATCCATTCAATGTAACTAGTAAGTTTTAGTTTTCTGACAAACTTTCTTGCATCTTCAAATTTTCTATATTCTCTATCTTTGTTTGATATTCTTCCAGTACCAAGCCAATCACTCCATCCTTTCCAGTCTTTTTCGTAAACTGACTGAGGACTAGCAGGTATGTTGTCGGGTTTTTTACCTGATTTGAGATAGTTTTCTTGCCAATCCTTTTGGCCCTTGAGTCCTAGTTTTCTAACATACTCTCTTGCTTGAATAAATGGAAGGAAATTGCTTTCTCTTTCTAGTTTCTTTCCTGCTCGCAACCAATCTGCCCATCCCTTCCACTCTTTTTTGTAGACAGTTGGAGGGTCTCGCGGAATGTCATTTGGTAGTTTACCTGATTTTGCAAAAATTCTCCACTCGGTTTGATTTTGGATATTTAATTTCTGAGTATATTTTCTTGCTTGATTGAATGATTTGTATTTTCTAAGATAAGTTGCAACATAATCAGTTCCAAAAAAATCATTCCAACTGATCCATCCCTTATTTTTGTAAACCGCATCTGGCCAATTGGGAATATCTTCTGGTTTTTGGCCAGATTTGCAGTATTGCCTCCATTGTTGTCTCCCAGATACTTTCAATTTTCTTGCAAACTCTCTTGCAGATTCAAAATCCCTAAACTGTTTTTTCGCCATCTTTTTTCCTCTTAGTTTTTGAATAAACATGCCAGGGGTTTGCAGGTAAATGTTTTGGAATTTTTCCCTGTCTGTGTGCTTTAATCCAGTCTTCCCAGTTTTTTATTTTGTATTTCTTTGCCAATAATCTTGCTTCTTCTCTAGATTCTAGAAAAGGACCATAATTTTTGGAGATTATCCTAGGGTCAATACTTCCCGTACCTAACCATTCTCCCATGTTTACCCACCCATTATTTTTGTAAACAGTATTAGGATTTGCAGGAATATACTCTGGTTTTTGGCCAGATTTTGCAAATTTTCTCCATGAGGAATTTGATCTCAGATTAAGTTTGTTTACATAATTTTTTGCCGTGATATACGGCCAGTAATCTCTTAATTGTGGTTGAATAGTACCGCTTCCTAACCAATCACCCATGCTAATCCAGCCTTTATTTTTGTAATGCTGATCTGGTGCAAGTGGAATGTTTTTTGGAAATTTTGGGTCTTTGGTGAATTTTTTCCATTCTCTTCCACTTTTGAGTCTCATGGAATGAACAATCTTTCTTGCATCAGCGAATTCAAGGTATTTTCTCTGATTAGTAGCCATGACGTTAGTTCCCAAAAAATCCCCCCAATTAGTCCAGCCATATCCAATGTACTTCTTGTCAGGAGCGGAAGGAATGAACAGTGGTTTCTTTCCAGATTTGCAATATTCCTTCCAGTATTTTGCTGATTTAAGATTAAGTTTGTTTACATAATTTTTTGCCGTGATATACGGCCAGTATTTTCTAAATCTTACATGAACAGTACCGCTTCCTAACCAATCACCCATGCTAATCCAACCTTTATTCTTGTAAACTTGGTTTGGGTATGATGGAATATCATCTGGCTTTTGGCCAGATTTGCAATAGAGATTCCAATCTCGCCTGGATTTTATGCCTAATGAATTTACAAATTTTCTCGCATCAACAAAAATGCGATATTTTTTCTTATGAGTAGAAATATTCCTAGTACCTAGGAAATCGCCCCAGCTCATGAAATTATTTTTATAAACAACCTGCGGATTTGCTGGGATGTCGATTGGTTTTTGGCCAGATTTGCAATATTTATTCCACATTAGTTGATTTTTCAATTTCAGAGTTCTAACAAAGGCTCGTACAGATTCAAAGTCATTAAATTGCTTTTTTTTCATTTTTTTTCCTCTTCTTTGAATAAACTCTATTTGGGTTTGCTGGTATGTATTTTGGAATAAGTCCTTTTTTTACAGCTTCATCCCAATCTTTCCAGTTTTTTATTTTGTACTTTTTTGCAAGGTCTCTGACTTGTTCTCTTGCAGTACTAAATGGTAGATACTTTTTTGAGATCTCTGTAGGTGAAATGTTTCCAGTACCCAACCAGTCTCCCAATCCACTCCACCCAATATTCCTGTAAACTCTTTCAGGGACTGACGGTATGTTTTGAGGTTTTTTGCCGGATTTAATATAATGATACCAATCTTGCTGGTTTTTCAAACCTAATGTCATAACTAACTTTTTAGCTTCATCAAATGACAAGTATTCTCTATCTTGATTTGCTATTCTTCCCGTCCCTAACCAATCTCCAATACTGTTCCACCCATTATTTTTGTAAGTTTGCCATGGCGCAGCTGGTATGTCGATGGGTTTTTTGTTCAGCCGTGAATATTTTATCCACTCATCACGATTTTTTAATCCCAGATCTCTGACAAATTCTCTAGCTGATTCATATGATCTGTACTGTAAATTTTGAGATGCTGTATTTCCAGTACCCAACCAGTCTCCCCAACTTTTGAAATTTTTTTGGTAAACGGCTTGAGGGTCTGCAGGTATGTCTATGGGTTTGTTGCCTGATGATCGATAAATTCTCCACTCTTTTTGGCTTTTGAAGCCTAACCCTCTGGCAAATTCCCTTGCAGATTCAAAATCCCTAAACTGTTTTTTCGCCATCTTTTTTCCTCTTCTTTGAATAAACTCTATCAGGCAGTAGTGGGATATTTTTTGGGATTTTACGTTCGTGATAGGCTTTGACCCAGTCAGTCCATGTTTTCAAATGGTATTTTTTTTGTAATTTTCTAGCTTCTTTCCTAGCTTCATCGAATGGAAGATAATTTTTTGATTTTTCTTGTGATGCTATAATGCCAGTACCTAGAAATCCACCCCAGCCGCCGTTGATTTTCCATTCTTTTCTATAAACAATAATCGGTGAGCTAGGAATGTCCTTTGGTTTTTTGCCGGATTTGCTGTACCTGTACCAATCAGATG
>OMIR01000083.1 GCA_900299125.1 Nitrosopumilales archaeon | reverse complement strand
GTTAACAGAATCTCGGAAAAAAACACATCTGACTTATTTTCTGTTACAGTCAGTGAAGATCTTGCTAATGATGTTGAAAATATTGCAGATGGAATATTCAGTCCATTAGAGGGGTTTCTACTAAGGGCTGATTATGATAGCGTGATCTCCAAGGGAAGATTAGCAAATGATTTAGCTTGGACCGTGCCAATTGTTCTAGATGTTAACAAGGAAACAGCTCAAAAGGCAAAGGATGCAAAAGATGTAGTCCTAAAATCGCCTCGAGGAGAATTTGCGATTTTACATGTGGAAGAAACATATGTTTTTGATAAAATGAATTCTTCCCAAGCAGTTTATGGAACTACGGATCCGAATCATCCAGGCGTTGCCAAAACACTTGCTATGAATGACTATCTAATTGGTGGGAAAATCGATTATGTTAAAAGACCAGAGGCGGATCCCATTAGAAAATACAGATTAACTCCTAATGATACTAGGAAGTCATTCTCTGATGCAGGCTGGAAATCAATTGCCGCATTCCAAACTAGAAATCCACCACACGTTGCACATGAAATGTTACAAAAAGAATCTTTTCTCTCGTGCGATGGTGTATTTGTTAATCCTCTCATCGGCAAGAAAAAATCTGGAGATTTTATTGACGAAGTAATCTTGGAATCATATATTAGAATGATAGAAAATTATTATCCAAAAAATAGGTGCACCTTGGCAACTCTTCATACAGAAATGAGATATGCAGGACCAAAAGAAGCAATTCATCATGCCATAATGAGACAAAATTATGGCTGTACCAATATAATAATTGGACGTGATCATGCTGGTGTAGGAAAATTTTATTCACCTTTTGCAGCTCAAGAAATTTTTTCAGACTATCCAGAATTAGAAATTAAGCCATTATTCTTTCCCGCATTTTATTATTGCAAACGATGTTTGGCATTTACAAATGAGCGAGCCTGCCCACATCCACCCGATTTTCATGAACAAATAAGCGGAACCAAGCTAAGGCAAATTATTGACGAAGGAAAATCACCATCTGAATTTATCATGAGACCAGAAGTGGTCAATGTAATACAATCATTCAAAAAACCTTTTGTAGAATGATCTCAAAAATAATCATAGTTTTTCTGACTGCTCTAGTTGTTTTTCCTGCATATGCACAACAACAATCTAACCCTTCACTGGTTTTACAAACAATTAATGTTGTACCTTCTGATTTCAATCGAGTAAGACAGGATGCAATTACTACTCCCTTAGAAAAAAATCACTCTGGTTCTTGGCAATTAACTATTGAAAACCATTTATTGTACGCAAATCCAAAAGGCAATGCCATCCTGCGAATTTATGACGCAAATGTCAAAGACAAATTTGTTGAAATTGGGATGGGTAGCTTACCAGAGAGAAAATTTTGGGTAGCTGTAAATCTTCCTGGTCAAGGATACCTAACTCCAACTAGAATAGACAAAGATGGTTGGAATCCAGAATCTAAAGTTATTGCAGCATTTGGAAATGCTGCCGGTCTTTCTATAGGTAATGGAAAAAGAATTGTTACAAGCAATTTACCGATAAGTGATTTCGTTGTTGGTAGTTATGCAGTTTATGGCATGGATGAGACTACAGATCCACCAGCGATTAATTCGGGAACATATACAATTGAGATTCTCTCTGGCGATATCTCACAAAACCCACTGCATTATTACCCATTTTTTATAGCTGGTGGAATTGGAGCTTTGATTGGGTTTTTACTATTAACTAAGAAGCGTTCTTCTTAGAATAATAATTACAGTATTTTTTTATTTTACACTCGCTACACATGGGTGATATCGGTTTGCAGATATTCTGACCATACATGACAAACGTGTCGTTTATCTGAAGCCAGAATTGTTTTGGAATTTTCTTTATTAATTCCTGCTCAGTACACTCTGGAGTCTTTGTATCTACCAGACCTAATCGATTTGAAATTCTGTGAACATGAATGTCTACCGGAATCGCAGGTTGTTCAAAGGCGTAAACAAGTACACAATTTGCTGTTTTACGACCAACTCCTGGCAATTTAACTAAAGAATCGATATTATCTGGGACTTTACCTTTGTACTGAGTATCAATTATTTTTGCAACCTCAATAATCCTTCTAGCCTTTACATGATAGAATCCTATCGAGTGGATAATTTTTTCTACTTCTTTAATTTTAGCAGTGCTTAATTGCTTCGCATTTTTGTAACGCAAAAACAATGACCTAACTACCTTTGCAGTATTCTCATCCTTCGTTCTTGCAGAGAGAATTGTACCAATTAAAATTGCAAATGGATCACCCTGCTCAGATTCTCGTAACTGTCGTAAAGCTGTCATTCTTGGAGGTTTTACAGCATTCATTGTTTCTATCATACCAGATAGAATTCTCTGCATGGTCACTTTTCAACAAATCCAATAATAAACCTGCAACAGGTAATATACTCTATAAACTAATTATTATTTGTGGAGTTAACAAAAGAAGAAGAACTTGGGCTAAAGGGAGAATTTGGCGAATCATTGCAAACTGCATATAGAATTCTAGTCGCTACTGGTGAAGCAACTAATGCTGAAAAATTAATTCCAATTAAATGGGCTCACCTTTCAGGTGTTAATTATAATACAATTGGGGATGCTGGAGAAGAATTTTTGGCAAAACTTGCTATGAATGCCAAAGTCAAAGTTATGACAACTGTAAATCCCATGGGATTTGATTTTGATTCTGTCTCTAAATATAATCTGTCTGAGGAATTTATCTTAAAACAAAAAAGTATCGCCGACTCGTACAAAAAATTAGGCGTCATTCCATCATTTTCATGTATTCCATACGAAATTTTTGATCTTCCAGAAAATGGAACACAGGTTTCATTTGCTGAAAGTAATGCAGCAATATATGCAAATTCAATTGGAAATCTAAAAACAAACAAAGAAAGTGCTTTTTCAGCATTGGCAAGTGCTTTAACTGGAAAAAGTCCTTATTCTGATCTAAGAATTGATGATACTCCTAATCTTACAATCCAAATGAAAATAGATCACCCCGATGAGCTTGCGTTTGGTATGTTGGGGTATTTTGCTGGAAAAGTAGCTGATAATGCAGTAGAAATTTCTGGGGTCTCAGATATGGATAGGCGTCAATGTAAATCGTTATGTGGTGGAATGGGAACATCTGGACGATGTGGCAAATTCATTCTGGGTAATCAGACATCAAATACAGAAAAAATCGATTTTGATAAAAAAGAGATGCAAAAAATACACGATGAATTAAACACTTCAGACAAGGGTGATGTAATTACACTTGGAAGTCCACAATTAGGACTAAAAGAGATCGCTGATTTATCTTGGTTACTTCGAGGACGCGAATTCACCAAAAGATGTATGGTTTTTTGTCCGAGATCTGTTCAAGAGCAAGCACGAAATCTTGGTTACACAAATGAAATTGAGAGAGCAGGATGTGAAATATTATCTGACTGTTGCACATGCCTGACGCCATTAGTTGATAAAAATGAAATTGATTCTGTCACAACTAACAGCATTAAAGGTGCATATTATCTGAATCACTCAAATGAGGTAGGCGTCAATCTTAAATCATTATCTCAAATCATTTCGGACGAAACTAGATGAAAGTTATTGTTGCAGGTAAAGCATCAGGACGTATTCTCAAGACAAATATACCGATTAATTTTTTGGGTACAGTCGATAAGAATACTGGGATAATTAATGATCCAAAACATGATCTTTATAATATTTCAATGAAAGATTCAATTCTAGTTTTTCCAAATGGAGTTGGAAGCAGTGTAGGAGCATACACAATATACTCTATCAAATCACACAACTCCGCACCGACTGCGATGATCTGCAAAAAAGTTGATCTGACCGTAGCATCTGGTTGTGCATTAGCAAATATTCCATTGGTTATCGCTACTGAACAAGAATATGAAAAACTACATCTGGGAAAAGAAATATCATTGGATACGTCTTCAGGAGTTTTGTAACTTTTCTCGAACAATATTTCCATTTGGTTCCTCTTCTCTGAAAATAATTCCCTCAAAAGAATAGATTTTTGTTTGTTTTTTCATCCAACAATCAGACGGTAATCCAGCTTTTTGGCATGTATGAGAAAGAAATTCCTTTTCATCCCATCCATATTCTAATGGAACTTGTGGCAATAGTAATCCTGATTTATGTCCCTGTTTAATGATCAATCCGTCCCGGCCTACCCTGATTCTTTGCGGCAGGGCCGAAAAATCATCAACCTTGATTTCTTTAGGTGGTGTAAGAATGGTTACTTCAAATGTAATCTTTCCAAGCTCAGACTTGTCTATAGGAGAAAATCTTGGATCTTCAGTTGCTGCTGCAATTGCAGCTTCTGGTAGTGCATCAGAAATTCTTCTCGGAATTGGAAATCCAATACACCCTCTCAAGTCATTTTTAGAGTTAATTGTCACAAAAATTCCGGCCTCAAATGATAATGCATTTTCAACCTCTTTGCTTAGCCTGGGTTTATTTCCAGAAATTAAAAACTCAGTCACTATTTTTCTTACATGTGATACAATTAGTATTCCATCTTGATCTGATATGTTATAGTCTGGCATTTATTTCTCCAACTAATTTCTTCATGTTTTTAATATGACTTCCCTCCCAAAATATGTGCATACACTCATCACACTGCCAAAAATTCCGTGTATGTCTTCTGATCATTGGAGGAATTTTTTCTAATATTTGATCTTCTAATATGATATTCAGTTTTCCATTACATAGAGAACAATGTGAATATTGTAATTCGAATTTTTTAAAATTCATTTTTTTAGCAATTTCAATTAGTTGCTCTTTTTCAGTATGATTCTCTGGTTTTATTACCAGTATGTCTCTCTTCATTGCATTTATTGCTAGATTAGAGTCCATTGTAATTATTACCCGAGATTCAATTTTGGCTAATGAAATTATGGATTCATCATCTATCGAGGAATTATACATACAATCAAACCCAAACATTCTTAGTTTTTTTGCTAATTTACCCAGCATCGAATCGACAAAAAATCTATACTGAATCAATCTTTGTATTACCAGATTCAATAATATGACTTTGTCCAGCAGGTAATACCCTCACATAGTCATCAATATCAAACTGCTTTGCTATGTCTTCTTGTAATTTAATAAATTCTGTTCTTATTCTTTTGGCACAATCGGTCATTTCATCTAATCCTGGTTCTATGACTGCATAGCAAATACAATTTTTTTTGATTGGTTCTGGTGGACCACATGTAATGATATAACGTTCGTCATAGTAAATTATACCAACTGCTAATTTGAGGTTTTGTGCCTTGATGAAGTTTTTGTGGCCTTCTAAAACAAAAGATCCTTTTGAGAGAAATTGTCCGCTAGGAGCTGCCTTTTTTACTTGATCAGGATTAATCCAATAAGAACTCATTCCATACATCCCTTCTCTCCATGCACGACTAAAACAAACTGTTGCCTGGGCAACCTCATTTAGAGAGTCAAATGGTAATGATGGCGGTACATCCTTTACGACAAAAAATGGTGAACCAAATATCTCAGCATGAAACACTTTGTCATTTTTTGCTAACTGTTTTCTAATAATTGCTGAATTAGATGAGGAGTCTCGTCCTCCTATTGCCAGTAATCCATCAGATGTAAAAAACCACCTGTATCTTTCAAACCACTCTTTCTTTTTGAACTCAGTAAAGAAGGATGCTTTCTTGGTTTCCAAAGACTGTGAATTGAGTTTTTCTAAATCTCTTTGATTTTTTTTCATCAATGTTACAATGGAATCAATGGCAGAAGATTGACGTTTAGCCTCATTGTACAATGTCGATGCAATTGCAGGAAATGATGATTCTACATTGATCTGAATCTTTTCATCGTGGATTCTAATAAATAAAAGACCACGATCTTTTATCAACTCCGCATTCTCTGATTTAAGAATCTCTACTGCTGAAGGATCTGTGATTCTAGTAATACCATAAGATGGAAAAGAAAAAAGTGACTTTGCTACTCTTGAGATCTTTTCTGATTTTTCTTTTACTAATAATACTGCCTTTTGCTGTTCGTCTATTTTGGCTTGAATCTCTTCTATTTTCTTATCAATTTTGCCTGTCTTGGAGTCCTTTCCCTTTTCTAGTATAATCTGTGAAAATAATCTGTCGAGGCCCTCCATAAAAGTTGGAACCATTTCCTGTTCTGAATTTGATATGTTTACCTTAATTGGATATACATCAACTTCTTCATCAATTTTTACGATCATTGGATTATGATTACCATTAATAATATTTCGTACCAAAATATTTGTCGCATTTACCACACTATGAATTTGTTCATCAGTAATTGTATTTCCAGGAATATCAAAACCTACATTTGCATTACGAAGTATTTCTTCGGCATATTTTGTTGGAAGACCAAATGTTCTACCAAACCACTTCACTATTGAAGTTGAAATAGTCTTCAATTCTGAAAAATTCTCAGGAACAATTTCAAGAATGTTTAATCCCTTTTGGGGAGGTTGTACATATCTTGTTCCGACATGTAATTCTCTATGTCTCACTTGGATGGAATGAAGTAATGCGAGAATCTTGTATTCCTTATTACAAAGTAAAATATTTCCATCCCCAAAAAATTCACATACTAGTATAAACTCCTTATCAAATCCAGAAAATGTTAGATATGCGATTCTTTCAAGATCAATTTGTTCAATTTTGACCAACTTTAATCGTAAAAGATCATCACGCAATCTCTTGACAAGTTTATTATCTTCTAATGCATCGATCTTTATTCTAGTAAACCACATTCCTATTGATGAGATCACCAAAAACAAATCTGGTTTCTCTGGATGATGGAGTTTAAACAGAACACTATTTTGATTAATGGAATAGATATTGTTGACATAATATTCTCTCGTTTTTTCTGATATGTCTTTTACCAAAAATGCAAGTTCTATTCCAGATAATCCCACAATAAATCACCAGATCTCATTATGAGACCCTCACTAATGAACTGAGTGCGACCAAACATTTTAAACCTGACATAATCGAATCACTTTAGAAATTTCATTGAAGCATCCTAAGAAAAAATCACCAGAATCGAATAATCCGTCAGATGATACTCCCAGTATTGCTACACCCTCAGATAGTCAGGATGAATTAGAAAGACGTAAGCGACTATTAGATAGGCTATTTTGGATAAGAATTGGAATGGCTGCATTAGGTGGTATAACAGCAACATTCCTTTTTGAATCTATAGAAGGAGAAGAACGAAGATGGGCTTCAATAGGTTTTATGATAGTCGTATTCATTGCATCTGCCATAGTAGGAAAGGGTATGAGAATTGGGCTACCCTCGTCTGATAGAAAAAAAATTGTTACTACGGGCTTGGGCACATATGTTTTCCTTTACTTGTTTATGTGGATCTTATCCTACACACTAGTACACTTACCATCCTCGACACAAATACTCAAACCAATCTAAAATGTGGATTCACAAAACCCCCGGTATTCCAGATGATCTTTTTGAACGAATAGATGATGTCCCAATCACCAAAGAAGAGGCACGTGTTATACAAATTAGCAAAGCCAGACTCTCAGAAGGAAATTTAGTATATGACATTGGATGTGGAAGTGGTTCAATAACAGTAGAGGCAGGTCTTCAAATCGGCAAAACTGGTAAAATTTTTGCTGTAGATATAGATCCTAAAGCAATTGAATTAACAAAAAAAAATCTAGAAAAATTTGGAATAAAAAATGTAGAACTAATTTTATCCGATGCAAAACAATCAATCAAAGATCTACCTCAAGCTGATACGATATTTTTAGGAGGAACTGGTGGAGATACCAAGGATATAGTAACACTTTGTTATTCCAAATTAAAGTCTGGAGGAAGAATAGTTATTGGTGTAATACTCATTGAAACCATGTATGCTGTTTTAGATGTCATTTACAAACTTGGATTCTCTGATGTAGATATCACTCAGGTTACGATATCTAAAAGCAAAAAGACTAGTACTGGAACTATGATGCTAGCAAGAAACCCTGTAACAATAATATCTTCCACAAAAAACTAGATTCGCTTTTAACTAGGAAATTTTTTTGTTTAATCATGTATCAATTGACTTGTGTGGGATGTGGTCCGGGAGATCCTGAACTACTCACAGTAAAAGGAGTCAAAGCAATTCAAGCTGCCGAAGTTATTGCATGCCCAACTGCAAAAGAAGACAAACCAAGTATAGCACTTTCTGTAGTAGAATCACTCCTTGACAAATTAAATATGCCTGAAATTGTTAACCTCGTTTTTCCCATGGTCAAAGACAAGGAGACACTTGAATCTTCATGGGATAAAAATACTAAAATTCTTGCAAGTAAAGTATTGGAAGGAAAAAGAGTTGTATATCTCACAGTTGGAGATCCATATCTGTATAGCACTTGGATTTATCTCCATAGAGAACTTCAATTAAAACATCCAGAAATTAAAATAGCAGTAATACCGGGAATTGTCTCAATGTTTACATTTGCATCAAAAGTTGGAATAAGTCTTGCAGAAGGAGCCGAGACTATGGCAGTTATACCATCATGCTATGATCTTTCACGAGTAAAAGAGACCGCAAGAAATTGTGATACTATGATATTTCTTAAAGACGGAAGGTATTTCGATCAAGTAATAAAATTATTAAAAGAAGCTGGATTCTCTGATGACTCAATTTTTGCTATTGGACAAGATCTCGGTACTCAAAACGAAATTGTACGCAAGATGAAACTTGGTGAAGTCAACCAAAACACAATGACTACAAAATATTTTTCCATCATGGTGGTAAAACGTGTCTAAGGTATATTTCGTGGGTTGTGGACCTGGTGATCCCGATTTGATAACTGTAAAGGCAAAAAAATTACTACAAAAAGCAGACATCGTAGTTTATTCCGGCTCATTAATTCCAGAACAAATTCTAAAGATCTGTAAAAAGGCAAAAATGTATGATGCCTCTGGAATGGTTCGCGAGGAAATCTTTGATATTTTAAAAGATGGTTCAAATAAGAACAAACTGACTATTAGACTACATGATGGAGATCCGGCCATCTACGGTGCGATTAGAGAACAAACCGATAATCTGCAAAAGGAAGGAATTGAATTTCAAGTAATACCTGGGATTACATCATTTTTGGCCTCCTCGGCTGCTTTGGGACTACAACTTACCCTACCGGGAGTAACACAGACAATGATTATAACGCGAGCAGAAAAAAGAACTAAAGTACCAAAGGAAGAACAGATCTCCGAGCTTGCCAAACACAAATCCACGATGATCTTCTATCTTAGTGTACATTTGGTATCAGATATTGTCAAAGAGGCAATCAAAGGTGGATATCCAAAGACTACACCCGCAGCGGTAGTTTACAGAGCAAGCTGGCCTGATCAAAAAATAATCATTGGAACCTTGGAAGATATAACTAAAAAAGTCTGGGCCGAAAAAATCACACGAACTGCAATCGTAATAATTGGTGATGTCATACAACCAAAATCCTACGAATATTCAAAACTTTATGATAAGACATTCAGTCATGGATACAGAAAGGCTAAGGCAAAAAATTAACAGTTTTACTAATTCCGATTTTTTTTATATGCATCTCTAATATTTTTGGATTTAAGGATGTATAAATTCGAAGTTTATTACGTGATGTTTTCTTAATTCTTTTTGCAACTATTTTTGCTACATCATCAGCAGGATCTATGAATCGAATAAATGGAAACTCTTTTTCTAAAATTGGTAATAAAAATGGTAAATGAGTGCTAGATAAAGTTACTACATCGATTTTATTTTTTATAAAAATGTTTTTTAGCAGATCTCTAGTGATTTTTTTACAATTATTAGGATTAGTAAGAAATTGTCCCGTTTCAACAAGTTTTATGAGTTCAGTAGCATCAATTTTTTTGAAATTTCTTCCACTGTTAAATTTTTCAAGATATCTAGATAATTCCTTACTTCTAATAGTTGCTTTGGTGCCAAGTATGCCAATTCTTCCATTCTCTGAAAGTAATAAGGCCTTTTCTATTGGTGGTAAAACACCAACTATCTTTTTACCTAAATAATTTGAAAATAAAATTGATGGTGTATTGGAAGCCATTATTATTAGACTTGGATGAAATTGGTCTTCGAGTTTTTGTATTGTCTGATCAATAATTTTCTTTAGTTGTAACTTTGTTTTTTTTCCATAAGGGAAATTTTTTTGATCGGCATAGTAGATTATTTCTGTTTTAGTAAATTTTTGGATAGATCTGATAATTGATAATGAACCAAGACCAGAATCAAATACCGCAATCCTTGACATGACTAGATAATCCCATAACCCAATTTACAGCTTGTTAGCTAAATTTAGTTTCTAGCTAACTAAAATGCACTATTTCTATTAAGAAGAAAATTCAAAATGATGGCTCATGACCGGCTTCGAGAGAAATTGGGCACGTCAGGATACTGCAAGCGTGGCAGACAGACTTCGAGACTCTGTTAAACCACAAGGTGCATTGAAACCAAGAATACAGAACGCAGTCAACAAACTGCAATTACAGATCTCAAAAATGGATTCGATGTTAAATAAATTGCATGAACGTGACGCTCAACTATTCAAAAGAATCGTAGCTGCAATGCAACAGCATGACACCAGCGCAAGTCGTGTCCTGTCAAATGAACTAGCTGAAATCCGTAAGGTCACAAAGATGCTAGGCAATGCAAGAATGGCATTAGAACAAGTACAATTGCGCCTAACCACCATCCACGACTTGGGTGATGCTATGGTAGCAATAGGTCCAGCAATGTCGACAATGAAGGGCCTGAAGTCCTCACTAGGACGCTTTATGCCTGAAGCAGATGCAGAGCTTAACTCTATGACCCAGACACTCAGTGGTTTGATGATGGACTCACTAGCAGGGGATGCATTCAATGTTGGATCTGATGTTTCAAGCGAAGAAACTGAAAAGATCTTACAGGAAGCATCAGCAGTTGCTGAACAGCAAATTGGAGACAGATTCCCATCTGTTCCTTCACCATCTGGACTTTCGTCACAATCAACATCAACTTACGAATAAGACGAAAAGCTCCTTTTCTTTTAATTTTATATTTTTAAAACATTAGTATATTTCAACCAGAACTCGTTCTAAAATGTTAGACAATAATTCTATAAAAAGTACCTATGGAAATGATATTTCTTTTACTAATACTGAATCAATATCAGTAATTGAAATCCTTTCTTGCGCCATAGAGTCTCGTCTTCTGAGAGTTACAGTTTGATCTTGCAAGGTTTGATGATCTATCGTGATGGCAAATGGAGCACCTACCTCATCCAGTCTCCTGTATCTTCTACCTATAGCTCCAGAGTGATCTAAAAATGCATCATATTTTCTTTTTATTCGTAGAAAAATCTCATCAGTTTTTTCCTTTAGTCCATCTTTTTTAACCAAAGACAAAATTCCTACATGAATTGGTGCCAAATATGGTTTTAATGATAAAACCACCCTATCATTTTCTTTTTCCTCACGCATACTATGCTCTAAAATTGTGTATAAAGAGCGGTCAATTCCCATTGAAATCTCAAAAACATGTGGAAGAACTTTTTGCTCGTCATCAAGCACTTCAAATTTTTCTTTTGATCTTGTAGCATGACTGGTCAAATCATAGTCTGATCTATAATTACAAGCCACCAATTCAAGCCAACCTATTGTAGTCTGAACCTCGAAATCAAAAGCAACAGTTGCGTAGAATGCCTTTTCCTTCTCACCTAATCTTCTAAATCTGGATTTTGTCATATCTATTCCAGTTTTCTCATAAAATTCGGTCAATAGTCCGAGATAATAGGCGACAAATTTGTTTGGTAAAAGTCCCGATTCAACTGCTTCCTGACATGACATTGCTTTAAGAGAATTCTCAATCCATAAACGAATAGTGGTTTTTTGAATTTCAGAAAATCTATCTAAATCATTTAACTTGGCTGGATTACAAAATACCTCAATCTCTGCTTGGTAAAATTCTCGCAATCTCAATAATGATTGCCTGGGAGATATCTCATTTCGAAAACTTTTTCCAATCTGAGCAATTCCTAACGGAAGTTTTCCTCGCATTGTTTTGAATAATCTTGGGAAATCAACAAATATTGATTGACAAGTTTCTGGCCTTAGATATGCAGCTTCAGCTTCTGGACCGATCTCTACCTTAAACATCATATTGAATTTTCTAGCCCTTTCAAACTCACCCTTACATTTTGGACATCGAATACTTTTTTCTGATACAACTTTATCAAATTCGGGAAGATCAGCACTTTCTGGAATTTCTATCTTGGTTTGTTCGAAAATTAATTTGTCTACACGATAATTTAACTTACAGTTTATACATCTAACAACAGGATCTGCAAAGCTTGCCAAATGACCTGATGCTTCAAAAACGGATTTTGACATTATCTGTGACCCATCAATTTCAAGCATTCCATCTCGACGTAATAATTCGCGTCTCCATAATTCTATGAACTTACTTTTCATTGATACTCCAGAAGGGCCATATTCCCAAAATCCAGCCTGTGCATCAGCGTAGATTTCGCAGCTTGGAAAGTAAAAACCTCGTTCAAGTGCAAGTTGCATTATACTATCGTAGTTCATTGTGATTCTAACCTATTTCGGAATAAATTCTAACCTATGCAATTTCGATTACCTTTTTAATATTGCCCACATCATCACGAGTCCCATCAATTGGAGTCTCTAATATGATTGGAATATTTGTTTTATTTGCCAGTTTGATGCCTGCCGACATCCCTTTCTCACCAATTTTTCCCAAACCGATATGTTCATGCCTGTCTAGATTAGAACCAAGTTCTCCTTTAGAATCATTTAAGTGCAAAATCTTCAAATTTTCCCATCCTATCTCATCATCAAATTTTTTGAATGTCTGTGTAACTGTACTCTCTGTTCTAAGATCATATCCATATGCAAAGGCATGACATGTATCAAGACATACACCAAATCTTTTTTTTGGATTTAATTGAGAAAATATCTCAGCCCATTGAGAAAATTCTGAACCTACTGAGTTCTTCTGACCTGCAGTATTCTCCAATAAAATCATGACATCATTTTCTACTTCTGCAGCTTTTTCAAATGCTTTAACAAGTTGAGAAATTCCCTTATCTTCTCCTTGACCCATATGACTACCCAAATGTGCCACCAAATACGGAATACCAATTTCTCCACATCTCTGAACCTCCTTGATCAAAACAGATACGGATTTTGAATGTGATGCAGAGTTTGGTGATGCTAAATTAGGTAGATACGGCATATGTGCAACTGTTGCAAATCTATCGATTTTACTTGCTGATAATTTATCCTTGAATTCTTGTGCATCTACCTTCGAAATTTCTTTTGCAGTCCACATTCTAGGGCTACGTGTAAAGATCTGAAACGCTGAACACTCTCGTTCCACTGCATTATCGATTGCTGCTGAAAGTGAGCCAGAAATGGAAACGTGTAATCCCACTCTCATGACTTTTCACGCTGTATATCATAATTTAAACCAAAATCAGAGTCTGATTTTTAACTAGAAATTATGATATAGAATCTATGAAACTTGGAACTGAAGAAATTGCTAAATATCCATTTCTAACTGAAGCAGGAAATTATTTACGTGAAAAAGGATTTACAATAGATCAATTAGGTAGTGATGAAGATCTTAAACCAATAATAGATCTGGCACTTGAACGTATCACTATTTCATGTGAAGGTAAAATCTTTAATTCTGATTTTTCCATAAAAAATTTAGACATCGAAGTTTTTTCTTTTCTAATAGCTGTCATCCTTCTAAAGCAAACCAACATGAATACTCTTATCAAAAGATTTTCTTTAGCAGAAGCAAGAAGGGCTGAAAAATTCCTAGAAAAAGATCTTATTAATTCTCACACAAATGAAGAATTAGCTATCAAAATTATCAAGGATTTATTTACTATGAATGTCACAAAGTCAGGAGATTATTTTGTCATACCTGCACATGATTACCTAATGCATTCAGTAAATTTTCATGAACAAGAATGGAAATTAGTCAATCGCCTAGTTGATGATGGTAAGGTTTTCCTTTCTGCTCATCAAACTGTTCGATTAATACGCAAAGAACTTGACAAATATATAGCAAAAAAAATTCAATCATCAAATATTGCAAATATTCCTGACACATTTAGAAAACCCATCGATATGCTTTCCAACTTGGCAAAAAAATTTACAGTACAAATTGTAGAAACGACAGAACAACCACCATGCATAAAGCATGCATTAGAAATTCTTCAAAAGGGTGAAAATCTTCCCCATTCTGGAAGATTTATGCTTGCAACATATCTTTTAAACAAGAATCAAACAGTAGATGAAATCGCACCACTTTTTAAAAATGCTCCCGATTACAATGAAAAAATCACACTATACCAACTAAAGCATCTAGCAGGTAATTTTGGTAGTGGGACAAAATACGCTTGTCCTTCATGTGAAAAACTAAAAACTGAAAATCTTTGTTTTGCTACTCAAGAATGCAATGGAATTTTTAATCCATTACAGTTTGGAAGGAAAAGAATACCAAATGCATGATAAAGATATCAAATTCTTGGAAGATTCATTTAAAAAATATTATTTTGAACATTTTGATCTCATACACACACCAAAAAATCCAGAAATGCGCGAATTTGGTTTTCAAAAATTCAATTCAGGTATGAATAGACACATATCTCTTCGTTCTGACAAGGAACTTCATCTCCTTTTGATGAAAAATATACCATCTGATGTATATTGCTCAAATGCTAGATATTCATTTCCTAACTTACCAATGGCTGAAAAAGACTGGCAAAATGCTGATCTGATATTTGATATTGATGCCAAAGATCTACATCTTCCGTGCAGACATGAACACACAATCAAAAAATGTAATTCCTGCGGTCAAATCGGTAATTCTGATTGCTGCGTTAAGTGTAATTCAATCAAATTTGATACTGTATCTATTTTTTGTAATAATTGCATTATTGGTGCTAAAAAAGAACTAAACAAACTGATTAGCATTTTAACTAAGGATCTTGGTATTCCAAGACAAAATATCACAGTATATTTTTCTGGAAATGAGGGATTTCATATACATGTAACATCTCAGTATGAAAGTCTAGATTCTAGGCACAGATCGGAATTGGTTGATTATCTAACTTTTCGCGGTGCAATTCCTGAAACATTTGGTGCTAGAACTAATTTTTCGAGATCAGAATTTCCCGATCTTGAAGAAAAGGGATGGTTGGGAAGAGTATCCAGAGAAATATTTGGAGCTAAATCAAATAAGTCTAAAATTTCAAAACAATTAATCTCTGATGGTTATTTTTCTTTTAAAAAAAAGATTGAATCATTTCAAACCGAACTTGGTGTGAAAATCGATCCGAATGTAACAGTAGATGTACATCGAATATTCAGACTCGGTGGCACAATTAATTCAAAGTCTGGCCTTACCAAAATGATTATCACAGATATTGACAAATTCAATCCCAGCTCAGAAGCTTGTTTTATAGATGATACCTCAATCTCAGTAACAGCTAACTGTCCAGTTTCGTTTAGACTTAAAAATAAAAACTTTGGACCATATCATAATGAGCAAGTGACACTACCCAAATACGCAGCTGTGTATTTGATATGCAAAGGCTGTGCTAGTGTTTCCTAGGCGCAAAACTATCCCCAAGACATTAATTTGTCTGAAAATGAGAAATTATGAATTTGTATAGTTCATCACAATCAAGTTCAAGGCCTCCAAGGGCAGGCAAGCTGATCCGACTTGGAATAATTGCCGTTATAGGGCTAATTGTACTTGTAATGTTTGGTAATCAAGGCGTAATTCTGTCAATGAACATGACAGAATTTGGTGAACAATTTGCAAAACCACTCCAATATTCCATTATATCAGCAGTTGTACTTTCTGCAATAGCACTTGTTAATGTAGACGTAAAAAATCGTTCTTCAATTGTTTGGTATTCAATTCATGTTATGGTAATTTTTCTAAACAGAACGTCACGTGAACCAGTAACAAAGAATATCTCAAGTTTTAGAGATTACAAATTAAGTACTCCACAATTTGCAATCTGGCAAATCACGAAGATTTTCCTCTTTGGTGCATTCTTTGTCAATATCATGTTTGGTCTTGCACTAACTCATCTATTGGATGGAAATGATCTTGGTTTGGATAAGCTACCAAGTTTATTCTCACTTCCGTTTAGTTCACTTCAATCATCTAGTGGTGCGATGATCGTTATAGAACTGATACCCGCATTGATAATTCTAATTCCACCACTTATGGGTGTCATAGGAATCAGACTAGGTCTTTACGTTGGTTTACACTCAATAATTAAGGTAATTACATCATTTATCTCAGATTCATCCCAAGGAAAACCAAAATTCCTAAACTATGTTTCAACTATTGAATCTGTCATCGGTATAGGAATTATCTGGGCCGGGATCAACATGTTCTTCTCAGAACAAATTGATTATAACACAAAATTTGTAATTGGTGGAACACTAGCTGCGGGATTTATCTTAGTTGCATTTGCAATCTTTGATAAAATTCGTTCGAAGGTTTTAACTCAACCGGTCAAAAGAGACATTTACATTCGAGTGTTTGGATTAATTGCAATAGGAATCATCACTGGAACTATAATGGGAGTTAACAACAGTATTGCAGATACACGCAAAATCGAATATCTTGGACCATACACACAACAACAAATTACAATAAACCGATACCTTGGAGAACTAGACAAGGTTGTCATTACTGATGATGACGTAAAACTTACATCCGTTTCACCAAACAATATCAAATCTTACATTGAACAAAATCGTGATGTTCTAGACTCTGTACGAATTTGGGATTGGGAATCAGCATTTGCCAAGTTAAAGCCAGAAATCGGACTAATTCCCTACATAACATTTGGAGATAATGACATTCTCAGATTCAATAATACTTTGTATTGGACAGCATCTATGAAACCAATTGTCCCTAGTACTGTTAGTCTCGAAAACAGATGGTATAATGAACACCTAGTATACACACATGTCCCAGAAGGATTCCTGACACTTGAAGCCACAACTGGACAGTCGGTAAAAACAGAAGATCTCTTTGCACAAAGATCTATCTATTATGGAGAAGGTGGACTATTTCGTGATACATGGTCTGCATATCCTACCAATCGTGGTTCCGTTAGTGCAGAAATTAATAATGCAATTTATTCCGGTAAAGGTGGAATTACTTTATCTCCACCACTAAGTTGGGTGTTTGAGCCAAACTTCCTACTTTCATATCCCAATACATCTGTTCATGTAATGAGATACAAAGATGTCTTTGATCGAATGGAAACATTGTATCCATATTTTCTCTATGATATTTTCGGACAAAAACTTGACATTTACCCAGTCACAGATGGCACCAAAACATATTGGTTAGTACCTTTAATCATAGGCTTTGATACTCATTCTGTACCATGGTCCATGGGTAATCCGTACCTCAGACTAGTTGGATTTGCTCTAGTTGACACATATGATGGAAATATTACCCTTCTCAAACACGGTGATGACGATATCGCAAAAATACTGGAATCACAATATGGTGAAAAATTCCAAACTGTACCATCATGGTTAACAGAACAAATCAGATACCCTCAGGAACTTTTCACATGGAAGACAGAAATGTTCAATATTTACCACGTAACAGACACTGAAACCTTCATCCAGGCTAACAGCTTTTTTGAGATACCTGATAAACTTGATGCGTACTATATTGAAGCCAAGCCACCAGGATTTGATAGTACAAAATTCTTAGGATTATTGTCATTGGAGCTACGCGACTCTAAAGGAAAGAATCTCTCCGGATACATGATTGTTGAAAATGATCTACCAACGCTTGGTAAGATGCATTTCTACCAAGTTCCTTTTAACTCTACGACTAAATTGATCGGACCAACGGCAGTCAGAGAAGCATTGGAAAAAGATAATGACTTCGCCCAACTCAAAACATTACTACGAACTCCAAGAATTGGTGATAACATACTTTATCGTGTTGGTGAACATGATGTGTATTTCATTCCTGTTTATACAGCTGGTTCAGGAGAAGGTGTAGTGGCTCAACTTGGAACTATTGCTGCCGTAGGAGCAGCATTCAATGGAGAATATTACGTTGGTTTGGGTAATACGCAACAAGAAGCATTTGAGGCATATTTACAAAAACTTGCAGGAGTCGTTCCATCATCTAGTACGTTTACACCAGATCCGACATTTGACAAGGATGCGAGAATTACAAAGATCAAATCGGCATTTGAGGACAAAGGTCTTGATATTATCACACCAACTAGTCTCTCTATTCCGTTATCGTTCAAAGAAGGAGAGGTATCTCTGTATTCCCACCTTGACAAAGAGGCAACAGACAAATTAATTGATGAATTCCTTGGAAAATTCGTCTTACAAAAGACTCGACGAATTGTATTGTGGCAAGATGACAATACTGTGAATATTGGTGTAATCTCAACGGTAGAGGGCGTACCCGAACTACACTATATTTCCATTATCGTTGGCAAGTAATCACAATTAAAAGAAGTATCGATATGGTTTTCTCATGATATTAGTAGTGGATAATGGATCTATATTCACAAAAAAAATTATCAAATTTTTAGAATATACTAAAACATCTTTTGAGATTAAATCCTTTGATAAAATAGATCCTGATAATCCAGGTAAATTTGATTCCGTAATTCTATCTGGACGAAGGAAAAACATTCAGACAATGAATGCAATAAATTCCAAAATAATTCATCAATGCATCAATCAAAATAAACCATTACTTGGAATCTGTTATGGAGCAGAGATACTTGCTTTAACAGTAGGAGGCACAATCCGAAAAATGACATCTGCACAAAAAGGCTCTCAAATAGTTAATGTATTAGAAAAAAATTCACTGTGCAAGGGTGCATTGGAAGTATATCAAAGTCATAATTATGAAATATCAACACTCGATAAATCACTAGTAAATCTAGCAAGTTCTAATTCTTGTAAACATGAGTTAATACAATACAAAAATATGAAAATCTTTGGCACACAATTTCATCCCGAGATGTCAAAAGATGGTTTGGAAATGATTGAAAAATTTATCAAACTCTGATTAGTTTTAATACTAAACTAAAATCCAAAAAATAATGGATGACTGTGAGCTTTTACTACCACAAGTAACTGAAGAAAACATCTGTCTCCCATTGGCTATTAGTGCTGTTTCTAAATATTGGAATATAGATCTCCCAATATCTGAAGCACAAACAATAGCCAAAAAATACCCAAATATCAGGGGCAGTATTCTGATTGAAGGAATTGAACTTGCACAGAGACAAGGATTGGATAGTCAAATATTACACTCTTCATTATCTTCACTCAAAAAAACCATCAATATGGGAATTCCACCCATTGTTATTCTACCAGGACTTTACGAAACTGTTCAACACGCATCTGTGATTTCTGGCTTTAGTGATTCAGAAAAAACTATCATTCATTACATTCCACAACATGATCAAATTGGCGCAATTCCTGAAAAAATATTCGAAAAACTTTGGCAGGAGGATGGAATGTTGATGATTTTGATTGCCCCATCAGACATAATATCTAAAATATCTGTAGAAAACAAGTCCAAAGAGAAATCAAACCGACTATGTTTTATTTCCGAAAAACTTAATCTTCAGGGAAAATCAGACGAGGCAATCCGATCATTAAAAGAGGCAATAAAATTAGATTCCTCTAATTCTACTGCATTGTGTCTTTTAGGTGGTATATACAATGAAAAAAACTCGTCTGAATGCATACAATATTATCTTAAAAGTATAGAATCTAACAAAAAATGTTATCTGGCTTATAGAGGTCTTGGCAACTATTATCTTAAAACCAAACAATATGATGAGGCTGAAAAGTTTTACACATCAGCTATAGAAATTAATGAAAGCAGATTTGGACCAATTTATAAAAATCGAGGAATAGTGAGGATGTCTCTAAATAAAAACAAAGATGCAAAAAATGATCTTGAAAATTATCTCAAATATACTCCAAATGCAAAAGACCGTGATGACATCATACAGACAATAAAGGAAATCTAATGCGGTGTGCGGGATTTGAACCCGCGACCTTTGGATTGGGAATCCAACATCCTACCGGGCTGGACTAACACCGCGCAGATCGGGTTTCCAGAATCAGTGTTAATATAGTTTTGATGAGTTCATTAAATCATGGATGCAAAATGTCCAGAATGCAATAAAGTAGCAACACTTGATGATGATGTAACCAAAGTAAAATGCCCTCATTGTAATTTTGAAGCAGACTATGAGACCTACTTGGAAATCATGAAAGATAAAGCACTTAACATGTCAATTGATTATTTACCAAAAAGACCTGGACTTTAGGTCACCAAAACGAACCCTTATCTGAGCAATCAAGGTGGGCACCACAATTACTACATATCATATGACATGCTTGCATATCATCCATTTTGTTATTACATCTGGGGCAAACAATTTCTTCCTTCATGACACATAATGGGTTTGATTGCTATTATTTTTTTCAAATGGTTTATTAGCAGGCCAAAAAAACTGAGCAATACTTGGCTAACTTCAAGATAACAATATCTGACAAGAAAGGAAAATCACTATCTAAAGAGATCAAAGATAAAGAAGCTAACACCTTTATCGGATTACATTTAGGCGGAGAGGTTGATGCTGCAATAGCAGGACTTGCAGGAAAACTCAAAATTACTGGGGGTAGTGATAAATCAGGAATTCCAATGCGCGCAGACATTTACGGTTCTGCTCGAAAACAAGTTCTAATATCAAAAGGAGTTGGATTAAAGCGAGTCGGAAGTGGCCAACGTAAAAGAAGATTGATTCGTGGAAATACTATATCCGAAGAAATTTATCAATTGAACTGCTCTTATGACGGTGAGCTCAAAATAGAAGAAGTTCCACCAGCAGAAAACAAAGCATAGCTTAACATAGTACAATTTACGAAGTTTTTCATTGCATTGGCGTGATACTTTACCTGATTGGTATGTAAGAAAATATGGTTATCAACCATGTGTGAATATTGGAACCGCAGGTCATGTAGATCACGGTAAAACTACACTAATCCAAGCATTAACGGGTCAGTGGACAAGCGTTCACAGTCAGGAACTAAAACGTGGAATTACAATTCGAGTTGGTTATTCAGATGCAGCGTTTTACAAGTGCAAGAAATGTGAAGTTCCACTTGGTTATTCCACAACCCCAACATGCCCTAACTGTGGAAAAGAAAGTGAATTATCCAGAGTAGTAAGTTTTGTTGATAGTCCTGGCCATGAAAGTCTCATGGCAAATATGCTCTCAGGCGCCGCTCTTATGGATGGTGCCTTACTATTAGTTGCAGCGAATCAAAAAGTTCCTCAACCACAAACTAAAGAGCACTTGCTAGCATTGCAAATTCTTGGAATCCAGCAAATCGTTATTATACAAAATAAAGTCGATCTTGTATCTTATACTGACGCGACTGCTAATTATGCAGATATTGTAAAATTTGTTAAGGGTACTAAAGCCGCAAAATCACCAATCATACCTATTTCCGCCCAATCTAGACTCAATATCGACGCGTTAATTGGAGCCATAGAAGAATCAATTCCGACACCTTCAAGAGAAGAATCCAAAGAACCTGTAATGCACGTTCTAAGATCATTTGATGTAAACAAACCAGGAACTACAATTTCAGCTATAAAAGGAGGTGTAATCGGTGGAAGTCTTACTCAAGGAATATTCTCTGTAGGGGATGAAATCGAAATCAAACCAGGAATTCTCAATTCTAGAAAGAACACTTACGAGCCTATTAGGACGCAAATAACTTCCTTAGGTACTGCAGCTGGAATCGTTGATAATGTAAAGCCTGGAGGATTAGTCGCTATTGGAACAAAACTGGATCCTTCAATGACTAGAAGTGACTCTTTTGTTGGAAGTGTAATTGGCAAACCAGACACATTACCTCAAAATTCCACCGACGCACAACTTGAGGTAAGCCTCTTTGATTCAGCAGTTGGAGTCATGAATGATATCAAAGTTCTGCCAATACAAGTTGGAGAATCTCTAAGATTAAACATTGGTACTGCTCCGGTATTGGCAAAGGTTGCCAAAGTTAAATCTGAAAAAATCGAGGTTCAATTCAAAAGACCAGTATGCCTATTTGATAATAGTAATGTTGCTCTTAGCCGTAAAATAGAAGACCGATGGAGACTAATTGGTGCAGGAATAGTTGGTTAAAGTAATATGCGATACAAGTTTTTTAATTCATCTAGCTAATCATCGAATCAAAAATCTAATTACTTTAGATACAGAAATTGGTGATATTCAGTTCGTGGTTCCAGAAATTGTTCATGAGGAGCTAAAAAATCTCTCAAAAAATGAAAAAAAAAGTAACGAGGCCAAAAATACCATAAATTTCATCAAAAATTTTCAAACAATCAAAATTCAGGGAAATTTCGCAGATGAATCTCTAGCAGCATATATTAAAAATGAAGGCGGAGTAGTTGCTACGATAGATAAAGTTCTAAAAATCAAAATAAAAAATCTTGGAGGTTCAGTCTTATCTATTGCTAATAATAGAATAGTATTAGAAAACAGTAAAGGTTTTAGTTGATTATTTGTAACAGAAATTATGGAATATAATGGAGTTAAAATCAAGTGGTATGGACATGACACTTTTACATTATCTAATGGGAATCTAACTATCTGTATCGATCCATACAAACTGGAAAAAAAAATTGATGCAGATATTATTCTAATATCACATAATCACTTTGATCACCTTAGTAATGATGATCTACAAAAAATTTCATCGGAAAAAACCATCATACTGGCTGCAAAAGAATGCCTCGATCAAATTAAAGTGAAAAGTAATCAAATAATCGGTATTGAACCGAACGAGGAAAAATCTTTCTCTGATATTCTGATCAAGGCTGTACCTGCATACAATCTAGACAAGATTAATCCGGAAACAAACCAACCGTTTCATCCAAAACAGGACAAAAAGGTCGGCTTTATAGTGCGAATGAATAATTCAATTTTTTATCATGCAGGTGACTCTGATTATGTATCTGAGATGAATGGTTTGTCGCCAGACGTCTTCTTCGTTCCCGTAAGCGGAACTTATGTTATGAATGCCGAAGAGGCAGCGAATTCTGTTTTGGGAGTGAAGCCTAAGATTGCAATACCTATGCATTATGGAAGTATAATTGGGTCTGATGATGATGCTAAATATTTCAAAAAACTTGTTAGATCTTGTCAAGTTCTGATTCCCACAAAAGAGTAATAAACTCACAAAATAAAAAAAATTCATTGTTTTTAAACAAAAAACTCTTTACTATAGGGCACTTTGAATTTTATCTACATCATTTACTAATTGTTGGGGTTTTGTCATTATCATTTTCCATATCTGCGATCATTCGAGGTCAACCCGCAGAATATGGTTATCAGCTAAATGAATTCGATCCTTACTTCAATTACAGAGCAACCAAGTTTTTAGTAGACAACGGAATTCAAGAATATTTCCAATGGCATGATGAACTGAGTTGGTACCCAATGGGAAGAGATGTTGTACAAACATCTCAGGTGATGTTACATATTACCGCTGCAATGCTTTATGGAATATTTGGCGGAAATCTATACGAATTTACTATTATTTTTCCACTAGTAATTGGTTCTCTCACAACTATCATAATCTTTGCTCTTGTGAGGGTAATTGGAGGTACAACCGCCGGCTTGTATGCATCGTTGATGTATTCAGTATCATTGCCTGTAATAACCAGGGGTTCACTTGGATGGTTCAAGTCTGAGCCTCTAGGATTATTCTATGGATTGTTAGCAACTTACCTATTTCTGAGCGGAATAAAATCAGCATCTCATAAGATCGCCGCAGTAAAACTTTTTGGTGGAGGAATCTTTCTTGGTTTTGCATTTTCAGCATGGGGCGGAACGGACTTTTTTGTCATACCATTAGGGTTTTTCATTTTATCTTTACCATTTACAAGAAAAGATACAAAAAATCTAAGATGGTTAATTCCACTATTTGTGTTAGGTCTGGCTTTATCATTAAGTCCTCTCGAAAGACCGGGAATAGAATTCTTTGGAAAGGCTAGCGGATTACTGATTATTGGTCCGACACTATTCCTAATTGCTTCCTCATTTATTAGTAGAATTATTGATGAACAAAAATCTCTTCGCTATACTGGATTATTTTTAATTGGAATCATAATTCTAGGAATTGTTACCCTCTTAAGCGGTGTTTTCGACCTGCCAAGCTTTAGATATCTCAATGCAATTAATCCTTTTTTGACTACTATAGATCCCTTGGTTGACTCGGTTGCAGAGCATTCAACAACTAACATATTTCAGTCATTTCTCTTCAATTCTGTTTTTATGCTATTTGCAGGTATCGGAACTTGGCTGATCTTCAAGAATATCAACAACCAAATGAACCAACAAAGAGATCTCCAAATATTTGTCTTGATATTCGGAATATTAGGAGTTTACATCAGTTCTGCATTTATAAGATTAGAACTATTTTCGTCAATCGCTTTAACTATTTTGGGCTCTATTGGTCTTGGATTTTTAACAAAAGAAATTTTCAAATCTCAGAGACAGGAAAATAAAAAATTAATCAAATCACACTCCAAAAAAATCAAGATTTCATTTTTAATCGCAATTACTATTCTTTTGATTATACCACTAATACTTCCCTCGAACACTAACTGGGTAAATGCGGCAAAAACTCCCCCAACTATATTGAATGGTGGTAGTAATTACAATATTGCAACTAATGATTGGCTTGATGCAATGACATGGCTTAAAGAAAACACACCTGATGATTCCGTCGTTGCTTCATGGTGGGATTATGGTTACTGGATTTCTACCTTGGCAGAACGAAAGACTTTGGCGGATAATGCAACAATTGATACACTAAGAATTCAAAAAATTGCTCAAGCCTTTCTCAGCACTCCTGAAGTAGGATGGACAAAACTAAATGAGATGAATGCTGATTATGTACTAATTTATGTAGCAGCACAGAGAGTCAACTCAGAAGAACCGGGACTCTTTTTCCTTGATGGGGGTGGCGATGAGAGCAAAAAGCAATGGTTCATGAGAATTGGTGGATTTGATACAAATCAATTCCTTTTTGATGATGGCATTAGTGCAACACCAGAATTTTGGGATAATACGCTTCTTGGAAAAATGATTCCATTCTCAGTATATGGATATGTTGATCTTGTAAACCAGAAACAATCTGGTACATACTCTCCAGGATTTAAAGCCGTATATCATCAAAAAATTAATTATGAGGAGAATGATAATAATCCTCTAAGACTCGTATATACCTCATCAGGATTACTGCGAAAAGATTCTGGACCAATTAATGGTGTTATCATATATGAAATTAATAAAAACTACAAACCATTTGAATCCCTCTCAGCTCAATCTAAAGAAATTTCAACCTCTGAATCAAACTCAAAATCAGTAAATCCAATTGCAACGATATCAACTAATTTTGGGGATATTGTATTTGAGCTTAATCCAGACGTTGCACCAAATACTGTCACTAATTTTGTGAAGTTAGCTAATTCCAAATTTTATGATGGTACACTCTTTCACAGAATCATTTCAACATTTGTCATTCAAGGCGGAGATCCTAATACTAAGGATCAACCGCCCGGAACTTGGGGAATGGGAGGTCCTGGCTATACAATTGACGCAGAAATCAGTAATCTTAAGCATACAAAATATGTTGTATCCATGGCGCGTGGAGCTGAATTAAACAGCGCAGGTTCACAATTCTTTATCATGACTGGAGATGCCCCTTTTTTGGATGGCAAATATACAATATTTGGAAAGGTCATAAAAGGACAAGATGTTGTAGATAAAATATCATCTCTAAAAACTGATCTTAATGATAGACCGATTGATTTTGAAGCAGCACGAATTAAGAGTATACGAATTTCCTAATCTTTGAATTTGTTCATTATTCTATAGCGGGCGTATTTATCATCAGGAGAAAATTTAGCAGGATGGGCAGTAATGGTCTTTACATTACATAGAGTGCATTCATCTTTCAACGTGTACTTTTTACAAATAGAGCATTTTCGTAACTGGAATTTCAAATTATCCTTCCCTAGTCTTTTTAGATTCTTCTCTAGTAAAACTAAATGTTCCGTTACTCTTTTCAATTACTTTCTGAATTTTATCCAAAACTGGTTTAAGCATTCTTTCAGCAGTCTTAAAGTCAGGACCAGTTATACTCAATCTATACTTTGGGGCGCCAATATATGTCGCAGAAATTCTTGATTTTTGATCTCCTATGGAATCTAAAATTGCGTTTTTGATTACCTCAACACCGTCTGACTTACCACAAGTGAGCTCACAAATACCGCGTATCTCTACAGATGGTGGTTTAATTTTGGAACTTACCTCCTGAATTGCTGAAGATGTCTTTTTTGGCAACTTTAGCTCATCTAACATCTCAATCCCATTTGTAGCGACATTCAGAAATGCATCATATACAAAATCATATTTTGAGAAGATAATATCCTCAAGCTTGTCTATATCTATATCTGAAAGACCCGCAGTTGTTTTCACGGCATCTAGTAATGTTTTTCCTTTTTCTACTCTTTTTACCTCTAAGAGCTTTTTCTTTTGTTGTTCTTTTGATACTTGCTTTAGCGAAAGGTCTATTTCGGATCGTCCTGGATTTACTTTTTTTACCAGTAGAACTTTTTTCTCACCCTCTCGAACAAACTTGTTAACAGAACGAACCCATCCAGGGGCAATTTCAGATACATGCAAAAAACCTTGCATGTTATCGTATTCATCTAACGTAACATATGCACCATGATCTGTGAGTTTTGTAATTGTTGCCAAAACAATTTCTCCAGTCTCTGGAAGTTCCTGAGTTTGTGTCACCAACGCAACTTTGGCTTGTTCAACATAATTTAATGTTGTCTAAAAATCAATGCCTCTTTTTGCACGAATTCCTTTCTGAAAAGGGTGCTTTATTTCTCTCATCTCTGTCACTAAATCTGCAACATCTACTAACTGCTGTTTTACATGGTTTCCTGTTAACACGAGACTTAGTTTTTTCGATCTAATTTTTACTAAATCTAAAACATCACTTACATCAACTAATCCCAAATTTACAGCATAATTGATTTCATCTAGTATGACAATATCGTAATTATCTGATAGAATCTTTTGCCTTGCTATCTCAATTGCCTCCCTTGCTATTTTTTGATGAACATCTTTAGGTGTAATATCATCCAATATTCCTACAAAGCCTTTTCCTACTGCTGTGAGCTCAAATTCGGGTTCAAGCCTCTTAGACGAGGTCATTTCACCATAGTGCCATGAACCTTTTATGAATTGGATCATACAGATTTTATGATCATATCCTATAGCACGTAATGCCATTCCTAGTGCAGCTGTAGTTTTACCTTTACCATTACCTGTGTATACAATTACAAGACCCTCATCCATAATCCAAAAATCATTCTAGGATAGAAAAAGATTCGTATAGTTCTAATTCTAAATGGAATCATGAAAAATCCACGAGTAATTATTGCAGGCACCACTAGTGGTGTTGGTAAAACATCAATTACTTGTTCTATAATATACGGAATAAAACAAAAGGGTTATTCTGTTCAGCCATTCAAGGTTGGACCTGATTATATTGATCCCACATATTTATCGGCAATTTCTGGTAATCCTACAAGAAATCTTGACTCATGGATAATGGGTAAAACAGCAACATTGGAGAGTTTTGCAAAAAATTCTCAGTCAGATATTTCAATTATAGAAGGTGTGATGGGATATTATGATGGTTTTTCTGGAATTTCAAATCAATCTAGTACTCATCACATAGCAACAATACTGGATTGTCCAGTTGTCTTAGTTCTTGATGCTAGCAAGACAGCACGTTCCATTGGGGCCATGGCTTTAGGATTTATCAAATTTCATAAAAATTCCAGAATTGCAGGTTTGATTCTTAACAAAATAGGGAGCAAAAAGCATGAACAAATGTGTAGGGCTGCCCTAGGAACAATAAAAATTCCAATTCTTGGATGTATACCAAAAAATCCTGAGTTATCTTTAGAATCTAGACATTTGGGATTAGTTCCAACTATAGAACAAACTAATCTAAAACAAAAAATTATAGATATTTCAAAAAAAATGAGTCCTTATCTGGATATAGAAAAAATAATTTCAATCGCAACTCATACTTCATCAATTAACAAAATACCTAAACAAAAATCCGAAAAACCCAAAGTCACAATCGCGGTTGCTCTTGATAAATCATTTAATTTCTATTACTATGATAATTTTGATTCTCTTCGAAAAAATGGTGCTAAAATAGAGTTTTTTAGTCCAATTTCTGATGTTTCACCACCTGAATGTTCTGGAATATACATTGGAGGAGGTTTTCCGGAAGTATTAGGTAAACCGCTTTCACAAAATCAATCAATGAAAAAATCAATAAAAAAACTCGGAGAGCAAAATATGCCAATATATGCTGAATGCGGGGGCTTGATGTATCTTACAAAAACTATAGAGTATAATTCAAAAAAATTTCCAATGATTGGTCTTTTTGATGCAACAACTAATATGGATAAGAAAATGACTCTCAATTATACCAAAGCAAAGGTTATTTCAGAATGTATAATCGCTAAAAACTCTACTAAACTTTATGGACATGAATTTCACTACTCTGAACTCTTGTCTGTTGCCAAAGATGCTAAATTTGCGTACGAATTATCAATCGGAGTAGGGATCAAAAACAAAAAAGATGGTTTGATTCAAAACAACACGTTGGCATCATACATGCATCTTTACTTTGATAGATCAAAAAATGCTCGTAATTTTGTAAATAACTGCATAAAATTTTCTAGGATTTAGTTTTCACGAACTATCTTAAAGAGAGCATTTACAATTGCTGAGGCACAGGGGGTTCCACCTTTTCTACCCATGTTTGTAATGAATGGAATCTCTATCTTTTGCAAGTCATCCTTTGATTCTGATGCACATACAAAGCCAACAGGTACTCCAATTATTAGCTTAGGCTTTGTTATTCCCTCTTTTACCATTTTGATTACTTCTAAAAGAGCAGTTGGAGCATTACCTATCACAACAATAGAGTTGTTCATTTCATTTGCTCTAATCCTCATTGCTGTCTGTGCGCGTGTTTTATCAAGTCTAGTCGCCTCATTTACTACATTAGGATTTGAAATATCACAAATGATATTGGTCTTATAGTCTGTTAAATTCTGCTTATTGAGAAGACCAATTATGCCATTCACATCTACAATGATATTCTTACCTGATCTAAGAGCATCAATACCAGAAAATACAGCATCTTTATGGAAAACTAGTCTATTTTTTCCAGCAAAGTCAAAATCAGCTGTTGAATGAATAACCCTTCGTACAATTTTCCATTCATCTCCTTTGTAAGGATGAGAACCGATCTCTCGCTCAATGATCTCCATACTCTCATCCTCAATAGATTGTCCCTTTCTAGTCTGCATAATTAATCAGGCCCTCAATACAAATATGAAATTCTCTACTAGTCATTATTCAATCCTCGCAATTGCAATTGTTAAATCTGGCGGAAATTTTTGTTTTTGAACCAATAATGCTCCACCAGAGCTTTTGATTGCAGCTGCCTCTGATACACTCGGTGTTCCTTCATACGCCTCTACCATTTGGGATGGATTTGGTATTTTGATATTTGCTAGCTCATCTCTATCAAAATATTCTACTTTTAATTGTAAATCTTTGGCAGCTTCTATTAATCCCTTAACAGCTATTGGTTTCTTGATTGAAACCAACCTAGCTACTGATTTTAATGCCAGACGATGTTTTGAGAGTATAAAATCTAAAGACTCCTTAATCTTTTCTTTAGAAGTGTCACCATGTAAACCGATACCAACTACTAGTGTTTTAGGTCTATAAACAATAGAATTCTTTAATATTTCCTGATCAAAAATTTTATCAGAAATAATCAAGTATGCCTTAGAGTCTGATTGCAAAAGTGTCTCTAATGAATCGTATGCTCTAGTATTTTCTGGCAATTCTGATTTCCACCAATTTTTTTCTCCGACATCTTGAAAAATTCCAATTTTCTCTTGATTTACCATTAGGGCACTAATCTTTGTCACATTAGAATCGTCTTCAATCTCCCATCCAAATTCTCTTCCAATCATATCAACAGGTATTGTTCTGTTCACGTCTGCTGCTGTTGTTACTACAGATATGGAACCAATTTTATGTGCTATTTCATCACTCAGCTCATTTGCTCCTCCAAGATGACCAGACAGAACCGAAATCACAAAATTTGCTTTATCATCAATCACTATTACAGCAGGATCTGTCTTTTTATCTTTAAGATAGGGTGCAATGAGCCTGATTACAGCACCTAGAGAAAACAGACATACCAGACCATCGTATACCTCAAATAATTCAGATATCTTTCTAGAGGTCTGTTCCTCATACCAATTTGCTGAAATCTTTTCATCTTGAAATTTTAATGGTGCAAAAATATCCCAACTAGGAAAAATTTGTTTTAATCTGGTGGAAATTATTATTCCATTTTTTGTAATGGCTAATATTGCTACTTTTTCCACATTTTGCCTTTTTTATTGCTAAATAAAAATTGCTAGGGATATCTCCCTAAAATACTACCATCGAAATCAAAGAGGATCACATCAATTTCTACTCTATTTTCAGATTGTTTGGACATCTGTTCATAGGCGTGTTTACATATGGAAGTAAAAAATCCACCAATTTCGTTTTTTATAATTATTTCTTGTACATGTCTTGCTGTATTTGCTTTTTTAATATCAGATACTGCCTCTGAATTTGCACTACAATTTTCTGCAATTCTTGCCATAAACTCCATATCTACTTTGGAGCCTTTGACATGGGTCTGTTTAACCCCCATTGCAATTTTTGTAAGCTTACCGATAAATCCAGCGACATGTACCTTTCTGATTGACTTTTTGGCACATTGTTGAATTGTATAACCAGAAAAATCACCCATCTGAACAAAACCGTGATCTGCTAACTTGATCTCTTTTCTTGCAAAATCTTCTGATCTTCCACCAGTTGTCAATACTACCGTATCATTTCCCATTGCTACATTGACATCTAGAATTTGACGTATGGATGCAGCAAATGACGCAGTGGAATATGGGATTACAATACCAGTTGTACCAAGAATTGAAATTCCTCCGATAATTCCAAGTCTTGGATTATCAGTCTTTGTACCAATTTCCTTTCCGCCGGGAACAAATATTACAATTCTGATTCCGTGTTTTTGAAGAACATTATTTCCAATTTCCATCAAGTTTTGAATAATCATTTTTTTAGGAGTTGGATTAATTGCAGCCGAACCTACATCAAGCCCTAGACCAGGTTTTGTTACTCGTCCTACTCCGTCACCACCATCAATTTCAATTTGACCGATATTATCAGTAATTTCTAAATCAGCAAATATCTCCGCACCATGTGTGACATCTGGATCATCACCACCATCTTTGATGACAGAACACCGAGATTTTTTTTCATTGAATTCACAGCTTGCAATATTAATTGTAATTTTTTTGTCTTTAGGTAATGATACGATAATTGATTCTACTTTTGTTTTTGAAATAATAGATACCAATGCTGCCTTGGAAGCAGCAGTAGCGCATGTACCGGTGGTAAAACCTGTACGTAGTTTCTGACGCGATCTTTCTATTTCACTCACATTCAATATTTCCAATTTTGGATAATAACTCTTCTTAGGTTATTTTAGAATCTCTGAAATGATTATCCATATTGCTATTGAACCTAAACCACCATATAACAACAAGTGTGTCATCTTGTGTGATATTGGTTTTTCTTCAACCCCTCTCAATTCATCCAGATTCACTCCAAAATTGCGCTTTAGTCCTTCACGATACGCATCATAACCAAAATTAACTTCATTAGAAGTTGTTTTTTCATAATACTTCCAAAATTCCGTCTGTGCAGTTTCAACATCACGATGTGTTGCGTTATTCTTTTTTTGTTCTAGTTTTAAGATTTGATACGCATGTGTTATTTCATTGAATCTTTTGCCAGCATCAATGTTTTTGTTTCTATCGGGATGATATTTCAATGATAATTTTCTATAAGCTTGCTTAATCTCTTTATGGCTTGCGTCTTTCTCTAAATCAAGTATCTTATAGCACTGAGCTACATTCAACTTAAAATCTAAGTTATCTTTAACATTTAAAATTATACAATATTCCCCTAATCTATGGAACATGATCAGATCAAAATAGGAATTTCTGGTTCAAATGGGTTCGTTGGTACAAACTTGCGAGAATATCTTACAACCCAAAATATACCGGTGATTTCACTATCTAGAAAGAAGCACAAAAATTTTATTAATGAAAAAAATATCATTTTCCAAGATATAGATGATATAAAAAAAATACAATGTAATGTACTTGTTCATCTAATCGGTACAGGTAATCAAACTAAAGATTTGGATTATGAACTTGTAAATGTAAAACAAACTGAAAAAATCATAAAACTTTGTAAAAGATCTAAAATAAAAAAAATTATCTACATTAGTGGCCTCGGAGTTAGTAATCATACAACATTAGGTTATTTTTTATCAAAACTCAAGGCTGAAAAACTGATCATCGATTCTGGTATGGATTATACAATACTTAGAGCATCATACATTGTTGGTAAAGCTGATCCACTAACCCAAAATTTATCTAGACAAATTAAACATGGTGTTATAATAATTCCTGGCACTGGACTCTACAAATTACAGCCAATTGCAATCGAAGATGTCTGTAAAGTAATATTGAACTCATCTGTTAACAAGAAACTCTCTAATCAAATAATTGATCTCGTAGGTCCGAAAAAAATTAGTTTTCAAAATTATATTAAAAAATTCATCAAAGGTAAACCAGTCAAGATTAAAAAAATTCCACTAGAGCTTGCATATTTCACAGCTCTAAATAATCCAAAAAAGATTCCTTACGGACTGGATGATCTCAATGTAATGATAGGTGACTTTACTTCAAGCCATAAAAAACTAGAAAGGCTATCAGGAATTAAATTAGAGATTCCTTTACTATAGTCCAGCAGCCTTTCTGAGAATGTCAGCCTTGTCCGTCTTTTCCCAAGGTAAGGCAACGTCAGTTCTCCCAAAATGACCAAATGCGGCAGTATCTTTGTAGATAGGTCGTTTAAGATCTAATTGGGAAATTATGGCAGCTGGCCTCATGTCAAAGTGTTTTCTTACTAGAATCTCGATTTCTTCCTCAGAGATTTTACTGGTACCAAATGTGTTTACCATGAGAGATACAGGTTCAGCAACACCAATTGCATATGCAACCTGAACTTCACATTTTTCTGCTAAACCTGCCGAAACAATATTCTTTGCAATATATCTACACATATAGCATGCTGATCTATCTACTTTAGAAGGATCTTTGCCAGAAAATGCACCACCACCATGTCTGCCAGAACCACCGTATGTATCTACTATGATCTTTCTTCCTGTAAGACCAGAATCCCCTGGCGGACCTCCAATTACAAATCTTCCCGTAGGATTTACATGAATTTTTATCTTATCGTGCCACCACTGTCCACAAACTGGTTTGATAACTTTTTCAATGATTTGTTTTCTTATCTCATCATTACTGATATCCGGAGAATGCTGAGTTGAAATTACAATGGTCTCTATTTTTTTTGGTTTACCATCTTCATATTCTATAGTCACCTGAGATTTGCCATCAGGTCTTACCCATGGTAATTCCTTATTTTTTCTCAGCTCAGATAATCTTCTTGTTAGCTGATGCGCAAGTAAAATTGGTAATGGCATTAATTCTTTTGATTCATTTACCGCATAACCAAACATTAGTCCTTGGTCCCCCGCTCCTTGATCCTTGTTATCAGATGCAGTTACCCCCTGTGAAATGTCTGGACTCTGGGCATGAATAGAAACCAATACACTACATGTATCTGCATCAAAACCGTATTCTGGTTTGTCATAACCAATCTCCTTGATTGTCTTTCTAACAATATCCTGAATATCGAATTTGGCTTTAGTTGTAACTTCACCCGCTACAACTACAATTCCTGTTGTTGTCATTGTCTCTACAGCTACTCGCGAGTTTGGATCTTGTTTTAAAAATTCATCTAGTAATGCATCTGAAACCTTATCACATATCTTGTCAGGATGTCCTTCTGTAACTGATTCAGAAGTAAATAGGAAACTTCGTGCCATAAAGAATACCTACAGATCGTTTTCTAATTTGATAAATAATACGTTATTTCCTCTGACTATGACGCGACCATAATTTGCAACGACTTTACCATCATGCAATTCCTCAGCATCAGTCATAATGAGATTCATGTATGAATCAACATTGTCCATCTTGCCTTTGTATTCAACTTCATTCTTTAGTCTAACAGTAACTTTCTTTTTGGTGCTTTTTTGTAGTGTTGTTAAAGGTCTTTTTGCGCTTACTTGTGACAAAGGTAATTCTCTTAAGTTGCTACCTTGGTAGCCAGAATAAAAGCCTTGCCTATTTTGTATCAAGAATACTGGATTCGTTTATTTTTTGACTAGATCTTTAATTTTTTGATATGATAAGAACGGGAGTTGAAAATCTGGATTTTCTTCTTGATGGTGGATTAAAAAATTCTACAATTACTGATATCTTTGGTTCAAGTGGAACAGGTAAAACTCAACTAGCTTTACAAATCATTTTAAACTCGATGTCGGAGAACATCAAAGTTCTATATCAAGACACAACTGGTAATTTTCGACCAGAGAGATTAGTGGAAATGGCAAAATTTATGCATCTAGAAATGAATTTTCTGGACAAGATCACAGTTGAAAGAATCACTAATGTTTCTGAACAACAAAAAAGCCTTGATTCAATTAAAGACTCTGATTTTTCTCTCATAGTAATTGATAACATTACCGATCTATTTTCGTTTGAATATCCAAAGGAGGAGCAAATTACAGAAAAAAACATGCAATTTTCGCAATATATGAAAAATCTTTCTCGTATTACATTAGAAAAAAATATTCCAATCGTAATCACTAATATGATTCGTAAAATTGATTCATTTGAACAAGAAAATATGGACTCTATAATATCCTTATACACTCACATTAAAATTAAATTAACAAAAAATCTCACATATTATCAAGGACAAATTATCAACCCTCTACTAAAAAATAATTTCTCATATAAGATAACAAAACAGGGATTAACTCAACACCCTTAAGATATTTAACTCTGACAAGTGAACACAATCTATGGCGGGAATTTTCGATTCTATACCTATCATAACCGTAGTTTTGTTTGCGATTGGAATAGTCGGAATAATGGTCTATGAGCGAGCTAAGTCAAGAAAGGATTCAGAACAATTTACTTGAATCTCTTTTAGAAAAATTTCATGGATTGGGATTTTCAACTCTGACAGAAATTCAAAAAAAAGCACTACCATTCATAATTCAAAAAAAAGACTCTTTGATAATAGCTCCAACTGGTTCGGGAAAAACCGAATGTTCAGTGATTCCAGTTTTCTCATTTGTCTCACAAACAAAGCAGACAGGTAAAATTAAAGCATTATACATAACCCCACTTCGAGCATTAAATCGTGATGTATTCAAAAGAATCATCCGATATGCTGAATCAGAATCTCTGAAAATAGAAATCCGTCATGGTGACACATCACAAGCAGCTAGAAAAAAAATTGTTGCTCTTCCACCCGACGTTCTTATTACTACACCAGAGACTCTGGTAATTTTACTAACACAGGTAAAAATGTTAAATGCCTTGTCAGAATTAGAATGGGTAATAATTGATGAAATCCACGATCTTTTATCAAACGAAAGAGGCTCTCAGCTATCAATCAGTCTTGAGAGATTACAAATCAACACAAATCACCCAATAACAAGAATAGGACTTTCGGCTACAGTGGGAAATATAGAAGATGCAGCAAAATTTTTGGTTGGTACCAAAAGAAAATTCGAAATAATTCGCGATAAAACGATCCGAAAATACGATGTGGAGATCAAACATGTTAAAGGAACTATAAGTGATGTTGCAGATTTCATAGTAGATTATCTCTCAAAGTTGAATCTGAATTCTCCAGTTCTGCTTTTTACAAATACCAGAGGTGAAGCCGAATTTTTAGCATCAATACTACGTGAAAAATCTCTCATTCAGGTTGAATTACATCATGGTTCTCTTTCCCAACAAGTACGTGAAGAGACTGAAGATAATCTCAAATCCGGCAAATCTAGACTAGTGGTTTGCACATCATCACTTGAACTGGGATTGGATATAGGTTCTGTTGAACTTGTCGTTCACTATGGTTCTCCTAGGCAGGTATCTAAGTTCATGCAAAGAATTGGTAGAAGTAAACATAACAAACATTCATCCGCCAAAGGTCTCATTGTCACAAACAATGTTGATGATGAATTAGAAACCAAAGCAATCTTGGAGAGAATCCATGAAGGTTCAATAGAGGAACAATTAATCCATGAGGGCTCTCTTGATGTACTAGCACATCACTTGGTAGGCGTATCAATGCAGTTTGATTCGATGTCTGTTAGTGACGCATTAGAGATTTTTAGAAACTCTTTCTTGTTTAGAAATCTAACATTAGAAGACTTGGTGGGGGTTCTGGAGTTACTGGAATCAAATTATTTGATATTTTTTGACAAAGATAAGATGATATTTAGGAAAACTGGTAAATGTTATAGGTATTATTTTGAAAATCTTTCCACAATACCTGATATCTTAAAATTCAAAGTAATTGATACAGTATCAAAAAAGATAATCGGAAGTCTCGATCAGAGATTTGTGGGAGATTTTGGAGACGCAGGAAATATCTTCGTCTTACGTGGTTCACAATGGCGAATCATTAACGTTGATGAATCATCACTCAAAGTAAATGTCGAACCAATCCGCTCTGGCGGAATCACAGTGCCGTACTGGGAAGGAGAAAACATCCCTGTTGATTATAAAACAACATCAAAGGTGGGTAAATTTCGGAGTAAGATTCGTGACGGCTCTCTAATTTTACCTGATAATATCATTACTCAACTTGAGTTACAAATCATTCCAGATGATAAAACAATTGTTATTGAATCTGTACGAGGACAAGGAATGATTGTAATTCATAGCTGTTTTGGCACAAAGACAAATTCTACTTTAGCCACACTCCTATCATCCATGTTATCCTCCAAAACTGGATTGCAAGTTGATGCTCGCTCTGATGCATACAGAATCGTTCTATCATCAAAGGGAAGAATTTCAGAAAATTATGTAAGACAAATTCTTACTGATAACTATGATCTATATGAAATTGTTACTGCTTCATTGGGTGGTACACACAATGTAAGCTGGAGAACCTGGAATGTTGCAAAGAAATTTGGAGTTGTTGGTAGAGGAGCCATATATGAAAAAAAGTCAGCAAGATTCCTATTTGAGAGATATTTCAAAACTCCTCTTGTAAAGGAGGCACTAAGGGAACTATTTCATGACAAATATGATCTAAAAAAAACATCTCAAATTCTAGATGATATTAAATCCCAAGTAGTTCAACTTCATTGGTTAGAACTAAGCAAATTCTCCAAACTTGCAGAACCAATATTGGATCATACTACAAAATATTACTCATCACCATCAAGTATTGACAAAGGAATTCTAGATTTGGTCAAAGCGCGTCTTTTTAAAACATCACATAGATTCATCTGTGCCAGATGTGGCAAATGGGAGAGAGTTATGAAAACAAACGAAATAGAAGTCATTCCAATTTGTCCATATTGTAAAGCAAGACAGATTGCCGTGACGTTTTATTCTGATTATGATCTAGTCAAAATTATACAGAAAAAATCTACGGGAAAAAATATCACTCCAGATGAAAATCATAGGTTTTCACGTGCTTGGAAGACTGCTTCTCTTTTGGAAAATTTTGGCAAGACTGCACTTATCGCATTGTCTGGATATGGTGTCGGTGTAGATACTGCATCCAGAATACTAAGAAATTTCATGGATGAAGAGACACTGTACCGCCAAATATACGAGGCTGAGCGTCAGTATGTAACTACGCGAGGATTTTGGGATTAGTTTTTCTTTATTATTGTAGAATACGGAGTTAAGAACAATTCTGTCCTTCCTTCCAATCCTTGCTTTGCAGTAACTCCCGTGACAGATATTATCTCTCCAATCGAACATTCATCTAATAGTCTAGCTTGATTTCTCCATCCTTTTAACCATATTTGAGCAGTATCGTCTTCTACATACATTTCAGAGAGTGTAATAGTCTCACCAGTTTTGGTTTGAACATTTCTTCTCTCAGGTGATTTTAGAATTATTGCTTCTATACAGTAAGTGTTATTGTCTGCTTTGATATCAATTATTTTGGTTCTAAGTTCTGCAAGCTTTGGCAAATCATCGTCTATTTTTCTAACAAAGGATTCAGAATCTATCGTCACATTATTACCATAAATCTTTGATGGCATACATTCCAAAACATCCTCTAGTGGAAATGAACCAGTAATGTCAGCAGTATCAACAACATTATAGAGTTGTTTTAATTTGTCAACTCCTAAAATCATCTTTTGACCGTTCTCATTTTTAGTGGATGATAAAATTCTAATTACTAGTGGCTCTAGTTGTTTTTGACCCTGAATTTCAAGAATCGTTGATTCATTTCCATGAATCTCCAAATCTTGCTGGTTGGTTTTTGTTTTAACGCCTATTAATCTTGCCTTAGATCCTGCCGGTATTACTTTTGGTATGTCCGAATTCGTTTTTCCCCACAGCACTGCTCTAATCGAACGACCATCATTACCCCTAAGTCTTAGACGTAATGCAGTTCCGGGAATTCCCTTAAAATTTGTAAATTCAGAAAAGGTAACTGGACCGTCAAGGACTCCAGAGACTACAATATTGTTATCTCCTTCTTTTAATCCTGAAACATCTTTGGTTATAGAATCGATTGATGGAATTCCACTTTCTGTCTCTGTTCTTTCAATGCTTGAACCAGAACCTATATTGACAGTTAACTGACCGTTGAGATCCGATTTAACATATGCTTTTATTATTTTGATCAAGTCGCCCGGACTGATGTTTGTCATCTCTGGAAGATTTGCCTTTTCATCCCAGAGCTTCACAACAACGGCAGAATCATTATCATACACGGTCATGTTTCTGAGATAAAATTGGGAACCATCTTTTCTCGAAAACTGTTTTTTTGGAGATACATTCAGTACTCTAGTTCTAAGTGTAACTTCTTTTGCTCCAGCATGAAGGTCTCTTATTGAAATTTCGCTTTTTGGAGGTTCTGAAATTTTAACTCCCAGATCTGAAGCAACTAAGAACAAGGCACCTTGGTCAGTTAGATAACCTGCACCAATCTTTTCTTTTTTCATGGCAATCATGGATTCTACATCGGATTTTGTAATTTCCGGTTTTAGTTCCAAGAGTTTTGATAACAATGCATCAAATTCTGACAATTTAATCTTGAATAATCCGGTGTACTAATAAGATTTTCACTAATCTAAATTAAGAGATAGGAACACACTAGAATTATGTCAATTACAACTAGATCCCTTTTCAAATCATATGGAGATCTTATTGCTGTAAATAGAATAGATCTCGATGTAAAACCTGGAAAGATATTTGGATTTTTAGGACCTAACGGAGCAGGAAAATCTACTACCATCAAACTATTAACAACCTTGATTACTCCAACAAGTGGACAAATTGAAATTCTGGGAATTAATGCAATTAAGAATCCGCTTGAAGTAAGAAAAAAGATTGGTGTTGTATTGCAACAACCAAGCTATGAGCCAAACCTATCAGTGGAAAAATCCCTAGAAAAATATGGCATGATGTGGGATGTAGACAAAAATATACGAAAGCAGAGAACTGAAGAACTAATCAGAGTTTTTGACTTGGAGCATATAAGAAAGAAAAAAAATGAGGATCTATCTATTGGACAGCGTCGTCGTGTTCAGGTTGCACGTGAATTTATGCATGAAATGGAATTACTGTTTTTAGATGAGCCTACAGTGGGTTTGGATCCAGGTGCTCGACGTAAACTACTGAATTTTCTAAAAGACAAAGCTAGAACAGGTTTGACTATATTTTACACGACTCACGTTTTAACAGAGGCAGAGTATCTTTGTGATGAAATTGCAGTTATTAATCAGGGCAAAATTCTTGCTGTCGATACTCCAGATCAACTCAAAACAACTTTTGGAAAAGAAAAAACAATTAAAATTCGTCTACAAGATAAACGCAAAAATCTGGCAAGCCTTCTATATGAGATTCCAGGATGCTCAGTTGACCTTAATACTGAAACCGATATTATAATACAATCAAGTAAAGCTGAGATTGTACTATCTCAAGTTCTATCAATTCTTATTGAAAATAATATTACAATTGAAGATCTCTCAGCTATGCCCACTACACTTGAAGAAATCTTTCTTAAAATGGTGACGGAGAATAATGCATCCAACAATTAGACTAGTAAACAGAAATCTAACGATTTCTCTTAATCCTGGATTCTTGGTTTGGCAGGTGATGTTTCCTATAGTCTATATTTTCGTAGCAGGATTTGCTTATACATCACTTATAGATTCTGTACCTCTTGGAGGAATGTTTCTTGATTATCCAGCATTTATCGCTTCTGGCATGATTGGATTCAACATAATGAACAGCACATTAGTTTCTGGAATCATAATATGGAATGATAGAAAACATGGAATGTTTGAACAAATTTTGGTCGGACCATTCAAAAGAAGCCACTACATTTTGAGTAATGTCTACACTATAGCAATTGTTGGATTACTCAGTGCAGCCTTGATCACATCAATCGGATATCCACTATTTTTCAAAACAGTGCAATTCAATTTATTTACAATTCCATTTCTTGTTTTTGCTTCTATCGTCGGTTCAATTTTGTTTGGTTCCATAGCATCAATAATCTCTACTAGATTACGTTCAAGCGAAGGCTTTAATGTCATCATTAATACCGTTTTTCTCTTTTTTGCTTTTGTAAGTACTGCTTTTTACCCTGCACAAGGTTCTCCAGAACCTCTGGCTACAGGATTCTATCTTAATCCGCTTACATACCTAGTTGATATTATCAGAGCCGGAATTTTTGGAACTTTTAATGAATTTGTGATGATGGAAATGGCAGTATTAGTTGGGGTCGCAACAATCTTGTTTGTAATTGCAATAAAATTTCTAACGAAACTAAATATGTAAAATCAAGTAGCCCGGCCCAGATTCGAACTGGGGTCAAGGGCTCCAAAGGCCCCTATGCTTGACCGCTACACTACCGGGCTTCCTTTAAACACTTCTCAAAAACTCCTATTATTGATATTTTCTATTTCTCTCTGATTAATTGGTTAAGTTTTTTGTAAGGATCTTCCATTGATATCAAAGTTTTTTGCGCATTTTTTTGTAAGGAATTGTTATCTCTTACAAGGAACTTTGAAATTAATGAAATTATTTTATCTGGATTAGATTCCAAATTAACTAGTTTTTTTCTGACAAGAAAGTTTTGGATCAAATTTGGTACTGCATTGTATGATATTGTTGGAATCCCAAGTAGAGCAGCTTCTGCAGTCATAGTACCTCCTGATCCTATGAAGACATCTACCTTCTGTAATACCTCGCTTCCAATTACCGCTTTATTCAAAATTTTTATCCTACCTTTCACTGTTTTTCTGATAATTTCAATTTGAGATTTGTATCTTGGAAGAACCAATATGTTATGCTGTGGAAAATTCTCTAAAATTTTCTGAATTATTTCTGTGGAGTGATTATTTTTTTGGGCATATGCTGCGTATTCTTCCTCTACCCGGATTAGAATTGTTTTTCTCTTGTTTTTTTGGCGTTTGATTCTGATTGCATTTCTGACTATAACTGAAGCATCAATAGCCTTGTAAGTGATAATGTTTCTCTGTTTTATTCCATATCTTGTAAATTCATTTTTTGATATTATCCAAGGAATTAAGAGTTTGTCAACAAATGGAATAGATAATTTCATTACTGCTTCAGCATGTGGTGAATCACAAAACGCATAATGTCTTATTCCAAGACCAAAACCAACACGTGAGGCCTCTGGTGAGCAAAAGCTTACCAAAACATCTGGTTTGAATTTTTCTACTAATGAACTCAGACTCACGGATCTTTTCAATGATGCGTCAAGCTTGCCATACTTGGTGTTGCCACCATGTTTTCCAACAACTACTAGCTTCAAATTTTTCAGCTTTGATAACTCGTTAACTTCGCGATAATTTCTAGTTGTACACATAACTAAATTATTTTTTCTTAATCTTCTTATCATTGGTTCAAAAAACAAGATTTGTTTTGGTGTCAGTATGTCAAACCAAATCTTCAAGACAACAAATCTACCTAGTTTTGATACAATAAGTTTTTCTTAGTGCTGTGCCTAGCCCAATTAAATTGGCTTCTGATAGAGTGGTAGTTTATGGTCTTAGTACTGAGGGTTATTCTATTGCATGTCAGATGGCAATTATTGGCGCTAATGTATTCATAATTGATGAATCCTCCCAATCTGCAATTTCCCTCAAAGCAGAAATTGCAAAGACATATCCAAATGTTTCTTCGCTTAAAGAGGATGAACCATTACTTGCAATGGAACCAATAGATATTGCAATTTCAAAAGCTCAATATCTCATTTTTGCTCCAAGAATTAGAAAAACAGGTCAAGAAACAAAAACCGAAGTTCATTCAAAATTCAAAGATGCAACATCTTCACTCAAAAAAGGTAGCTCTGTTGTATTCACATTACCAACAGGGATTGGTGGAAATAGTGAAAATATTTCGTTACTAGAACATGTAACTGGACTTGAAGTGGGAAAATCAATCTCATACTATTATTACCCACTTGGAGGTGGGCATCAACAACCCAAAGTAATAGGCTCATTTAATAATAAACAAGATCCTAGTCTTGCAAATTTATTGTCAAATTCCAAAAAGGAATTATCGTTTGTAGGAATTTCATCATCAGAACATTTTCATGCGATAAATGTACTGTCAAGATTTTCTAGTCTATGCAGTATTCTAGAGGTATGCAAATTCGCGCAAGATGAAATTACGAAAACAGATTTACAATCTGATGATTTTCAAAATCTATTTCTTGATGATATGGTTAACGGATTATTTGACTTGCGTTCACTTGGAACTTCATTTGAGGGTGCAAATACTTTGATGTATCTTATCAATGGTAGTCTAAAAGGAATTGATGGTTACATAAAAAGACTCATAGACGAGATTCGATCAACATTAAAGAAAAATGATCTAAAAGCAAGCAGAACAAAAATTGCATTATCTTGGTCTCTAGATCAACATGAAATGCGCGGTGATAAAATAGAGATGCTTCAGAACTTGATTATCAAATTACGTGACTATATTGGAGATGTTGAGGCATATGAAGATCCTAATCTAGATCTTTTTCACAATGATAAAACAACAATTCTCGTAATATGTTCTAAATCTGATTATGAGCGACTTAACAAAAAGAAAGATAACGATATGATAATCATCAAAGGAAACCCTCTCTGTGAAATTTCACACAAAGAATAAAACTAGAATGCAAAAAATCCTCATCTGTGTCTGAGCAAAACGAAAATCAAATTCCAATTAACGAAGAACAAGTACCAAATGATGAAATTACTGAGCTCAAGCAAAATCTCATTAATTGTGAAGATAAACTTAAGCGCTCACTTGCTGATTATATCAATCTAGAACGCAAGACCCAATCCGACATTCAAAAAGGAATTGCAGAAAAATTTGACAAATTCATGATACAGTTCCTAACCATATATGATGATCTATCACGCGCCAAAGAAATTCTAAAAAAAGAAAATCCAGAAGCCCAAGGAATAGATGGAATTTTAAAAAACATAGACTCGCTATTGGAGAGTTATAGCGTTATCCCAATCAAGGCGTTAGGTGAAATATTTGATCCTAATTTACATGAGGCAATTACTGTGATAAATGATGACTCTTTGGATGATAACACCATTACAAAAGAATTAAGGAAAGGATATATTTCTCATAATAGGACAATTAGACCGACACTAGTCGAAATATCAAAAAAATCTCAATAATCAATGGTGAAAAAATGGCAAAAATAATCGGAATCGATCTTGGAACAAGTAACTCTGCTGCAGCAGTAATGATGGGTGGCAAACCTGCCCTGATTCCAGCTGCAGAGGGTACATCCATCGGAGGAAAAGCATTCCCATCCTTTGTCGCATTTACTAAAGAGGGTCAGCTATTAGTTGGTGAGCCAGCAAGAAGACAAGCCGTCACAAATCCCGATAATACCATCATTGCGGCAAAAAGAAAAATGGGTTCTGATTATATATTTAAAATTCAAGGTAAAGATTACAAACCACAACAAATCTCTGCGTTTATTTTACAAAAAATCAAAAAAGATGCTGAGGCATTCCTCGGAGAACCAGTCGACAAGGCAGTAATCACAGTACCTGCTTATTTCGATGATAATCAAAGACAGGCTACTAAAGATGCTGGTACCATTGCTGGACTTGATGTTGTAAGAATTATCAACGAACCAACAGCAGCTTCATTGGCTTTTGGACTCGATAAAGCAGGCCAAGACATGAAGATTCTTGTTTTTGATTTAGGTGGTGGAACACTTGATGTAACAATTATGGAAATGGGAGGTGGTGTCTTTGAGGTACTAAGTACATCAGGAGATACACAGTTAGGCGGTACAGACATGGATAAGGTCCTAATTGATCATGTTGTCAATGAATTCCGCAAAACTACAGGTATTGATTTAACTAAAGATAGCACTGCAATGACTAGAATTCGTGAGGCATCAGAAAAAGCAAAGATAGAACTATCCACAGTTATGGAAACTGACATCAACTTACCGTTCATCTCTTATGATCAATCTTCAGGTCCAAAGAACTTGGAACTTAAACTAACTCGAGCCAAATTCGAAGAATTAATACGACCAATTGTAGAACGTTGCAGAACATCACTTGACAATGCATTACGTGATGCAAAACTTTCCGCAGCAGATGTTTCAAAGATTGTACTAGTTGGTGGCCCTACTCGAATTCCAATGGTAAAAAAATTCGTGGGAGATGTTATTGGTAAGAGTCCTGAATCTGGTGTAGATCCTATGGAGGCAGTTGCAATGGGTGCAGCTATCCAAGCTGGAATAATAGCTGGTGATGTAACTAGTGATATTGTTCTACTAGATGTTACTCCTCTCACACTTGGTGTTGAGACACTGGGCGGACTAAGGGAGCCTCTAATTGAAAGAAACACCACTATTCCTACTTCAAAAACTAAGGTCTTTACTACAGCTGCAGATAATCAAACTGCAGTCACAATACATGTCGTCCAAGGTGAAAGACCAATGGCAGCTGATAATGTTTCTCTAGGTAGTTTTAATCTTGCAGGAATACCACCTGCACCAAGAGGAGTTCCTCAAATCGAAGTTAAATTTGATATTGACGCTAACGGAATCATCAATGTTACTGCAAAAGATCTAGGTACATCAAAAGAAGCAAAAATTACCATCCAAGCAGGAACAAAGCTCTCTAAAGAAGAAATTGACAGACTCAAGCAGGATGCAGAAAAATTCGCTGACGAGGATAAAAAGAAAAAAGAATCAGTCGATATTAAAAATGAGGCAGAAAGTTTTGTCTACACCACTGAGAAGCTTCTAACACAAGACCTAAAAGACAAACTTACCCAAGAACAAGGAATCAAAATTTCCGAATCTGTCAAGGAACTTAAAGAATCTCTTGATAAATCGCCTGATGAAATTAAACCAAAACTTGAATCCCTCAAGTCTCTCGTAAACCAAATAACTACCGATCTATACAAAAATGTCCAACAACAACCACAACAAGGGGAAAAATCTGGACCATCTGAGCAAAATACTCAGGATCAAGGACCAACAAACTAGTTACCATTTAATTAATTACAATAAGAAATGTCTGCAAAACGTGACTATTATGAGGTGTTGGGAGTATCAAAATCAGATACTGCAGATTCTATAAAATCACAATATAGAAAACTTGCACTCAAATTTCATCCGGACAGAAATAAATCTCCGGAGGCAGCAGAACATTTCAAAGAAATCTCTGAAGCATACGCTGTATTATCAGATCCTGAGAAGAAAAAACTCTATGATCAATATGGGCATGCCGGTGTTGATGGTAAGTACTCGACAGAAGATATCTTTTCTGGGGCTCGTGGAAACTTTGATGAAGTATTTTCTAATTTCGGTGGTGGCGGTTTTGACTCTATATTCGATTCATTGTTTGGTCGAAGTGGAGGTTTTGGCGGATTTTCAAGACAGAGAGGGCAAGATCTACTTTATGAAGTATCAGTATCTCTGGAAGATGTTTTTCGAGGAAAAAAGCTAGAAATCGACATTAAAAAAAACATAGAGTGCAAAGATTGTAATGGTTCTGGATGTGCTTCTGGTACCAGACCGGAGAATTGTTCTTCCTGTAGAGGTCAGGGTCAGGTAAGAATTTCACGAAATATGGGATTTTCTACTTTTGTGACTGTTCAACCATGTTCAAAGTGCAATGGCCTAGGACAATTCATCTCTAAACCTTGCTCTGGATGTAAGGGCACGGGAAATACTCGTGGCATCAAACATCTCTCGTTTGATCTCCCACCAGGAATCGATAATGGTGATTATGTCATTTCTGGCGAAGGTGATTCTATTCAACACGGCCAAAATGGTGATCTTATAATTCGTGTCAAGGTTCAAACACATCCAGATTTCAAAAGGGATGGAGCTGACATTTTCTATGATGCAAAGATCTCTTTTGTCGAGGCATGTCTTGGTGGAACTATAGAAGTTCCTACTCTAGAAAAACCTGAAAAGATCAAAGTAGAAGAAGGCACTCAGCCTAATACCATTTCGAAGTTAAAGGGTAAGGGTCTCCCATTTATGAATTCCAGAGGAAGAGGCGATCAATATGTCAGATTGGTAATAGAAATTCCAAAAAAACTGAATAAAGTTCAAAAGGAATTACTTGAAAAATTTGGCCAAACATTTGATTAATCTATTATTTTTCTAATTAAGATCTGATGCCCATCTCTATAATGAATACTATGTATTGATTTGATTAGTTCTGCAATCTTTACGTCAGAAAAATATCTCACATTGTATCGTCCGAGTATTTTTTTACAGTTATTACAGTATATTTCTTTGAATTCCAATCATACACTTCTACTTTTTAATCAATAAATGACTTTTATTTTGGATTCAAAGACCAATGATTGCGGGAGTCGCCAAGCCCGGTCAACGGCGTAAGGTTCAGATCCTTATCTCCTAGGAGTTCGTGGGTTCAAATCCCACCTCCCGCATATTCCTAAAATAAATTTTCAACCATGAACAACTTTAAACAATAGTTAGTTCTATTTACAGCCAATGGGAAAAATCATTAAAGTTGGTGGCAGGGGAACATCACGAAGAGTAACAGAAGCTGACGATGAAAAATGGGCTGGAGAAAAATTCAGAGAATACCAGAAAAAAATGAAAGAAAAAGCATCCGATGAATATGTTGTCTCTGGTCGTGGTACTGGCAAAAGGAAGCTAGGCGATACTCCAGAAACAGAGAGACCTTCCTCAAAAGGTAGGTATGTCTCAACAGGCAGAGGAACTGGAAAAAGAAAGTTAGAATAACTAATTTTTCTTATTTTTCTAATATTTTTGCAATCTTAGATTCTAATATTTTACTAATCTTTCCACCTGAAACCTTACCTCGAAGAGACTTCATTGCAATTCCCATAAGCATTCCTGATGAATGAGTACCTTGTTTTTGTATTACTGTAACATTTGCATGAACTAGTTCATCTAGAAATTTTTCCAATTCAATATCGTCAAAGGCCGATTGAGTCTGCACAAATTCATCAGGCAATTTTATTGTACCTGACATTATTTTTTCAAAAATTATCTCTATAGACTCCTTTGCAATCTTATTTTCAGATAATAAGCCAAATGTTCTGATAATATGGTTTGGATTCAACAGTGATTGGTCTAATCCCTGTCTTTGAAGATTTGTAATGGTAGAGCATAAAATAGAGGCAACGAAATTTGGATTCTTATACTCTATACAAATTGACTCAAATAATTCCAAATAATCAGAATCAAAGATTTGTTCTGCTAGCTGAAAGTTTAATCCATATTTTTTTTGCAGTTCTGATATGGTTTCATCCCATGATTTAGGAATATTTCTTTGCGCAAATTCCAACTCTTGTTTACCTGTCAGTATTGGTGGAATGTCAGTTTCAGGATACATTCTTGATGAGCCAGGCTTTGGTCTCAAAAATACAGTCTCACCGATATTAGTAGCAGCACGAGTTTCTGCGGGAACTCCATTTTTGGCTGCTTTGATTCTGGTAATCACTGCATCGAGTGCAAAATCTATCTTATCCTTAGGTCCTGCAATTATTAGAAACCCATCTGTTTTTTCTAACTGTAATAGATCTCGCAATTTGTCGATATAGTCCTGGTCTATTCCATAATTTGGAAGCTCATCAGAATGAAAGATTCCACCAATTCCAAAAAATCTAACTTGCTGTCCTAATTCTTTTCCTAATCTAATCCCTTCATATGGCTCATATCCAAATATCCCGGCAAAATTTTTAATTCCTAAAGACTTGATCACATGAGAATCATTGATTGATTTCTGAATTATCTTGGACTTGCAATCTGCGGAAAATGATGTTATGTCAACACTTTGCTCTCTTGATATTGTGTCGAGATTAATTTTTTCTAGTTTCTCTGCAATTATCTGTAATCCATGTTGACGTTTCGCTTCATACAAAATTACTTTTTCAAGTTGTTCTAATTGTTGTACTCCTTTTACTTCAATAATTCCTCCACCAGAAATTGAGATATTCACATCTTGTCTGATTGAACCTATCCCTCGAGTGACTCGCCGTGTGACTCTAAGTAATCTACCAAGAGTCAACGCAATTTTTTTTACGAAAAGTGGATCACCATTGACTGGTTCTAGAGCAATCTCGATTAGAGGTACTCCAAGTCTATCTAGGGAATATTCTCGATGTTCTTCAGTATCTTTTAGTAGTTTTGCAGCATCTTCCTCAAGACAAATTGTTTGTATCCCAACATTTTTGCCCTCAACATCAATATGCCCGCCTTGCGATACGAGTATTGTTCTTTGAAACCCAGATGTGTTAGAACCATCAATTACTATCTTTCTCATAACATAGCTCTCATCAAAAATATTCGAATTTAGTGCAGAAGCTATGATCAAGGCAGTATTTTTTGCCTCCTGATCTAATGGATGCGGTGGCTCATCATCAAATTCCACAAGACAACTACTTTGATCATTTGCATAATACCTGATTTGCTTTGATTTTGATGATTCAAAAAGAGCAGCAGGATCATATTTGCCAAGCTCGCTTTTTGCAAGCCTCAATTTCCTAGTAAATTGTATTGGATAATTTTCCTGTTCAATTGGTTTACAACTACAAAATAATTTTTTGTTAGTGGCTAACTGTTGATGTATTTCAAGGCCAACCTTAAGCCCGATTTTATCTAATTGAGGTTCCACACAAAACCTATCTGTATTTGCCTTAAATCTTATTCCCTAAATTCAGATGCAATTTTCTTTATCATTATATTTTCAATGTTTTTAGCATCAGTACCAAGTATCCACATTGCCTTTACAAGTGCAATTTCAGAAATCATGTCTGATAAAGGAATTACTCCCATTTGCATCAAGTCTCTTCCACTCTCATATATCGACATGTTTACCCTACCATCCATACACTGTGATGTCATTCCCAAAAACACTTTCTGAATTTTTGCTTTTTTAATGACATCATACATTGTCCTACCAACATGACCTAGTCCTGTACCCTCAAAGATTATTGCTTTGTATCCGTTATCAATTAAATTCTCAAATATTTTCGGATCATAACCTGGGTGATATTTTACTAATGCGACTTTAGGATCTAATCCTATTTTTGGCAAATAATCCTTATTTCCAAAATACTGATCAGTAAAATTTTGAATTATCTTATCATTAGATACTATGAAAGCAGGTTTATCACCAACTGTTTCAAATGCATCTCTTTTGCTTGTATGATTTTTTCGAACGCGAGTTCCAAGATGACACGCAACATAATCATCATTCTCTGAGTTATGCATAGCAACAAAAACTCCAATGGGATTAGATTTTACAATGAATTTTGCAGCTCCAATTAGATTTAGTGCAGCATCCGATGAAGGTCTATCTGATGATCTCTGAGAACCTACCAGAACTATTGGTTTTGGAAAACCTGATAGTGAAAATGACAAAAATGCAGCAGTATATTGCATCGTGTCCGTTCCATGAGCCACTATGATTCCAGCGTATTCTGATTTTGCCAGCGAATCTAGCTTTTTTGCAATTCCAATCCATTGATCAGGTGTGATATTTTCTGAATATTCTGAAAATAATACCTCGGCATCAATATTCGCTATTTCGGCTAACTCTGGCACTGAAGCGTTTAATTCCTGAGCCGTAAGTGCTGGTGTGACACTTCCAGTTCTATAGTCAATTCTACTTGCTATGGTTCCACCAGTGGATAAAAGAAGAATTTTTGGTAGTTTGGAATTATGTTTGATTGTATTATTTTTCGTCTGCTCCAAGCTCATATCAGAGACGAATTCTATTTTCTTTATCGTATCTATATTGAGACCGACATTGTAACCGCTTTTGAATTTTACAACAATGTGGGAATCATCACTGTGTTCATATCTTGGCATGATTGTAGCTACCTGCTCTGTATTTGTTGTGAACTGAATGGTATCACCAACTTTGACCTTATTCTGCTTGAGAAAATCCAAGGCCTTACCATAATATCCTCTATATTCAGACATTTATGAAAAACTGAACTTTGTTTGTATTTTAATTATCGGTAATATGGCACTGCGATTTTTTGGCCAATCTTAAGGTCTTTCTGAGTCTTTACCTTTTTGACTGCTTCTTCATAGTGTTTCATAGTGACTCTAGCATCACTAGATGCCTTTTCAAGCTCTTCTTTTGTTGGATGTTTATCTAAATACTCGTGAATGACAATGGATACAGCTGTATTGGCTATAGCAGCTACATCTGCTCCAGACATTCCATCAGTAATTTCTGCAATTTTGTCTAAATTGACATAATCAATATCATTTTTGTCAGTAACTGCGGGAATACTCTTTGTGTTTATATCTAGAATCTGTCTCCTACTGTCTTTATCTGGTAACGGAATTTGTATTATTTTGTCAAATCTGCCAGGTCTTAGCAGAGCTGGGTCTATCATGTCTGCTCTGTTAGTTGCAGCTAGGACAATTACCCCATGCATGTTTTCCATCCCATCTAATTCTGTTAGTAATTGACTGACAACACGTTCAGTAACTGCTGTCTCTGCTCCAGCTCCTCTTATCGGTGCAATTGAATCGATTTCATCAAAGAATACAACACAAGGGGATGCTTGTCTTGCACGCCTGAATATCTCTCTGATTCCCCTCTCAGATTCTCCGACCCATTTTGATAATAACTCAGGACCTCTTACAGAGACAAAATTAGCTTCACTCTCTGTGGCGACTGCCTTTGCAAGAAGTGTCTTACCAACACCGCTTGCACCATGAAGTAAAATTCCTCGTGGCATTCTATGGCCTAACTTTTCATAGAGTGCAGGATACTTCATTGGCCACTCCACTGCCTCCTGAAGCTGTTGTTTTACATCCTTTAAACCTCCAATGTCATCCCATTTCACATCTGGATTTTCGATAAAGACTTCACGCATTCCAGAT